>CAZEDU010000003.1:22360-44217 GCA_964511185.1 uncultured Myxococcaceae bacterium | reverse complement strand
ACCACCGCGCACTTGATCGCGGCGTCGCCGCCCATCGCGTTCGCCAACATCAGCGGCGCCGAGCGCGTGCCGTTGAACGTCCAGTCGACGCGGCGGGCTTGGTCGTGCCCGGTCTGCCCGTGCTTGATGCCGATGGTGGAGATGTGCTCGAGCGCGTACTGCGGCAGCGTGCCGAACGTCGTCCGGTCCACCACCAGCCCGTTGGCGAGCGCCAGCGTGTTGGTCCCGGTCGCGCCGAACGTGCCGGCCGGCACGAACGAGTCCGCGCTGTTGAAGATGGCGTTGTAGCCACCGTTCAAGAACACCACGACGACGGCGGACTTCTCGGTCAGCGACTGCGCGCGCGCGGTCCCCGCGAACCAGCCGCCTCCGGGCGTTTGCACCGCCGCCAGGCCGCCCGCGACACCTGCCGCGCCCTGCAGAAGGGCGCGACGCGACATATCTCTCTTGTTCTTCATGTTCGCCTCGTCCCTTTAGTAGGTGAGAAACCCAGTGGCGCTGAGCACCGCCGCGCAGGTGTAGGCCCAGCGCCGGTTGGCGTTGGTCTCCTTCGCGGAGTCGACGGTCGCGACCTGCACGCACGCGCTGACCTCCTGCGGCTCGGGCGTGCGGCTCCAGAACTTCCGCGAGAACTCGCGACAACGGGTCTCGGCCGTCGCCGCGCTGGGCGCCGTTCCGTACGCGCTGCCCGAGGTGAGGTTCAAGCAGCCCTGGAACGCGACGCGAAACGCGGTGAACACGCTGATCGACGACGCCTGCGGCTCTTGCCACCAACGCGCCGCCGTCTCGCCGAACGTGCTGGCCGACGCGTCGATCAGCGCGGGCTTGGCGCCCAGCACGCGGGTGTAGTCCTCGCGAAGCGCCGAGTAAGGCTTGAGCCGCCCCTGGTTCACGCCGATGTCGGCATCCGCCCTGCCCACCTCGAGCGGCGTGTTGCCGAACCCGACGTACCGCTTGCCCATGTCACAGCGCGGCGCGGCCGACGGATCGCCGTCCGGCTCCACCAGGTTGTCGTGAAAGCCGTCACCCTCATTGCCGAGCGGCTTGAGCTTGCCGCCCAAGTCCACGTCCGTGTTCCCGAAGCCGCATCCGCCGAGCACGACGAGCAGCGCTGTTCCCAAGAGTTTCGTTTTCATGGGTGACGTCCTCACTGGCAAAACGCCTGGTTCTTGGCGACCACCGCGATCGCCGACTGGATCGTCCCCTTCGCTTTGAACTCATCCATGCAGCTGTCGAAGATCGGCCCCTCGCACGCGACCTCCGGCCGGCCGTAGAGGAACTCGAACGCCAGCCGGCACGCGCGGAACTCGAACGCCTCGGACTTCACCAGCGCGGTGACGAGCTCCTTGTCGTTTTGCACCTGGATTCCGCCGAGCAGCGGCACCGCCGGACCGGTGTACGGCGTGAAGCTCACCGTGTTGTTGTTGCGGCGGACGCGGCCCAAGACCTCGGCGGTCTTGTCGAGCGCGAACCAGCTGTTGAAGTGGCACGTCGCGCAGCCGGGGCCCTGGCGGCCGGTGGCCGAGACGTCGGCGTCGGGCGAGTTGGTCGACGCGACCAACTTGAGCCCGATGGTGTTGTGCATCATCCGATACGCGGTGGCGATGCGAATGCCTTCCTCCTCGTTGCCCGCGTAGCGCTCGAGCCACGGCCGGCTGCGAAAGAAGCCCAGTCCTTCCGTGTCTGGGTACACCCCGACGTTGCTCTCCGTGTAGAGCGCGGTGGTGTTGGCCGGCGCCTGCGCGGTCGCCACCACGCGGTACTGGCCGAGGAACATCTCCTCCCAGCGGAGCTTGTCGCGCAAGACGACGCGGGCCAGGAAGTACGCCGAGTCGTCGGCCGCGGTCGCGCCCGGGTCGTCGTTGAACTTGGCGTTGATGAAGCGGGCGAAGTTCTGCTGGAACTCCGTCGTCTCGAGCATGCGGTCGACGTCGCTCTGTGGAGCAGCGAGCGACAGCAAGGCCGGCGCCGGACTGCGCCCCAGAAGCGCGATCGACAGCCGCGTCGCGCAGCGTTCGCCTTTCTCCACCTCGGCCTGTGCGAAAGCGCGCGCACCACTCACCGCGACAACCATCGCCAAAGCGATCGTTGTCGAACCTCTCCAACTGCGTTGCATGGGAATGTGCCTCCTCCCCTTTGAGGAGCGCTGGGTGGCCACCTCAGCAACGCATGTGCCCAGCTGGAAACACGTGAGGGACCGCCGCGCGGAGGGCTGCGGCGAAAGTCAAGTCAACCGGTTACGCACTGTAACGAGTGCTTACGCGCGCGTTCTGGGGCCGCGACTCCACACCACAAACCTGTTGCCTTCCACGCACAGAGAGAACTCGCGTTACCAACGCGCGCGCGTCGAACCCGCTGAAACGACGAGGCGGGCCGGTCGACTTGCGGATAACACCCTCCCCGCGCCCTAGCCCCGTGCGCAATCTTCCGACGGCGGGAGGGGTGGGTGGCGGCGCGAGCGCAAGACGTCAGCGTGAAGGCGGTGGCGAAGGTCGGGGTGACGCTGCTGGGGCTCGCGCTCGCGGCGTGGATCCTGATGCACTCGACGGTCGCGCTCTCCTTGACCGCGGCGGCGACCTTGGTGGCCGTCGCGCTGAACCACGGCGTCGCGCTGCTCGAGCGCAAGGGGCTGCCCCGCCGCAGCGCGGTGACGATGGTGCTGGTGGGCCTGGTCCTCGCCCTCGCCGGCGTCTTCACCGTCCTGATTCCACCCGCGGTGAACCAGGGACGCGCGCTGGTCGTGCAGGTGCCGCAGTGGATGGCGCAGGCGAAAGAGACGTCGCTCTACCGCAGGCTCGACCACTCCTTTTCGCTCGACGAACGGCTCGAGCAGTTCCGCAACGAGGCGTTGAGCCACGTGCAGCAAGCGGTCACCACCTCGATTCGGGCGGTGAGCGACGTGTTGACCGCCTTGGCCGCGGCGCTCACGCTCTTCTTCCTCGTCATCTTCATGCTCGTGTTCGGTCCGCGGCTGGTGCGGACCCTGCTCGCCGAGGCCCGCGCTGATCGCCGGGAGCGGTACCGGCGCGTGCTCTCGAAGATGTACCAGTCGATCGGCGGCTACCTGTCGGGCCTCTCGCTCATCTGCCTGGTGAACGCCGTCTGCACCACCCTCTTCCTCGCCATCATCCGCATGCCGTTCTTCCTGCCGCTCGGGCTCTTGAGCGGCATGTCCAGCCTGGTGCCGCTGGTGGGCAACACGCTGGTCGGCACGGTGATCACCCTCATCGCCTTCGCGGTGGGCGGCATCTGGAAAGCGGCGGCCTGCGCCATCTTCTTCATCATCTATCAACAGTTCGAGAACCACGTGCTCGGGCCGGTGGTGTACCGGCGAACCGTCGAGGTGAACCCGCTGGTGGTGGTGCTCGCGCTCTTGTTCCTCACCGAGCTGGCCGGCATCTTCGGCGCGATCCTCGCCGTGCCGGCGGTGGCGATTGGACAGGTGATTGTTCGGGAGCTGCTCCGCACGCGGCGCGAGCAGCTCGATCGGGAGGCGCTGCAGACGCAGGAGCTCCGCGGGCCGCCGGACGCGCAAGCGCCGGTGTAGCATCGCCGGCGATTGGACCTTTCGAACGAAGAGGCCTTCGCGCAGGTCTTCCAGCGCGAAAAGCGCAGGCGCGAGGGCATCTACTTCACGCCCGAGCCGTTGGTGGCGCACCTGCTCGAGCGCGCGGGGCGGCTGGTGCCGGACGGGCGCCCGCTCGCGATCGTCGATCCGGCCTGCGGCGCCGGCGCGTTCTTGCGCCCGCTCGTCGAGCGCTACCCCCAAGCGAGGTGCTTCGGCCTCGACCTGTCGAGCCAGAACGTGCGCACCTGCCGCGCGCGCGCGCCAGGCGCGACCGTGCTTCGAGCGGACGCCTTGCGCGGCGGCATCGCGGCGCTGAGCGCGCGCATCCCGGCCGGCAGCTTCGAGCTGTGGATCGGCAACCCGCCCTACAACGGCACCTCGTCCCTGCTGTCCGAGCCCGAACGGCTGCGCGCCTACCGCGCGGCGCTCGGCGCGCTGCCGCGGGGGACGAGCCTGCGCGACGACTTCGTGTTCTTCCTGATGGAGGCCGCGGCGCGCCTCGCCTCGCGCCCGGGCGCCCTTTGCTTCATCACGCCGGCGACGCTGCTCGACGCGTATCTCTACGCGCCGCTCCGGCGCTGGCTGCTCGAACGGCTCGAGCTGGTCGAGGTCATCGAGCTCGGCGCGGGCGTCTTCGCCGACACCAAGGTGCACACCTGCGCGACGCTCTGGCGCTCGGGCCGCGGCACCGCCACGTCCTTTCGGTACGTGTCGCGCCGGGCGAGCGGCCCGTTCGACAGCGCCCAGCTCGAAGCGCCGCGCTGGTGGACTCCGGGCGCGCCCGACTGGCTCTTGCGCCCCGTGAGCACGACCGCGCTCTCGCTCGACGCGGAGTGGAGCGGCCGCGGCGAGCCGCTCGCCACGCTCGTCCCGGTGAGCTTCCCTGGCCTCAAGACGCGCTTCGACGAGCTGTTGGTCGATGACGACCGCGACCGGCTGCTCGAGCGCGTGGACGATTTTCTGCGCTGCGCCCCCGAGCAGCTCGAGGTGTTCGGCGCGCGCTGGGGGATGAGCGCGCGGCTCGTCCCGAAGCTCCAGGCCTTGAAGGCCTTCGCGTCCCAGGCGCGGCTCGACCCTTCGAACGCGCGACGGTTCTTTCGTTACGCCGGCGCGCGGCACCGCGGCGTCATTCCGCCCGAGGCGCGCGCGTGGTGCTACCTCGATCGGCGGCTGATCCCTCGAGGAGACCATCGGCTGCGCGGGGCGTATGATCCGCACGGGTGCGAGGTGAAGCTCGTCTTCAACACGCGCGAACGGCCGCTGTGCGCCGCGCTGGTCGAAGAGCCTGGCTGCGTGCACGACCACCGGCACGCGCGGTTCGCGCCGCTGTACGTGCCGCGCGTCGTCTACGAGCGCGGCCTCGGCGCGGTGCCGGCGGGGGCGCTCGACGAGTGGGTTCCGAACTTGTCGGAGCGCGGGCGCGCGTGGGCGGAGCGGCTCGGCTCGCCGCGGGCGGTGTTCCGCGCCATCAGCGACTTCGTGAACTCACCGGACGTGCAGGAGCGCTGGGCGCCCGTCTTCGCCGCCAGCCGCACCCTGCCGGTGCCCATCGGCTAGCGGACGAACGCTCGTCCGAGTCCGCGCGCTGTTGGCCTTGAGGGAAGCGGTGGCTGGAGGGTCGAACGCTCGAGCGAGAGGCCACCAGCGCCGCCGAGCTTCGGGCGGGGGCTTTGACACGTTGCTGGCCCCCGGCGCGTCGAACCGCGGAGAGAAAGGTGCCGTTTCTGGTACCCAGGGCTCCGCAGTTCGGACCGACAACGTCGTTGAAGAAGGCAACCGCGTACCGTGAAGCGGTCGTGTCTTGGCGATGCACGGGCCATCGAAGCGAAAGGGAAGCACCTACCCAGCCCATGCCTCCCCTCGGAGAAATCTCTCCTTTTAGATGTAGCCAAACCTTCGGCGCAGGAACCACTCCGCGCCCAGGAGGGCGACGAGGACCATCAAGAAGTACCACCGGTCCCAAATCGGCTGATCCTTGCTGCGCCCCACCTCCACGACCGGCGGATCCAACAGCGGCAGATCCACCGTCCCCTCCACCGACCGCAGCACCTTCCCACCGGTGAGGCGCGCGATGTCGCCGAGCAGCTGCGCGCGGACCGACGCGTCCGACAGCTCGGGCCCGACCGCGCGCACCGCCACCGCGTCGTCCGCTTCACCCAGCGACTTCTCGCCCTTCTTCGCCGAGCCCAGCAGCTTGTACGCGCCGGGCGCCGGCGCCGGGAACTCCAGCCGCACCGAGCCGTCGGGCCCGGTGTTGCCCACCAAGGTGCCGATCACCTTCTGCTCGGACACTGAAACCAACGACACGCGCACCTCCGCGTCGGCGGCGGGCTGATAGTCCGACTGGCGCGCGGTGACGACGACGCCGACGGGCTTGCCCGGCTCGACCGTGGGCGGATCCGCCGCGACCTTCAACGTCGTCAGATCGGGATCGCGCACGAGCCAGCGCAGGGCGTTGCCCCAGAAGCGATCGTAGTGACGCGAAGGCGCTCCCGACGCGTGAGAGGTGAACGCCCAGTACCAGCTCGAGTCGATGGTCAGGGCCATGGCGCGCCCGCGGCCGTAGTCCCAGAGCGCGAGCACCGGCGCGGCCTTGCCGTCGACGTTCACCGTCGGGTGCTCGAGCAAGGCCGTCGCGCCTGGCTTGAGCCGGGTGATGTTCGCGCCAGGAACCGCGGGGAGCGAGCTCCACGCCTGCTCGGTTTGAGGCGCGCCGTTGCCGAGCGCGGTGACTGGGTGGCGCAGGCCGTCCGCGGTGACGCGAGGCTTGTGCAGCTCGAGGTTGGCTGGCTGTCCTGCCGGCTCCACGGGCAGCGCGAGCCCCAAGGTACGAAAGTTCGCGCGCGCCTCGCCGAAGGCGTGGTCCCCGCCGATCATCACGAAGCCGCCGCCGTTGTGGATGTACCGCTCGAGGTTCCGCTCGTACTGCTCGATGGAGAGCTGCGGGTCGGTGTACCCGAAGTTCTGGAACACCACGACGTCGAAGGTGTCGAGCTTGGTGTCGAAGATCTCCTCCATCGGAAAAGGGATCAGCGACAGCTCGCGCTCCTGATCACGCACCAGCGGATCATCCGACAGCGTTCGCAAGATGTAGAAGCTGACCAGGTCGACGTTGGCGTCCTGGCGCAGCAGCCCCCGCAGGAACCGCTCGTCCCAGGACGGCCGGCCCACCACCAAGAGCACCCGCACGCGGTCGCGAATCACCTTCAGCGTGAACGAGCGGGTGTTGTTCTCGGCCACCGCCTCGTCGGGGAACACCGGCACCGACACCGTGTAGACGAAGCGGCCGGTCTGATCCGGCGTGAAGGTGAACGAGACGTGCACCAGCTCGTCGGCGGTCTTGAGCTCCACCGACTTGCTCGCCACCACCTGGCCCTCCCGCTTGAGCACCAGCGGAACCGAGGCGCCCTTGAAGCCGCGGCCCTTCACCTCGATCTCCACCGTGACCGAGTTGCGCACGAAGGCGAAGTCGTCGACTTTCAGTCCTTCGATCGCCAGGTCCTTCAGCGTCTCTTGCCCCACCGCCAAGGTGGAGACCGGAAAGCCCAAGGCGGACAGATCCGACTTCGCCTTGCCGACCGCGCCCGAAGCGAGCTCGGCGTTGTCGGCGCCGTCGGAGACGAGCAGCACGCCCGAGAGCTTCTTCGACTCGCCGCCCTGCTCGCCGGCCTTGAGCGTCTTCAGCGCCGAGAGGATGTCCGTCCTGCCGCCCCGCGGCGGCTCGGCCTTGAGCGCCTGCGCCGAGGTGGGCGACAGCTCGGGGTCGAACGCATAGACCTCGACGTTGAACCGCTCGCGCAGCCCGTCGAAGGTGCGCTGCAGCTTCTCGAGCGCCTCTCCCGCGACGAAGGACCGCGTCGGCCCCTGCGGCTCGGCGGGGAACCCCATCGAGGCCGAGCGATCGACCAGCACCGCGACGCGGTTCTTCACCTGCGCCACCTGCAGCCTGCGGATCCCCGGCTCGAGCAAGAAGAACAGCGCGCAGACGCCGGCGAGCACGCGCAGCGACCAGAGCAGGACGCGCTTCTTGGGGTTCGGCTCCTTGAGCACGCCCCAGGCCGCCAGCACCACGCCCGCCGACACGACGGCCGCGAGCAGCACCAGCGCCCAGGTCGGCAGCGGCGAGAGGCTGACCAGCTTCCAGGCGTTGTAGGACGACGGATTCATCGAAGGGGGTGCCCGCTCACCGGCGCTTGTTCATGATGAGCGGCAAGTGCACCGCGTCGTCCTTGTAGTCGAGGCAGAGCGCGTACATCGCCAAATTGATGCCGATGCGAAACGCCAGCTCGCGCTGCCCATCGCCGCCCGGCGAGACCTCGAACTCGTACTCGCCGCCCTCGTCTCGGTTCCAGGCGCCGGCCAGGTCGTTCTGCGAGTAGATGACCGCCGCGCGCTTGCCCAGCATCACCGCTTCGAGATCCGGCTTCACCATCAAGCGGCCCGGCGCGGAGTCGAGCAGGAAGAAGGTCTTGTACACCACGTGCGAGTGCGGCAGCGGCGCCAGCCGGGACTGCGGCAGCACGCGCGCCAGCTCGCGCCGGAAGCTCGCGTCGAAGCCTCTGCCGTCGGAGCCGTCGTTCGCGTCGGCGAGCAAGAAACCCCCGAAGGTCAGGTACCGCCGCAGGTTCTCGATCTCGTCGGTCTTGAGCGGAGGCAGCTCGCCGTCCGCGCCGATGTACAGGAACGGATACTCGAAGAGCTTCGCGCTCGAGAGCGGGAAGGGCCGCGCGTCGGGCACCACCTCGACCGACGTCCTCCGCTGGAGCTCCCACGCCAGGCGGCGCAGCCCCGACAGCCGCGCGTCCCAACGACCGGCATGCTGAGCGACGGCGGGGATGAAGCGCGCCGAGTCACCGAACGCGAACGCACGGCCCGGCAGCGAGCCCACGATCAGCCCGCCCAACAGCTGCCTTCGGGAAAGCCCTGCGGCCATTGAGGTCTTATATACCGTCGACGGCGGCGGCCATTCCCCGCTATATCGCTGCGCGCGATGGCCAAGACCGCTCGCAAGCCGAAAGCCAAGGAGCCCAGCCCTTCGCCGGGCAAGGCGCCGTCGTCGGCCCTCCAAGCCGCGTTCGACGCCTACCAGCTGGGCGACGTGGTCGCGGCGCGCCGGCTGACCGAGCGGGTGCTGGCCGCGCCGACGCCGCAGGACGAGGCCAGCGCGCAGCGCCTCGCCACGCCGCTGTTCGGCGACGGCAAGCCTGGCGAGAAGCGGCAGGTCAGCGCGGCCGAGGTGGCCACCGACCTGAGGAAGCGGCTCGAGACGCCGCCCAAGCTCTACCTCTTCGCGCTGATGGCGGCGCTCATCATGGCCGGGCTCATCACGCTCGCCATCGTGCGCACCTGACGTCCCTTCAGGCTAGACTCGCGCTCGAGTGGACTTCGCCACGCTTCTCGACGCGTACCGCAGCATCGATCCCGCGCGGTGGGTGAGCACCTACCGCATGATGCCCATGTGGGCCGGGCTCTTGAGCGTGCTGCTCGGCGGCGCGCTGCTCACGCTGGGCGGCGGCCGCTTCTTCCGCTTCGTGGCCGGGCCCGTCGGGGCGGTGGTGGGGCTGCTCTGGGTGCCGGTGCTGCTCGAGCGGCTCGGGCTGCCGTTGCCCTCGGGCCCGACCGCCGCGGTCTGCGCGCTCGTCTTGGGCGCCGCGGGATTCGCCTACCCGCCGTCCGCGGTGTTCGTGGGCTTGGGCTTTCCGGCGGGGTTGCTCGCGGGCGGCTTCGCCGGACCGCGCGACTGGCTCATCGGATTTCTGCCGGCGTTCTTGGGCGTGGGCTGCGCGGCGATGGTGATGTCGCGCTACGTCGGAGCGGTGACCTCGTCGCTCGCGGGCGGCTGGCTCTTGGTGTTGGGCCTGCTCGCGTCGCTGCACCAGTTCGGCGGCTGGGTGCAGACGGCGGCGCAGCGGCCGCTCGGGGTGCTCGCCGCGGCCGCCCTCTTCGCGATCGCCGGCTCTGTCTACCAGCTCGCCGTTCAGCCTTCGCCCGAAGAGGCCGAGCAGCTGGCGTTCGAGCGGGCGAAGGCCAAGCGCCGGGCGGCCGAGCGAGAGGCGCTCGAGCGGCGATGGTCGAGCTACTCGGACGAGCGTCAGAAGAAGTCTTGAAGCGCTTGCCTCACGGCGCGGCTTTCGTGCTAGTTCCAGGCGCCGCGCATGGGCCAAGCCAAGAGAAAAGAAACGGCCGAAGCAGCCGCTCCCGTCGCTGAGGAGGCCGCTCCGCTGCCGCCCCCCGCGGATCAGCCGCAGGGGCTGTCGCGGCGAGGCTGGCTCCTCTTGGGCGGCGCGCTCGTGCTGCTCAACATGCCTGTGCTGCACTACTTCCTGCTGCGGCCCGAGCCTCAGGCGCCGCTGACCCTCCCGTTCAGCGACGACTACAGCGACCCTCAGACGGTCGCCACCCACTACTGGACCACCGGCGGCCACTGGCGCGTGGTGAACGGCGAGCTGCTCTCGCCGGGCGTGAAGAACAACCCGCTCTGGCTCAAGGCCAAGCTGCCGGAGAACGTGGCGGTGGAGTTCGACGTCCGCTCGATGTCGCCGGAAGGGGACGTCAAGGTCGAGATCTTCGGAGACGGGAGCGACCACGCGTCGGGGTACGTGTTGATCCACGGCGGCTGGAACAACCAGCTGTCGATCATCGCGCGGCTGGACGAGCACGGCCCGTCGCTCCAGCGGCTGCAGGCCGAGGCGCAGCGCATCGCGAAGGACAAGTCTCTCCCGAGCGCCGACCTGAAGAGCACCGGCGTGTTCAAGGAAGGCACGCGCATGCGCGTCGAGGCGAGCCCGCACCGCCGCGTGGAGCTGGGCCGCCAGTACCACTGGCGCATCGAGCGGCGCGGCTCGCTCTTGCGCTGGTTCATCGACAACCAGCTGTACATGGAGTTCGACGACCCCTTCCCGCTCAAGGGCAAGGGACACGACCGGTTCGGCTTCTCGTCCTGGGAAGCACAGCTGTTCTTCGACAACCTGCGAATCGAGCCGCTGTAACTGTTTCGCACGGGACACTCGCGGAAGCCGGACGGCGAATCTTTCCGCCCTGGTTGATCAAACCCGCCCCCGGTACGCCCCGCTCTCACCGGTGGCGCTCGGATGCCACGAGGCGAGCGCCTCGCGGCCCTCGGTAGACTTTCGCCATGTCCAACCGGGCCGCCTGGAGAGCACCGACCCACCCGAAGCTGCGCCGCGACCTGGTCGCTCGCCGCTCCACGGGGGATGGCCCGAAGCTCTGCGAGCTGCGCGTGCGCGGCGCCCAATCCATCTGCTTGCTCTACGACTTCGAGCTCGCCCTCGCCGCGAAGATGGACGGCACCCGCAGCCTGGAGGACCTGGTCGAGGTGGCCCGCAGGTTCTCGCTGCCCGCCGGCGTGCCGGAGCTCGAGAAGTTCGTCCGCCAGCTCGCCGGCTACGGCATGGTCGAGAACGCCGACCCGCTCCCCTCGCCTTTCACCGAGCCGTGGATCGACGAGACCCACCGCACCACCGCCGGCAGCCTCGAGGTGCCCGACGCAGAGGAGTCGATGGTCAGCGTCTCCCAGGGCGTCGAGGGCGGGATGTTCGCGTGGCTCGAGCCGCTCGGCCGCCAGCTCCGCCGATGGCCCAAGCTCAGCCTCGCCGCCGCGGCCGTCGTTCTCCTCGGCGGCTCCTGGGGCGGGGTGCGCGCCTTCGTGGCCGCGCGCTCCACCGCGAACGTGCGCGCGCCGACCTCGGGCGTGCTCGAGGTGCTGAAGGTGCAGCACGGCCAACGCGTGCGCCGCGGCGAGCAGATCGGCTCCATCTACGTGCCGGAGGACCTGCGCAACACCGCGATGTACGCCGAGGACCAGGTCCGCCTGCTCGAGGCGAAGATCGCCGACTGGGAGGCCCGCCAGCCCAAGGCCGCCGACCTCGAGAGAGCGCGCGGCGAGGTGGAGGCCGCGCTCGAGCGCGCGCTCGCGGCGAGGAAGCGCGCCGCCGCCCTGCCGCGCAAGGCCAGCCGCGCCAAGCGCGAAGCGGCCAAGAAGGCCGTCGCGCGCGCCCAGTCGGACCTGCAGCGCGCCCGCGGCGCCTTGGCCCACGCGGAGAACTGGCCCGAGCAGGCGCTGCTCGACGAAGCGCGCGTGCAGCTCGTCGAGCGCAACCAGCGCCTCGAGCAGGCCCGCGCCAAGCTCGCGGTCTACGAGCTGCGCGCGCCGATCGACGGCGTGGTGCTCACCGAGAACCCCGGCGAGCTGACCAGCCACTTCTTCATGAAGGACGACCCGGTGCTCCGGCTCAAGGTGAGCGACTGAGCCGCGCCGGCTTTAGTCTTTCGGGTTCGCCACCCAGTCGAAGTCCGGGATGTGCTCGCGCATGTACTCGCGCATCCGGTGGATCAGCGCCGCCTCGAGCTGACGGGCGCGCTCGCGGCTGACGCCGTAGTGCGAGCCGATGTCCTGCAGCGTGAGCGGCTCGTCCGAGATGAGCCGCTTCTCGAAGATATACCGCTCCTTCTCGTTCAGCGTCTTCGAGAACGCCGCGAGCTTCTCCTTGAACAGCCGGCTCAGCTCTTCGTTGCCGAGCCGCTCGTCGGCGGGCATCATCGACGAAGGCAGCATGCGGTCGGCCCGCGTCGCGCGCCCGCCCTCGTCCTGGTGCAGCGGCGCGTCGATCGACACCTCGTCGTTGCCCAGGCGCCGGTCCATCTCGACCACGTCCTGCTCGGTGACGTTGAGCCGCTCGGCGAGCAGCTTCGGCGTCACCTCGAAGCCCTGCGCCGACAGCCGCTGCTGCTCCTGCCGCAGCTTGAAGAAAAGCTTTCGCTGGGCCTCGGTGGTGCCCAGCTTCACCATCTTCCAGTTGTCGACGATGTAGCGAAGGATGTACGCGCGGATCCACCAGGCCGCGTAGCTCGACAGCTTCACGCCGCGCGTCGGGTCGAACTTCTTCACCGCCTGCATCAGCCCGATGTTCCCTTCCTGAATCAGGTCGAGCAGCGAGAGCGGGTTGCGGTGGTACTCGTGCGCCAGCTTGACGACGAGCCGAAGGTTCGACGCGACCAAGCGGTAGGCGGCCTGCACGTCGCCGGTCTGTTGGAAGCGGACCGCCAGCGCGCTCTCCTCTTCGCGCGTGAGCAGCGGGTGCTTGTTCACCTCGGCCATGTACGCCTGCAGCGGGTCGCGCGCGCCGAGCGCGCTCGTCGAGCGCGAGGCCTCCACGGGCGTGGGCGCCGCCACGTCCACGTCCTCCAGCTCCTCGGGGCTGGGCTCGGCGGCCTCTGGCTCGCTCGGCGCGGACGGCTCCTCCACCACCTCGGCGTCGACCACTTCCTCGGTCGGCCGAGTCGCCTTCTTGCTGGAGCTGGCCTTCTTCCGCGTCGCCATGAACGGCCCATGCCTATCACCAAGACGGTTGTATCGGCAGTGCTCGAAAGGTATGCCCACGGCCCATGAGCGACGTTGCGTCAACCACCGATGAGCTCGAGACCAGCGAGCGGCCGCAGGAGTACCTGGCCGACGTGGGCTTCGACGACCTGAGCCTGTCCGCCGAGCTGCGCCGGGCCATCGCCGAGCGGGGCTACGCGCACCCCACCCCGGTGCAAGCGAAGGCGTTCGGCCCGGCGGTGGCGGGCAAGGACCTCATCGTTCGCTCGAAGACGGGCACCGGCAAGACGGCGGCGTTCGGGTTGCCGATCCTCGAGCGCATCGACATGGGCGAGCGCCAAGTGCGCGCGCTCATCCTCTGCCCCACCCGAGAGCTCGCCATTCAGGTCGCCAACGAGCTGACCGAGCTCGCCAAGTACCGCGACATCCGCGTGGCGGCCATCTACGGCGGCGCCTCGATGAAGGCGCAGGAGGACGCGCTCGAGGCGGGCTCCGCCGTCATCGTCGGCACGCCCGGCCGCGTCTACGACCACATCCGCCGCAAGAACTTGAAGCTCGAAGGCTGCCGGCACGCGGTGCTCGACGAGGCCGACGAGATGCTCAACCAGGGCTTCTACGAGGAGGTGACGCGCATCCTCGACCAGCTGCCGAAGGACCGGCAGGTGCTGCTCTTCTCGGCGACCGTCACCTCGGACATTCAGAACCTCATCGCGCGCTACACCACGAACCCCGAGACGCTGCTGCTCTCCGGCGACGTCTACACGGTCGAGCACATCACGCACGTGCGGTACGACCTGAACGACGCGTACCCCAAGCCGCGCAACCTCATCTACATCCTCGAGATGGAGCAGCCGGAGAACGCGATCATCTTCTGCAACACGCGCGACGACACCGAGCTGGTCACCGCGGTCCTCAACCGCAACGGCTTCGACGCCGAGCTGCTCAACGGCGACCTGCCGCAGAAGCAGCGCGAGCAGGTGATGGCGAAGATCAAGCGCGGCGAGGTGGCGATGATGGTGGCCACCGACCTGGCGGCGCGCGGCATCGACATCTCGGACCTGGGCCACGTGATCAACTACTCGCTGCCGGAGGACCCCGCGGTCTACCTGCACCGGGTTGGGCGAACCGGACGGATCGGCAAGCGGGGCACCGCCATCAACCTGGTCTCGGGGCGCGAGCTGTCGACGTTCACCACGCTCGAGAAGAAGTACAACATCACCTTCGAGAAGCGGCAGATGCCGTCGCCCGAAGAGGCGCTCTCGTTGTGGACCGAGCGCCACGTGCGCCAGATCCGCGAGGCCGCCGGCGGCGCGGTGTACGAGGGCTACCTGCCGCTGGCCAACGCGCTCAAGGGCCGCGGCGACGCCGACGACCTCATCGCTTTTCTGCTCAAGTACTTCTTCACCCACCACCGCATGGAGATGGTGCAGGCGGCGCACGGGCAGGACCGCAGCGGCGCGCGCAAGGCGCCCGAGCGCGAGAAGCCGGCGCCGCGCGAGCGCAGCGGTCGCGGCGAGCGCGGTGGCCGCTCGGAGAGCCGCTCCGACCGATCGCCTCGGCGAGACGAAGGCCGCCGCCCCGACCGCGGTGAGCGCGGCGCCAAGCCCGCGCGCGAGGGTGAGCCCGCCACCGCGCCGGAAGGGCAGGTGCGGCTCTGGGTCAACCTGGGCAAGGTGGACGGCCTCGACGACGCCTCGTTCGCCCGGGCGCTGGAGGACGCCGGCGCCCCGAGCGGGAAGATCATCCGCTCGGAGCTGCGCGGCTCGTACAGCTACGTCTTCGTCGCCGAGGCCGACGGCGCGGCGTTCGAAGCGGCCAACGGCAAGAAGCACGGCGAGAAGGCGATCAAGCTCGAGCGGGCGCGCAAGGGCCGCTGACGCGCTCAGACGGTCCGCGGCTGAAGCGCGAGAGCGCGCGCGAAGCGCGCATCGTGGGTCGCGGCCACCAACGTCCCCGGGTACGCGCGGAGCGCCTGCTCCAGCCGTTCGATCGACGGCAGGTCGAGGTGGTTCGTCGGCTCGTCGAGGAAGAGCGCCCACGCGCCTGTGCCCAGCCCCAAGGCCATCTGAAGCTTGCGCGCCTCGCCGAGTGACGGCAGCGAAGACTGGAGCGCCGCGCCAGGATCGACCCCGAGCGCGGCCAGGAGCGACAGCACCGCGCCGCGCTCGTCCGGCGGCAGCGCGCGGACGTGCTCGAGCACCTCGCGCCGCTCCTGTTCGGTGAGCTCCTGTGGAAGAAAGAGCAGCCGCGCTCTGGGCAGCTCCCAGCGGCGCACCCAGTCGTGCAGCAGGGTCGACTTGCCCGCGCCGTTGGGGCCCACCAGCCACAGCCGGTCGTCTCGCGTGACACCAGCGCGCTCGCCCTCGGGGCGAATCAACCAGTGGCGCGGTGGGCGCTCGCAGCGCACGGCGATGTCCCTGCCCAGCTCGACGGGAAACGAGACCGCGTCCAGCTTCTCCTGAGCGGACTCGAGCACGGCGCGCGCGACCTGGACCGAGCGGCCCGCCCGCTTCTCCGCGCTCTCGATGCGGAACTTGGCCCCGAGCGTGCGGGAGTCGCTGTCGTGGCGGTCGAGGTGCTTGCCGCTGCGCGCGCGCTGCACCTCGGCCCGGCGATGCCTCGCCTGGGCGAGCACCGCGGTCCGGCGCTCGACCGCTTCCTTCTCTCGCCGCCAGCCCGCCGCCTGCTCGCGCGCCTCGGCCTCCCACGCCTGCTTCGCGGCGCCGTACGCGCCGGCGTAGAGCGTGGCCCGCCCTTGCCGCAGCCGAACCGTCCTCTGCGTCAGCGCCTCGAGCAGCGAGCGATCGTGCGAGACGACCACGCCGACGCCGTGAAACCGCTCCAGCGCGCGCGACAGCCAACCGGCGCCCTCCGCGTCCAGGTGGTTCGTCGGCTCGTCGAGCAGCAGCACGTCGGGCTCGCGCGTCAACGCCGCGGCGATCTGCCAGCGCTTGCGCTCTCCCGGCGAGAGCGTCGGCCAGCGGGTGAGCGCCAGCGGATCGAGCTTCAGCTGTCCCATCACGCGCCGCGCCTGCCGCTCGGTCGCCTCCGCGAGCGCGCGAATGGAAGGGGCGAGGTGCTCGACGGCTTGAGAGCAGTAGACGACCCGCGCGCCCGCCGGCTCGACGGGAACGGTGCCGTGGGTGGGCGTGAGCTGACCCGCGGCGAGCAGGAGCAAGGTCGACTTGCCTGCGCCGTTGGCGCCGACGATGCCGGTCCAGCCCGGCACGAACGACAGCTCGAGGTTCGAAAGGACGTGCGCGCCGCCCGCATAGGCGAACGACACACGCTGCATCCGCAGCGATGACATGGCAGCTCCCAGAAGAGGGCGTGAACGGCTCGGGGGAAGCGCTTCTTCGGAAGGTCCGCTAGATCATCGGCGCGCGCTCGATGGCACGAACGCGCAGGGACATGAATAACAACCCGCGGCCGGCGCGCGCAACGTCACAGCCGTGCGCGGCGCGCGCGGTGGTAGTGCGAAGCGCACAGGTTCTTCGCGAGCACCGGCTTGTTGCAGTCTTCCTCGCTGCAAGTCTCGCCGTCCCGCTTCGTCGACATGCGGGCGTCGAGCGCGAACATCGCCTGCCCCACCGCCACCCACCGCTCGACCTGCGCCCGGCTCAGGCGCACCCGCCGGGCGAACTCGAGCAAGCGCCCGAAGTACGGCTCGTCACGCTCGTCGACCGCGCCTTCGCGAAACAGGTCCGCGAGCCCCACCCCGAGCGCGTCGGCCATCTGCACCAACGTCTCGTAGCTGGGGCTCCGCTCGCCGCGCTCGAGCAGCGACGCGAAGCTCACCGAGATGCCGCACCGGTCGGCGAACTGCTCCTGCGTCATTCCTTTGCGCTCGCGCAGGGCGCGCGTGCGCTTGCCCAGCGCCACCAGCCGCTCCCGCGCGCGACCATTCTGCTCCACCGTCGGCTTCGTGCTCACTGGCAGTACCCGAGCGCGTTGCAGCTGCCGGTGGAGCAACTCCCACCGACGAAGCCGCAGCACGCGAAGCCCTGCTTTCCACAGCAGAACCCGCTCTGACAATGGGTTCCGCTGGGACAATCGCCGTCCGCGCCGCAGCGGTAGATGCAGGTCGCGCGCGCTGGGTCGGTGTTGATCAGCCCGCGATCACACACGTAGCCCGGGCGGCAGCTGCCTTGTCCGCCGTCCCAGTCGCAGTGGCGCAGGCACCACTGGACGCCCGAGGTCAGGTACGGGCTGCAGCTCGAGCCCGAAGGGCAGGCCGCGCCGTCGCAGTCCTGGCTGCAATAGCCTTGAGGCCAGCAGCCCCCCGAGCATCCGCTGGCGCCCGCATCGACCTGCTTGAAGCACTTGTTGCCCAGACACTCCATGTCGGCGGTGCAGCCCGCGCCGATGGTGCCTGGATCCGGCGCGACGCCGCCGTCGTCCTGGGGCAACGGCCCCGCATCGAAGGGCTCCGAGGCGCACACGCCGCCGTTGCAGAACAACCCGAGAAAGCAGCCGCCGCGATCACAACAAGGCTGCTGCGCGCCGCCGCAGGTGGGCCCCGCGTCTGTCGGTGGGCCGCCGTCGACGATCGGCTGCCCCGAGTCGACCACCGGGTTCGGCATCAGGTCGCTCAGGCACCGGCCGTCGCGGCACACCTGATCGCTCTGGCAAGCGCGGCACTCGACGCCGCCGGTGCCGCAGGCGGCGATCGTCTGCCGCGAGAACACCACGCACTGATCGTTCTCGCAGCACCCCGCGCAGCTCGCCGGGCTGCACGGCGTGGGGCTGCCACACGACAGCCCCGCCGCACCGACGACGCCCCACACGCCGCCCGCGCACACCAGTGCCAGAAGAACGCGACGTGTGAGCGGCTGGGCCATTGCCTTCATCGTACCGAAAAAACCTTCTGTTAAGGTTTAGGCCATGAACGCAGCCGAAAGCTCCAACTTCTACTTCCGCAAGGCCGCGCGAATCATGGACGTCGGTGAGCGGATCGAGACGTTGCTCGCCACGCCGCTGCGCGAGGTGAAGGTGCAGGTCAGCATCGAGCTCGACTCCGGCGAGATCCGGACCTTCATTGGCTACCGCATCCAGCACGACAACAGCCGCGGCCCGATGAAGGGCGGTCTTCGCTACCACCCCGAGGTCAGTCAAGAAGAAGTGGTCTCGCTCGCGAGCCTGATGACGTGGAAGACGGCGGTGGTGAATTTGCCCTACGGCGGCGCGAAGGGCGGCATCAACTGCGACCCGGCGACGATGAGCGGCAAGGAGCTCGAGCGGCTCACGCGCAAGTTCGTCGACAACATCCAAGACGTCATCGGGCCGACCCGAGACATCCCCGCGCCAGACGTGAACACCAACCCTCAGGTGATGGCGTGGATCATGGACCAGTACTCCAAGTACCACGGCCATTCGCCGGCGGTGGTGACCGGCAAGCCGCTCGACCTGTACGGCTCTAAAGGGCGCGAGGCGGCGACGGGCCGCGGGCTGCTCTACGTGTGCCGCGAGGTCCTGCGTGACTTGGGGCTGCCGGTCAAAGGCGCGCGCATCGCGGTGCAGGGGTTCGGCAACGTCGGCAGCCACGCCGCGCGGCTGCTCCACGAGCAGGGCGCGCTCATCACCGCGGTGAGCGACGTGCACGGCGGCGTGAAGAACCCCAGCGGCTTGGACGTTCCCGCGCTGTTCGAGCACGTCAAGCGCACCGGCACGGTGAAGGGCTTCCCCGGCGGCAACCCGTGCGGCAACGACGACGTGATCATCAGCGAGTGCGAAGTACTGATCCCCGCCGCGATGGGCCACGTGCTCACCCGCCAGAACGCGCCCGAGGTCCGCGCGCGCGTGGTGGTCGAAGGCGCCAACGGCCCCACCGAGCCCGAGGCCGATGAGATCCTCGAGAAGCGCGGCGTGCTGGTGGTGCCGGACATCCTGGCGAACGCCGGCGGCGTGACCGTGAGCTACTTCGAATGGGTGCAGAACCTGCAGCACCTGACGTGGGACGAAGAGCGCATCAACGCCGAGCTCGAGAAGATCATGAAAGACGCCTACGACCGCGTCGCGCAGATCGCCCGGACCCGAAAGCTGACGCTGCGCACCGCGGCGTTCATCCTGGCGATCGGCCGGGTCGGCAAGGCGACGGTGTTGCGCGGGATTTAAGAGACTTCCACAGGGGGACGACGATGGACGCTCAGCTGATGAGACTTCTGGTGCAGCTGCCGATCTGCCGGGGGCTGAAGGAGCCCGAGGTCGCCGAGCTGTTCGAGGTCTGTGAAGACAAGGCGCTGCAGCTGGGCGACCTCGTGGTGCGCGAAGGCGAGCCCGGCGACGGGCTGTACGTCGTGCTCGAGGGCGCGGTGGAGATCTTCAAGAAGGACCGCTCGGGGACGCAGCAAGTGCTCGCGCGGCTCGGCGACGGCAGCGTCGTCGGCGAGATGAGCCTCATCACCGGCAACTCCGCCCGCTCCGCGTCGGTGCGCGCGGTGAGCCAGAGCCGGGTGCTCAAAGTCTCGTCGCAGCGCTTCAACGAGCTGCTCCGCGGCGAGCGGCTGTGCGCGTTGAAAGTCGTGCACAACCTCGCGCAGGTGATGAGCCGCCGGCTGCTGTTGATGGACGAGAAGCTGGTCGAGGCCGTCGAGCGCGGGAAGAAGAAGGAAGAGATGGCCGAGTTCCAGAAGATCCTCACCCAGTGGGCCTTCTGATCACCACGCCGTCGAGAGCTGAAGCAGCGCCGCGGTCGGGCCGTCGCCTCCGCGCGTGAGGCCCAGCAGCGCGCCGACCGCGCCTGTCACCGGCAAGCTGGGCCGCGAGAGCTTCACGCCAGGGATCGCGGAGAGCTCGGGGAGCCGCACGCCGGCGTGCTCGCGGAAATGATCCAAGTCGAGCGACAACCAACCGGCCGTCCCGCTGCGCACCTCGAACGGCCCAGACCAGAGCAGCCAGTCGTCGCCGAGCGACATCACGCGCTGCTCCGGCAACCCGAAACGGCCGGGCGCGGCGGCGAGCAAGGTCTTCTGCCCGCTGAGCGAGTAGCCGAAGGACAGCGAGCGGCCGAGCGTCACCTCGGCGTCGTTCGAATCCACTCCCGGAATGGCTTGGCTGTCGAGCTCACGCGGCGAGGCCCAAACCCCCAACGCGAAAGCCACCGCCCACGCGGCCACGCTTCCCATCGCCTACCCCC
This sequence comes from uncultured Myxococcaceae bacterium, assembly GCA_964511185.1. GTDB lineage: Bacteria > Myxococcota > Myxococcia > Myxococcales > Myxococcaceae > CAZEDU01. The sequence continues at coordinate 24,174 of CAZEDU010000003.1, read as the reverse complement.
ACCAGCACCTCGGACTCAATGTGGGAATGCACCCACGGCGGGGCAAGAGACGCGTGAAAAGGCGACGCAGGCCGACCTTTTCGGCCGTCGGAAGATTTCCCGCCGCCTCGGGAAAGCTCCTAGAATCGCAAGCCAGAGCCGAATGGTTTCGCACCAGCGCTCGACTACGAATGCAGTGGCCGAGCCGTACGGAGACGGATGTCCGACATGCGGGAAGCCATGAGGGAATTTCGCTTCTTGGACGAGAAGCGAAAGTCCGGTGGTCTGTCGCAGAGCGAGGAATCGCGCTGGATGGAGCTGCGCTCGATCCTCGGCGGCGCGGACCCGGGACAACCGCAGCAGCCCGCCGGGTACTACGCCGAAGACGGCAATTGGTATCCCTACCCCGAAGGCTACGACCCGAACTACCCGCAGGGGACGTACTACCCGCAAGACGCAGGCTACGGCTACGACCCGAACCAAGCGGCGTACGGCTATGCCCCGCAGGGCTACGACCCCAACGCGTACGCGCAGGGCATTTACGATCCGAACGCCGGCTACCCGGCGCAGGCCTATCCGCAGCAAGCCTGGCCCGCCGCACCGGAAGAGGAGCTCAGCTTCCGCATCGCCGAGCAGCCCGCGCCTCCTTTCCAAGCGATGGAAGCGCCCGTGCCGCTGCCGCGGGTGACCGTCCCCGAGCCACCCAAGGGGCCGCCTCGCACCGATCCGCAGCACAGCTGGTTGCACGAAAAGCCGGCCCCTACGCAGGCCGACGTGCCCGAGGTCGCGGCGGACGAGGTCACCGAGGTCTCCGCCGACGATGTGATGGAAGTCGAGCCTGCCACGCCTCCGACGCCCGAGGTGGCGCCGGTGGCCGCTGCTGCGACGCCCGAGGCGACAAGAACGGAAGAGCAGGAGGTCCCCACCGAGGCGCAGGAAACGCCGGTCATCGATCTGCTCGCATCCGACAGAGAGGCCGAAGAGCCGAGGACTGATCCGCAACAGGCGACGGTCGAAACGACATCAGCGATCGAAGCAGCACCCGCGACTCTGAGCGCTGCGCTGTCGGTCGAAGCGCCGCCCGCGGACTCAGCCGCGCCCACCCTCGGTGCGACGCCGGTGGTTGAAGCAACACCAACGAGCGAAGCGCCGCCCGCGGTCCAGGACGTACTCGCTCCGAGCGCTGCGCCGACGATCGAAGCGACATCTGCAGTGGAAGCGGCACCTCCGTCCGCGCCCGCAGTGAGCGCTCCGGCCGCAGTGCCAGAAGAGAACCCCTTCGCCGTTCGCTCCCCTCCGCCCGAGAAGACTCCAGCGACCGAGCCTGTCGCGCCGCCGCGGCGAGAGCTCGACCTCGACTTGAGCGGCGACGCGAGCGACGCCGTTCCGCTCGCGGCGAACGCCGAGTTTCTGCAGACCGAAAGCGTCGCGGAGCTGCGCTCTGGCATCGAGCTCGACGAGAGCGACGACAACGGCGAGCCGCTCGCGCTCATCTCGTCGGCGGAGCTGATCCCGGCTGCGGCGGAGTACGCCAGGGAAGAAGCCGAGCGACGTCGTGCCCAGGCGGCGCAGCAAGAGGCTACGAAGACCGAGAGCGTCGAGCTGCCCGCGAGCGCGGAGGCCACGGCCGCTTCCGCCACCGAGACGATCAGCGCTCCCGTCGAAGTCGCTCCCGCCCTGAGCGAGCCGTCACTTCAAGCGCCGCCGAGCACTCCATCGCCGGCGCCTGAGCCAGTCGTTGCGACCGCGCCGCAGGAGCTCCACAGCGCTCCCGTCGACGCGTCTCCTCCGCCTGAGGCTGCGCCCGCTCCGAGCGACGACCTGTGGAGCGCACC
>CAZEDU010000003.1:0-22350 GCA_964511185.1 uncultured Myxococcaceae bacterium | reverse complement strand
GGTCGCCGCGGCTCCGGCGCCCGAGGCCGCCGCACCCGCGCCACAGGAATTCCACAGCGCTCCCGCCGACCCGCCTCCTGCGGCCGCGCCCCTGAGCGACGACCCCTGGAGCGCACCGGTCGCCGCGGCTCCGGCGCCCGAGGCTGCCGCACCTGTGCCACAGGAATTCCACAGCGCTCCCGCCGACCCGCCTCCTGCGGCCGTGCCCCCGAGCGACGACCCCTGGAGCGCACCGGTCGCCGCGGCTCCGGCGCCCGAGCCAGCCGTCGCGACCGCGCCGCAAGATCCGCCGCCTCCTCCCGCGGCCGCGCCTGCCCCGAGCGACGACCCCTGGAGTGCACCGGTCGCTGCGGCTCCGGCACCCGAGGCCGCCGTACCTGTGCCACAGGAATTCCACAGCGCTCCCGCCGAAGCGCCGCCTCCACCTGCGGCTGCGCCCGCCCCGAACGACGACCCGTGGAGCGCACCGACCGCCGCGGCTCTGCCGCCCGAGCCCGCTTTCCAAGCAGCCCCTTGGAGCGCTCCCGCCGACGCGCCGCCTCCGCCTGCGGCCGCGCCCGTCCCGAGCGACGACCCGTGGAGCGCACCGGTCGCCGCGGCCCCACCGCCGTCGAACGCGGTTGTCTCGAACGCCTTCGGCGCGCCAGACAGCTGGTCGGCGCCCGAAGAACCCGAAGCGCCGCCGCCAGCGGATCGCGCTGCGCTGTTCGGGAGCACCACTTCGTTCGAGGAGCCCGAGGCGCCTCCGAGCGCGGACGCGCTGGGGCTGGTGCCCACCGCCGCCACCACCGCTCCGTGGGACGCGGTCCCGTCTGCCCCCGCGGCGAGCTCCGCTCACAACGTCGACACCGCCAAGTACCAGGCGCTGTCGCAGACACCGCTGCGGCCGCCCGCGGCCGACCCGTGGGCCGACGTGGGCACGGCAAAGTATCCGGTCTTGCCGCAGACCACCGTCGCCCCGACGCCTGCCTCCGGCAACGTGCCGGTCGAGCTGGGAGATGCCGAGTGGGGACCCGAGCCGACGGTGCAGTCGGCTCAAGCCGCGACGCCCGCCGAGGAGGAGCTCCCCGAGCCGGTCATCGAGGCGAGCGAAGAATGGGCCGAGCCTCCAGTGGCCGCGCCTGCGCCGCCGAAGCCCGCCGCCGCGGCGAAGAGCGAAGAGGATCTCGAGATCGAGCTGACCGACGTGGTGCCAGAGCCGCCCGCGCCGGTCGTGGCCGCGCCGCCTCCGCCACCACCGCCTTCGGCCCCTCCACCGCCCGCGCCCACGCCGATGGCCGCGCGACCTGCGCCGCCGATGGCTCCGGCCGTCTCAGTGCCCGCGCCGCCCCCTCCGCGAGCCGCGCCCGCGCCGTCCGCACCCAAGCCCCCCGCGGCGGCTGCACCCGTCCCCGCCCCCACGCCAGCGCCCCGCGCGCCCGCGCCGCCTCCCGCCGCGCCGGCGCCTGTCCCAGCCAAGCCCGCCGCGGCGCCGACCATCGCGAAGACCGCCGGCGCGCTGAGCCCCTCCTTCGTCTCCGGCGAGCACCGCGTCATCCTTCACACCATCGAAGGCCAAGTGAAGCGCGGCACCATCCGCGACCTGGACCTGCTCGACGACATCGTTCCGCTCGAGGCGCAGGTCGGCAGCGCGGCCGAGCGAATCCCCTCGAACCGGGTAAAGGCCATCTTCTTCATGTTGCCGCCCGGCGCGAAGCTGCCCTCCAACGCCGGTCAGAAAATCCGCGTGACGTTCAAGGATGGGCGCCAGGTGGCGGGCTTCTCCGACGACTACAAGACGAAGGAAGCCGGCTTCTTCGTGGTGCCCGCCGACAACCGCACCAACACCGCCCGCATCTACATCTACCGGGCGAGCGTGCAGTCCTTGGCTGAAGGCTGACGCGCTGCATCCAAATTGATATTTTCCGCCTCGAGTGCACGGGGCCCCATTGCTTCTGCGGGCTTGGCAGATGTAAGAAATCGTCTGACCTCTCGTTGGGGTGGTCATCGGTCGCAGTCGCTGTTCGTTGGTCAACGGTTCGAGGTGACGGTTGTCTCTCCCGCTTCGGGACATCTCAGAGCGACGCGAAGCCGCGCGTATCTCCGTCGAACTCCCCGCCCACTGCCGAATCGGCGGCCGCTACGTCCGGGACGACATCGCCGACCTGTCGCGCACTGGGCTGTACTTGAAGACGCGTGAACCGGCGAAGCAGGGCACCCCGGTTCGGGTCGCGCTCTCGTTGCCGGCCAGCGACGGCGTCCACTTCTGCACGCTGGTCGGCGAAGTGGCCCGCCTGGACCGCGACACGCGCGGCATTCTCCGCGGCCTGGGCATTCGCCTGCGCGACGGCGAAATCGGCGCGGCGGACCGGCAGGCGTTGGCGCAGTTCCTCAGCGGCCGCTGAGCTGCGGTTTTCCGTCAGTGCAGGTAGCGGTCCGAGTCGCTCGGCGTGTTGCGGTCTTTGCTGATCAGCTTGAGGTGCTTGGCGCGGCCTTTGAGCTGCCGCTGCAGCCGCCAGCTCTGAAACCGAAGCCACACGTGCCGCGGCATCGTCCAGCCCAGCCGCACGTACGCGAAGGTGATGACGAGCGCGACGAGCGTGCAGAAGACGAACTGCCACGGGTTGAAGAGCCCGTTGAGCAGCACGAAGCCAGCGCCGATCAGCGCGAGCACGTTGCCGCTGACCGGCAGCCCCCAGAAGTTGGCCTGCCCCCCGCCGATCGACAGCCCGTACGCGACCCACAGGCTCGCGGCCATCGCCCAGCCGCCGGTGTACGGAACGCCGCGCAGGCTGGGAATCACCAGCGAGAGGCCCAAGGTGATGAGGCCCGCCGCGAACGGCACCCCGAGCGCGAAGCGCAACAGCCGCCGCGAGCCCCAGCCCATCTCCAAGGTGGTGCCCATGGACCAGACGATGATCGCGCCGAAGATGACGCCGAGCGCGTCGTTCTCGACGACGAGGAAGGTGAAGGGCTGCCAGAGGTGCAGCTTGCCCAGCACTTCGCCCGGGGTGAGGAACAGCGAGAAGCCGGTGGACCGATACAAAAGCTGCGCGATGACCGAGCCGGCCACCAGCGCGATGGCCAGCTTCGCCGCGGTGGAGCGAATGGTGGGGAGCTGAAAGCCGCCCCTGGAGCGCATGGGTCTCATCGATTGCCCGTGAGTCCTAAGATGGTGAAACGCGACCCACTCCGCAACCCGTTCGAGCCGGGTTTGTTCCCCCGCGCGCTCAGCCCTTCTGACGGAAGAAGAGCGTGATGCTCAGGCAGTGGAACTCTTTGTCCGAAGACTGAGTGACGACCTTGTCGACGATCTCCGCCGACGGGTTGTCCTTGAGCCACTTGGTGATGGTCTCGCCCATCGCCTCGCGGTCCCTCGCGAGCGTGGTCGAGAAAACCTTCACGCCGGTAAAGTTCAACGACGTCATCGCGCAACCCCCAACCCCGACATCGAGACCGTGAGGTCTTAGTCTCAAACCCGCGAGGCGGGCAACCGCGCCGTGTTTCTTCCGGCCCGCCGCGTGGACTTTCCGCGCGCGCCGTTCTTGCCGGCGATGGCGAGGATCTCCTTCTCGCTGAGCGTCCACGCGCACGACTTGGCCTTCGCCAGGATCTTCTTGCAGACCTCGTCGGTGGCGCGGATCTTCCGCTGCTCGAGCCAGAAGCGCACGTTGCTCATGCCGCTCATGTGGCCGATCTCGATCTCCTGCTCGCGGCCGAACTCGCCCGCCGGGACGCCCGAGTAGACCCGGTCGGCGAGCCACGCGTTGCCGCGCCGCTTCGCCTTGACGATGGCCGCGGCGTGCACGCCCGTGGCGGTGCGGAACGCGTCGCCTCCCGACAGCGGGTAGTTGACCGGAATGGCGATGCCCGTGGCCTCGGCGACCTTGCGCACGTACGGCACCAGGCCGGTGAGGTCCTGCTCGATCCACCCCATCAACTTGAGGTTCAACAGGAGCAGATCCATCGACGTGTTGCCGACGCGCTCGCCGATGCCCAGGCCGCACGCGTGCAGCCGCTCGGCGCCGGCCTCCAGCGCGGCGATCGCGTTGACCACCGCCAGGCCGCGGTCGTTGTGGCCGTGCCAGTCGATGGCGACCTGGTCGCGCCGCGCGTCGAGCAGGTTCTTCGTCCACGCGACCAACGCGCGCGCGCCCTCGGGCGTGGCGTGCCCGACCGTGTCGCACAGCACCAGGCGGCTCGCGCCGCAGTCGATGGCGTTCTTGAACAGCCGCTCGAGCGAGCCCGGCGGCGTGCGCGTGGTGTCCTCGGTGACGTAGGCGACCTCGAGCCCCTCCTGGCGCGCGAAGCGAATCGCCTCGGCCGAGGCCTTCTCGATGAAGTCCAGGTCCCACTCTTCGGCCCACTGCCGAATCGGGGAGCTGCCGATGAACGTGTAGAGGGTGATCTTCTGGCCCGTCTTCTGCGCCGCCTCGGCCACCGGCTTGATGTCCGCGAGCACCGTGCGCGCGGCGCAGTTCGGCTGAAGCTTGAGCTTCTTCTTCTGAATGTGCTTGGCGAGCGCGACCACGTCGTCGAACGCGCGCTTGCCCGCGCCCGGCAGCCCGATGTTGACCGCGCGCACGCCGATGTCGGCCATGCGCTCGAGCAGCTCGAGCTTGTCTTCGATGTCGGGGTCGGTGACCGACGGCGACTGCACGCCGTCGCGCAGGCTCTCGTCGTTGAAGTCGAACGCGTGGGTCGGCTTCGGCCGGGCCTTCAGCGCATTCCAGTCGTAAATGATCTCGTCGGCCGGAAACGCCGCCGCCTTGCTGCCCTTGCTCGACTTCATCTGGCTGCTCCTACCGCCCAGCGGCGGCACGCCGCGCCTGACAGGCCGCTTCGTCACGACAGGCCGGCCCGATGCCATCGGGGTGCGCGTTGAGCGGCGCCTTGTCCGACTCCTCGATGCCGCACACCACGCACTTGCGCTTGCGCATGCGACGCTCGGCGCGGCGCTGCTCCGCCAGCTGCTTCGCCCGCTCGCGCGCGACCTTGTCCGCCTCGTTGCTCATCTGTGTTCCTCTCTCGTTGAAGGTCGCTAGACCGCCTCGACCAGCACCGCGATGCCCTGGCCTCCGCCAATGCAGGCCGAGCCGATACCATAACGCGCGCCTCGGCGCTTGAGCTCATAAAGCAGGTGCATGGTGATGCGCGCGCCCGAGGCGCCCAGCGGGTGCCCCACCGCGATGGCGCCGCCGTCGACGTTGGTCTTCTCGCGCGGCAGCTTGAGCTCTTTTTCGACCGCCAGGTACTGCGGCGCGAACGCCTCGTTGACCTCGATCAGATCGACGTCTGCGAGCTTCACGTCCGCGCGCTCGAGCAGCTTGCGAATCGCCGGCGCCGGGCCAATGCCCATCACCTTCGGATCGCAGCCGGCGCTCGCCCAGTTGATCAGCTTGCCGATGGGGGCCGCGCCCTTCTTTCGGCCCAGGTCCGGGTCGCCATCACCGCGCTGCCGGCGCCGTCGCAGATGCCCGAGGCCGCGCCCGCGTGCACCACGCCGTCCGCCTTGAACACCTTGGGCAGCTTCTTCAAGCCCTCCAGCGCGGTGTCGGGGCGGTTGTGCTCGTCCTTGGCGAACTGGGTCACGCCCTTCTTCGTCTTGAGCTCGACCGGGGCGATCTCCTGCGCGAGCCGGCCGCCCTCCTGCGCCGCGGCGAACCGCTTCTGCGAAGTGACCGCGTACTCGTCGACCTCGTCCTGGGAGATTTTGTACTGCACCGCCAGGTTCTCGGCGGTGATCGCCATGGGCATGCCGGTGTAGCTGTCGGTGAGCGCGCTCCAGAGCGCGTCCTCGAGGCCGCCCTTGCCGAGCGGGATGCCCCAGCGCGCGCCGCGAATGATGTGCGGCGCCTGGCTCATCGACTCGGTGCCGCCGGCGAGCACCACCTGCGCCTGCTCGGTGAGCATCATCTCGGCGGCGGTGACGAAGGCCTGAAAGCCCGAGCCGCACAGGCGGTTGACGCCGAGCGCGCCCACCGGCACCGGCACGCCGGTGCGCAGCCCGACGTGGCGCGGCAGGTAGATGGCGTCGGCCGAGGTCTGAATCACGTTGCCATAGACGACGTGCTCGATCTCTTCGGCGGAGAGCTTGGCCTGCGCGAGCGCCGCCTTCGCGGACTCCACCGCCAAATCGGTCGCGGTGAGGTCCTTCACCGCGCCGCCGAACGTGCCGAACGGGGTGCGCTTGGCGGACAGGAACCAGATCTCTTCGTGCTTCGACGCGCTTCTCATGACGACTCCGACGGACGAAAAAATGAGCTACGGCTTGCCCCAAAAGACCGCTCCCACCATGCCAAGGGAGCCCACGCTCCACAACAACCCTGGAAGGTGCTGCAGCCTCAGCTCCGAGCGGCCCGGGCCTTCGTACCAGGCCTTCGCCTTCTCCAAGCGCCCCTCTTGCGTGTACGGGCCGACCGGCGTTCCAAATCCGACCATCGTCCGCTGATGCGCGCGGTAGAGCCGCTCGACCGAAACGTCCTCCAGACAAGAAGAGAAATAACGGCCGGGCACCTCTTTCGCCGGCCGCTTGTGGTTGGCCGAGATGACGAAGCCGCCGGTGTCGGTGTGCGTGAGGAAGTAGACCCGCGCCGCGTCTTCCAGGTACGCGGTGGCGAAGGTGCCGTCGGCTTCGTTCGCGTAGTCGAAGCTCAAGACCTGCTTGCCGAACTTGGGCTTCTCCGAGCGCGTGCCCAAGCGCTGAAAGCCCAGCGCGGTGAGCTCCTGATCCACGCCCTTGAGCTCGATGGGCAAGGTGACCTGATCCGCCGGGGCCTCGAGCTCCAGCCGGACGCTGGTGGGCTTCAAGCACAGGAGCGCGCGCCAGAGCGTGAAGCGCAGGACGACCGCCGCGAGCGCGATCGCGATGGCCACTCGAACCGCTTCGGGGTGCGGCAGCATGTCTTTTAGGCCGAGAGCGCCTCGAACACGTTCTTGCCGTGGCGCTTGATGGCGGGCACCAGGCCCCCCTCGCGCTGGAGCGCCTGCACGATGGGGCTCGGCCGCTCGGCCTTGAACGCCCGGCCCGAGGCGACGTGCGTGACCTGGCCCTTGGCGAGGTCGACGCGGAGCCCCTCGCCCTCTTTCGACAGCGCGTAGAAGTCCGGATCCGAGATCACCAAGTAAGGCAGCGCCTCGTTCACCAGGTTGCGCTTGTGGATGAAGGCGTAGCTCTGGGCGATGACCGCCTGGATGCCCGCGCCGATGAGCGCCCACACCGCCTGCTCGCGCGAGCTGCCCGAGCCCCAGCCGTGGCCGGCGACGATGATGGTCTGGCCGCTGGCGGCGCGCGCGGGGAACTCCGGCCGCACGAACGCGAACGCCTTCTGGCCGAGCTCTTCGAGCTGGGTCAGGTGGCAGAACTGGCCGGGGATGATCGCGTCGGTGTCGATGTGATCTCCGAAGCGCTGCACGTTGCCGGTGATGACCTTCGCCTCGCCGCCGCCCACCGCCTGCTGCGCGGCCTGCGCGGCGGCCACCTGGACCTCCGGCTCGCGGTACGCGACCTCGTAGACCTTGGGCTGCACGTCCCGGAAGAGCAGCTTCTGGAAGCGGTCTTGATCGATCTTCGCCAGCAGGGACCGCGGGTCGGTGATCTTCATGTCGACCGACGACGCCGCCACGGTCGCCGCGGAGGCGAGCCAAGCGAACGAGCCCTGGCCCATGCGGTTCTCGTAGTTCCGGTTCTGCGACGACAGCCAGGTCTCGCCCGGCTCCGCCTTCTCGCTCGCCACGCCCAGGCACATCGAGCAGCCCGGCGGCCCGACGCGGAAGCCCGCCTTCTCGTAGTGGCGCCACAGGTCGCCCTGCCGCATCCGCTCTTGAATGCCCAGATCGCCGGGCACCACGAGCAGCTTCTTCGACTGCGCGCGCGCCGGCTTGTCCTTGTACGCCTGCTCGAGCACCAGCGCGCCCAGCACCAGCTCTTCCTCGGTGGTGGTGCAGGCGCCGATGAAGCAGCCTTGCAGCGCGGTCCCCAGGGCCTGCTCCACCGTCATCACGTTGTCGGGTGAGAAGGGCTTGGCGACCAGCGGCGCGAGCCGGCCCAGGTCGATGCGGTGGCGCGCGACGTAGGGCGCGTCGTCGTCGGCGCGGAAGTAGAGCGCCTCTTGGTTGTCGGAGCGGCGGGTGCGCAGCCAGCTCTCGACCACCTCGTCGGCTTCGAAGATGCCGTTCAAGCCGCCGAACTCGGCGGTCATGTTGGCGATGGTGAAGCGCATGTCGGTGGACCAGCCGCGCGCCGCCTTGCCCCGGTACTCGACCGTGCGCTCCATCGCCACCGTGTTGCGGCCCAAGTCGCCCAGCGTCTTCAGGATGACGTCCTTGCCGCCGATGCCGAAGGGCAGCTCGCCCTCGTACTCGACCGCGATGGCCTCGGGCACCTCGATCCACGACTGGCCGAGCACCATCGCCGCGGTGATGTCCGCGCCGCCCAAGCCGATGGAGAACGCGCCCAGCCCGCCGTGGGAGCTCGTGTGCGAGTCGGCGCCGAGCACCACCTGCCCCGGCTGCACCAGGTCTCGGTAGAACTTGGTGTGCAGGATGGTGACGTTGGCGTCGTAGAAGTGGCGCAGCTTCGATTCCTTCGCGAAGTCGCGCGAGAGCTGGGTGAGCTTCTGCGCGCGCGGATCATTGGCGAGCGTGACCGGATCAACGGTGTGGTCGACGGCGAGGAAGAACTTCTCGTTGTCGTGAATCTTCGGCCGGCCGAGCGCCTGGTAGGTGCGGTCCATGCCGTTCCAGGCCAGCTCGCTCGCGATCGTCCAGTCGACGCTGATCTGCAGAATGTCCCCCGCCTGAACCCACGACCGGGAGAGCCCGCGCGCGTGGTGAGCGAGAATCTTCTGGGTGAGCGTCATCGGTCGTCGCGTCGTCTGCATGCACCGGCCCTATACCTCAAAGGTCTTCGCTGATCCGAGTAGCGCCGGAGGACGCCGCGCGCAGCGTGGACCGCCTGAACCGTGCCTTCCTGTTCACTCCCCTGTCACCGTGTGAGAACAAGACACCGCACCCGCGTCGTACGTCCTCACTCGAGACGATTGACCGATTCTCGGTCGGTTTTTCCAAATTGGATACCCCAACAAGAAACCGTAATTTCAGCCACTTAAGTTTCACTGTAAACCTCTCTAGCAAAACCCCGGTGAGCCTCTTTCGCAGGCTTCCTCTCCCTACAGTGTCAGACGGCCCTTTCATTTCAGCCACTTGGCCGCTGGTCGCGCTCTTGCTCTAGCAGCCCCCTGCTCTCGCCCATCGCTGCAGTGGTTTCGACCGGCCCAGGCCGGATGCGGCGGAGCCTTGCCTGAACGAGGAGGAGCGCCATGTCGAAGCAGCAATGGATGGCCGTCGCGTTGTCCGTGGGCTTGCTGGCGGGGTGTCAGGGGGGCTTGGCGGAGCTCGAGATCCGCCATGGCGCGGGCGACGACGTGCTGGCGGAGGACGTGGCCGACGCGCTGCGGCTGTTCCCGTCGGCCGAGGTGATGAGCATGGGGCCCAAGGGCGTTCCGACCTTCGTGCGAGGCGAGCTGGGGCACGTGGCGGACGCCAAGGCGCTCGAGGCCGGTGGCGGAGCGCTCGCGCGGCCGGCGCTGGAGAAGCTGGCCCCGGTGTTCCGGTTGAAGCCGGACGAGCTGGAGCTCATCGCCAGCCAGCAGGACGCGCTCGCGCTCGTGCACCTTCGCTATCAGCAGAAGAAGAACGGCCTCGAGGTGGTGGGCGGCGACCTTCGGCTGCACCTGACCGAGGCGGGCGACGTGTACTCGGTGAGCGGCTTCGCCCGGGGCGACGTCGACGTCTCGCCGGCGCCGACGTTGAGCGAGGCGGACGGCGCGGCGCGCGCGCTGGACGAAGTGGAGGCCGACTTCGAGCAGGCCGCGCCGCCGCGGCTGGTCTACGTGCTGCCGCCGACGGGGACCTTGCACCTGGCGTGGGAGGTCGAGGTGGAGGGCGCGCTCGGCGAGGACCCGGTGAAGGAGCGGGTGTACATCGACGCGCACAGCGGGGAGCTGGCCGACCGGCACCCGCTGATTCACGCCGCCAAGAACCGCAGGGTGCACACCGCGAACAACGGCACCTCGCTGCCGGGCACGCTGGTGCGCAGCGAGACGCAAGGCAGCTCGAGCGACGCGGTGATCAACGACAACTTCGAGCACCTGGGCGTCGTCTACGACTGCTTCGCGAGCCTGTTCGGGCGCGACTCGATCAACGGCAACGGCATGCCGCTCACCGCGACCGTGCACTACGGCCGCAACTACCAGAACGCGTTCTGGGACGGCCGGCAGATGGTGTACGGCGATGGCGACGGGCGGCTGTTCGCGAACTTCGCCCGCTCGTTCGACGTCACCGCGCACGAGCTGACCCACGGCGTCACGCAGAGCGAGGCGAACCTGGTCTACCGCTCGGAGTCGGGCGCGCTGAACGAGGCGATGAGCGACATCTTCGCGGCGGTGTGTCAGGCGTTCCGCCAGAACGGGCAGGTCAACAACGACACGTGGCGGCTGGCGGAGGACATCTACACGCCGTCCAACCCGAACGACGCGATGCGGAACATGGCCGACCCGGTGAGCGACGGCCAGTCGAAGGACTACTACCCCACCCGCTACACCGGCTCGCAGGACAACGGCGGGGTGCACATCAACTCCGGCATCGCGAACCTGGCGTTCAAGCTGCTCGTCACCGGCGGGACGCACCCGCGGGGGCGAACCAACCAGTCGGTGAGCGGCATTGGCATCGAGAAGGCCGGAAAAATCTTCTACCGCGCGCTCACGCAGTACCTGGGCGCGAACTCCAACTTCCAGGCGGCGCGCGCGGCGACGGCGCAGGCGGCGCTCGACCTCTACGGCGCGGCGGAGCAGACCAGCGTGCACCAGGCGTGGAACGCGGTCGGCGCGCCGGGCACCGTCAGCGCGCCGGGCGGTGGCGGCTCGACGCCGAGCCCGGCGCCTTCGTCGCGCCCGCTGACCAACGGCGTGCCGATCGACAACCTGTCGGGCGCGCAAGACGCGGAGCTGCGCTTCACGCTCACCGTGCCGAGCGGGGCCACGAACCTGCGCATCGCGACGTCGGGCGGCAGCGGCGACGTGGACCTGTACGTGAAGCTCGGCGCGCCGCCGACGACGAGCTCGTACGACCACCGGCCGTTCCTGAACGGCAACGCCGAGTCGGTGAGCGTGGCCGCGCCCTCACCCGGCACCTGGCACATCCTGGTGCGGGGCTACCGGGCGTTCTCGGGCGTGTCGATCGTCGGGTCGTTCGCGGCGGGCTCGGATGGGTCGGGCGGCGGTGCGGACGGCGCCACGGCGCTGCAGAGCGGCGTGGTGGTGGGCAACCTGTCCGGGGCGGCCGGCAGCACGCGGCTGTTCAAGCTCGAGGTCCCCGCCGGGGCGTCGCAGGTCACCTTCCAGATCGGCAACGGCACCGGCGACGCCGACCTGTACGTGCGCTTCGGCAGCCCGCCGACCCCCAGCGCCTACGACTTCCGCCCGTACCGCGACGGCAACAGCGAGGCCGTCCAGACCGCCGCCAAGGCCGGCACCTGGTACGTGATGGTCCGCGGCTACCGGGCGTACTCGGGCCTGAGCCTGGTCGGCCGGGCGCAGTAGCGCCGCGAGTCAATTAACGCGCGCGGTGCTCGGCGAGGAACGCCTTCAGCGCCGCCGAGGCGATGGGCTTGGTGAGGTAGTCGCTCGCGCCGCAGTCGTTGGCGACCTCGTGGAGCTTCTCGCCCTCGAGCGAGGAGATGAGCACGAGCCAGGTGTGCGCCAGGTCGACGTCGCCTCGAATCAGCCGGCAGATGTCCGCGCCGTCCATCCCGGGCATCAGGACGTCGAGCATCACCAGGCGCGGCTTGAGCGTGCGGATGAGCGTGAGCGCTTCGTCGCCGCGGTTCGCGGTGTGTACCTCGTAGCCCGCGTGGGCGACCGCGTCGGAGAGCACCCCGAGGGTGATGGGGTCGTCGTCGGCGAGCACGGCGATCGCCATCTGCTCGCCGCGGTGGCGCTGATCCGACAGCCGCTCGACCGCGCGGGCGATGCGCTCGGTCGTCTCGTCGTCGAGGTCGACGAGCTGCAGGCCCGCCAGGTGGTCATCGGCCATGTCGCGCAGCACCTCGGCGCGCGCGAGATCGTCCGAGCCGTCGTCGAGCGTGATGCGCATCTCGACCATCTGCCCCAGGTACATGCCGCGCGGGCAGGCCACGAGCACGCCGGTGGTCGACAGGTTCTTCACCGTGTAGTGCTCGGGGATGGGCGGCTGGGTGAAGACGACGCGCAGCGAGCAGGGCACCCGGCGGTGGCGGCGGCCGTGCTCGTCGCGCTCGAACTGCTGGGTGAGCCCGAGCGCGCGGCGCACCCGGTCGACCTCGTCCTCGCCGAAGCGCACGAACGCGCCGGCGCCGAAGCGCTCGCTGCGGGGCCGAAAGCCGACCACCACGCCGGTGAGGGTGACGCTCAGCGGCCGCGCGTCCTCGGTCGCCACCTCGACGGAGACCTGCGCCCCGAGCGTCGGCTGCTCGGAGGCGTGGACGAAGATGCGATCTGGCCGCTGGTAGATGAGCGCGGACCACAGGTGATGCCGATCTCGGAAGCGGAGCCGAAGTGCCATGGCCCCACTTTTTAGAACGGCCTCACGCGACCGTCACGCGAGCGAACGCTCCAACCGCTCGAGGACCGCCTTCGCCGCCTGAGAGGTGGTGAGCGCACCTCCCAAATCCTTCGTTACCTGACCTGCACGCACCGCGTCGCTCACCGCGGCGGAGACCTGCTTCGCCTCGCTCTCGTGGCCGAGCGTTTCGAGCATCAGCGCGCTGGAGAGGATCATCGCGAACGGGTTCACGATGCCCTTGCCGGCGATGTCGGGCGCCGAGCCGTGCACTGGCTCGAAGAGGGGCGTCGAGTCGGGATTCAAATTCGCGCTCGCGGCGAGCCCCATGCCGCCGGTGAGCGCCGCGCCCAGGTCGGTCAGGATGTCGCCGAACAGGTTGGTGGTGACGATGACGTCGAAGGACTCCGGCTTGAGCACCAGCTGCATCGCCAGCGCGTCGATGTAGAGGTGCTTCGCCTCGATGTCGGCGTACGCGGGCTCGGCGGCGACCTGCTTGAACACCCGCGTCCACAGCTCGTGCGCGCCGATCGCGTTCGACTTGTCGCCCAGCGCGACGCGCTTCTTGCCGTGCTTCTTGGCCCACGCGAACGCGGCGCGGATGATCCGCTCGACGCCCTTGCGGGTGTTGATCTCCTCGGCGACCGCGACCTCGTCCGGCGTGCCCTTCCTCAGGACGCCGCCGACGGCGTTGTACATGCCCTCGGTGTTCTCGCGGAACACCACGAAGTCGAGCTCCTGGACGCCCTTCCCCTTGAGCGGCGAGTGGCGGTCGTCGATCAGCCGGCACGGGCGGAAGTTGACGTACAGGTCGAGCCCGAAGCGCAGCCCCAGGAGGATCTCGCGGGCGTGCGCCTGATCCTTCACGCGCGGATCACCGACCGCGCCGAAGAGGATGGCGTCGTACTCGTCGCGGAACTTCTCCAGCTGCCCGGCGGGCAAGCCGACCCCGGTCTTCAAGTAGCGCTCGGCGCCGAAGTCGAACGACTCGAATTGGAGCGAGAGCTTGCGGCGCGTGTTGACGAGCTCGAGGACCGCGAGCGCCTCGCGCATCACCTCGATGCCCGCCCCGTCGCCAGGAATGACTGCGATGCGTGCCATGCGCCCGGCGCTTACTACGGGCGCATGGCACGTTGCACGCGTTCTCCGTGACGCTTGCCGGCGCTTCGCTCAACGCATCGACGGCGCGACGCTCGGCTCGACCTCGCGACGATGACCCGCGCCTTGGGCGAAGGGCTCTCCGAAGGCGGCGATGCCGGGGCGCTCGAGCTCGACGAAGTCGTTCCACAGAAGCCGCAGCGCGGCCTGGTGGGATCCGCCCCGGACCACCAAGTGGTCGTTCGCCGAGAGCTGCTCGTCGACGAGCAGCGGCACGCCGAAGAGCCGCCCGAAGGGGGGCTCGGCGCCTGGCTCGACGCCCGGAAACATCGGCGCGAACTCCTCCTCCCGCATCAGACGAACCTTCTGGGCCTGCAGCACCTGGGCGAGCTTCGGCTCGCTCACGTTCTCCGATGCGGGCAACGCCAACATCCACGGCTCGCCATCAGCCTCGACCAAGACGACCTTGGCGAGCAGGTGCCCGCTGATGTGTAGCGTCTGAGCGAGGGCTTGAGCGCTGACGGCGCTGGGATGGGAAAGCACCTCGTACGAGATGCCGTGTTCCTTCAGATATTCCTCGATGGTCGGTGAAATCATGGGGGCCTCCAGCGCTAATCTGCGCAAGCCCCGCCCATCGTGCACAGCGCTGACCCCGCCCCAACGGCGGCTACTTTCGAAGCAGGCGAATGCGCTTCCGGCGAAAGAGGGTGTCGTTGGTGAGGCCGTCGTGATCCAGGTCGTTGACGTCGACGATTCGGGTGAGCGTGTCGAGCCCAAGCTCATCCGTGCTCAGGCGGATCAAGCGCCCGATGCCCTGGTAGTCGGAGCAAAGGCCCGGCCCGTTCTGAAACTGAACCTCACCGGCGTTCGAGTCCCACTTCATGATGGTGCCGCCTCGCCTCAGGACGATGCCGCCCGGGTAGATCTCTTGCTCCTCGAGCACGCCCTTGGCCCGAACCTCGAGCAGGAAGCTGCCGACCCCCCAAGCCGCTTGGCTCCCGTCTGCCGGAACCGGCGTCCCCGCCAGAATCACCGGCCCTGGGGCGTCGCTCACGCCCTGGAGAATGTCTTGGGTCACGGTGATGCCTTCGTACTGACCGACGAGGTCGGCGGGCACGTTCGCCGCGGCGACGTCGGGCCGCCTGAGCGCCACGAGCTCCTGCCGCCCCTGCAGGCGAACGTCGAGCGCGTCGAGCCCACGAATCTTGTTCGGCGCGAGCGAAACCTCGCGCGTCTTGCCCAACCCGAATGAGTTGCCTCGGTGGGTGGTGAGGGTCGCTTTGTTCGCATCATCGGCGACGCTGACCTCGCCGCCCTGGCACCAATAGTAATCCCCGCCGTCGGTTCGATACTCGAAGCGGCCACAGGGAGTGATCCGAAAGCGGTGGTCATCCACCAGGCACTGATTCATCGAGTCGGTGAGCCCGACCCACTCGCCCACCAACCAGTCGACGCCGACCTGCGCACAGCCGAGCTCGCCGGTGAAGGTGAGGTACCCTTCAAGACCAGCGGTGCGCGTGAGCTCGCCTTCGGTGTGCTCGCTCGCGAGGATGACGGTGAGACCTTCCGCTTCGAGGAGCGAGCCCAGCTGGGCCTCGCGGGGCAGCTCGAAGGGTCGGAACGGGGTCGCCTGGTCGAGCTCGATCTGCCAGGCGCCGGTGGTGCAGCCCTCGCGCTCGAGGACGCGGGCGAAGGTCTTGGCGCCTTCGGGTTGGCTGTAGCTGAGCTCGAAGGTGTCTCGAGCGATGGTCGCGGGAGCGCCGATGGCGCCGAGCGGGTGGGTGAAGGTTGGGCGCGCGAGCAAGGACACCTCGAGCGTGCCCGCGCGGCCGGCGACGCCGCGGTGCCGCAGCGCCTGGTCGGCGAGGAGGGCGCTCGGCGACCCGGCGGTGACGGTCAGAATGGCCTTGGCGTCTTGGAGCGCGCCGACGTGACGTGGGACGCGGAGCGTTCCGCGGTTGCCAGAAGGAACATGGGTTGCGAACGAGCGGTGGGGTCGAAAGGCAACCCCGTCGAGCTCGACCTCCCACTCGAGCCACAGGCCGTTCGAGGCGGGGTCTTTGCCCTGAACGATGACCTCGAGGGTTTGATCAAACGGCTCGTCGAGCGTGATGTCGGCGCTCAGGTCGCCGTGGGTCCAGCTCGACGAGACCAGCGCCGTGCCCATGCGCGCCATCTGGCCGCCGGCCCACTCGGTGGCGACCCAACGAACGCGAATCGGCTGTTGGCCAGAGGCCTCGATGACGGCCGAGAAGGTGCCGTCGGCCGCGACGACGATTTCGTCGTAGCGCGTGCCGTCGAGAATCACGTCGACGGTGACGGTGCTCCCTGCCTGAGCCCCTTGAACTTTGCCGCGGAACGTCGATTGGTGACGCCCGAAGTCCAGCGCGAGCGGGGCCAGCTTGGGAAGGCTTTCGACGAACCGGACGAGCGGGCCAGAGACCTGGTCTTGCACCCAGACAGAGTGACCTTTCGAGACGACGGACACGGTGAAGGGTCCGGCGCCCGGCGCTTGGAAGACCGTCGAGCCGTCGGAGCCGAGCGGCTGAACGCGGGCCGTGGGCCCTTTGCCGAGCACGACTTGGAGCGGCTCGGCTTGGTTCGTCCAGGGCGTTTCGACCCTCAGCTCGCTCCAGGCGACCGGTTCGCTCGGCCCGCTGGGCGCCGTCGGATCGCTCGGCGTGGGCTGGGGGACCTGATCAGGTCCGGTGGGTCGGCAAGCGGTCGCGGCCAAGAGAAGGGCAGCGACGCCAGGGAGGAGTCGGCGCATGGGCCCCCCTCTACGGCGGGTGCGCGCTGCGGGGCAAGGGGTCGGCCGCGAATACGCCGGGCGTGCTCACTGGGCGGGCGTGATGGAGGTGGTCGCCGCCAACCGCGCCCGCCGCTTCTCGATGATCCACACCGCCAACACGCCCAGCTCGTAGCAGAGCAGAATCGGGCCGGCCATCATCGAGAGGTTCACCACGTCGCCGGTCGGCGTGATGACGGCCGCGAGGATCAAGCAGACCACCACCGCGTGGCGCTGGTAACGCATCAGGAAGCTCGCCTTCACCAGCCCCACCATGCCGAGCAGCGCGAGCACCAGCGGCAGCTCGAAGATGACGCCGAACGCGAGCAGGAGCACCAGCACGAGCGTCAGCTGCTCGTTCATCGACAGCATCGGCCGCGTCCAGTTGGCCGCCGCCTTCGACGCCTCGTTCTGCGCCAGCCCGCGCTCCAGCCGCCACAGCTGAGACAGGTCGGTCGCCCCGTTCGGGGTGGCGGTGGCCAGCGCGGCCGCGCCTTCGTCGATGAGCGCCAGGCTGGTGGTCAGGTCCTCCCGCGCGAACGCCTCCGCGGCCGCCTGGTGCTTCTCGATCGCTCCCTTGAGCGTCGCGCGACGCGCAGGCTCGAGCGTCGAGGCGACCGCGTCGATCATGCGCCCCAGGCCGAAGAGCCGCTCGCGCACCTCCACGGACGGCTTGTCCACGAGCTTCACGCCTGGATCCGCGCTCGACTCCAGCGCCTCGGCGGCGTCCTTCGCCACCTGCCCGGCCATCGACAGCTCGCCGAGCCGGAGCCAACGCAGCGCCGACTCCTCCTGCAGCTTGGCCAGTCCGATCTGCCCTTCGAGCGCCTGGAGCCCTTCCTCCTTGAGGAGGAACTTGAACATCGTGGGCAGCAGCACGAAGTAGCAGAACAGGACGCCGGTGATGAACGCGAGCGTGCCGGCCGCCACGAACGGCGCGGCCATCTTGCGCTCGGAGGGGTACAGCCCCGGCGAGACGAAGCCCCAGATCTGCCAGAGGATGACGGGCGTCGCGAGGAAGATGCCGGCGTACAGGCCGACCTTCATGTAGACGTTTATCTCTTCGATCGCCGAGGTGTAGACGAGCTGCGCGGCCTCGGGCGGCAGCGAGACGAGCACCGGGCGGATGAGGATGCCGTAGATGAACTTGGCGAAGACGAGCGACCCGACGCCCAGCACCAGCGCCGCGATGACGCAGCGAAGCAGCCGCGTGCGCAGCTCGGTCAGGTGCTCCGCCAAGGTCATGCGGGCTTCTTCTTGAGGCGCGCTCGCATCGCTCATCCGTGCCGCTCGTCCTTACCGGGCGGGACGATCGCCGGCACCAGCTCGGTGCGCGCCTCCCCGCCAGGCAACGTCTGCTCGGCCGAGGGGTCCGTCTGAAGGGCCGACGTCTCGGCGGCCTCGGTCGAGTCGCTGGGCGGCGCGTTGGCCGTCTCGGGCAGCGGCGGCGGGAGCGAGGGCCGGTCCTCCAGCTCCAAGTCCATCTTGTAGAACTCGCGCTCGACGACCGAGCGGACCTCGTCGGTCTGACGGCGAAACTCCCTCAAGAACTTGCCGATGCCCCGGGCGAGCTCAGGCAGGCGCTTGGGCCCCAACACCAACAGGGCCACCACCAAGATGAGCGCTATTTCGCCGCCGCCGATGTTCAGCATCTTCCGGCTCAGAAGCGTAGCAAACGGACCTGAAAAAGGCGTTTCGCGTCAGCTGCCCGCGTCCGCGCTCGGCCTTGCCACGAGCGGGCGGCGAACCGCAGGGGCCGCCGGGGCCAAGGCGGGCACCGCCACCGCGCCGCCGTCGGGCTTGGTCTCGCGCGCCGGGGCGTTCTTGCCGGGCTTGCCCGCGGCGACCGGCGGCGTCCCCGCGTCGGGCGGCTGCGCGGCCTGGGCCTGCGCCTCCGCTCCTGCCTTCGCGCGCGCCTCGGCGTCGGCCTTGGCCTTCGCCTCTTCGGCCTTCTTTTGCGCTTCCTCGCGCTGGAGCGCCTCTTCGCGATCCTTCGCCGTGATGACGCGGCGGGGGCGTTGCGGCCCCTGGTCTTCCTCTTCCTGGGCCCAGGCGTTCACCGACAACACGGGGACGAGCAGCGCGACGCGCAGAATGTTCTTCATGGCGTCCACGCGTGTAGTCCAGCCGGCGCGAGGCATCAATGGTCGGCCAGCGGCGGGGCCGGCACCGCGGCGTGCCGCGCGCGCACCCGCGACTCCACCACCCGAAAGACGAAGGGCAGCGCCGCGTTCAGCGCCATGGAGAGCACGAGCAGGCGCGGGACGCCCGCGAGCACGACGCCTTCGGGGCGCGGCACCTCGTGGAGCAGCTGCGTGGAGAGGAAGCCGCCGAACGCCATCGACACGTGCTGGACGAACGACTGGAACGATTGAAAGCGCGCGCGCTCGTGCGGCTCGGGCACCTTGGTGGCGAGCGTGTTGTAGGCCACGTTTCGAAACGACATCGAGCCCATGAAGAAGGCGAAGGTGACGACGACCAGCGCGACGGTGGGCGGCCCCCACCACCAGGTGCCGAGCACCGCGATGACCGCCGCCGCGGCGAAGAGCCCGACGCGAAACGAACCGAAGCGATCGACCAGCCTGCCCGCGACCTGCATCGACGCGAAGCTGGCGATGCCGCCGACGAAGTACGGCAGGAACATCCGCTCGGCGGGGAAGTCCAAGTTGAGCTGCAGGTACACCGGCAGCGCGGGGATGATGCTGAAGCTCGCCACCATCGCCAGCGCGGTCATCGCGTACGAGCTGCGCACCAGCGGCCGGCCGAGCAGCTCGACCAGAGAGCGCCACGTCACCTCCGGCCGGGCGAGGCCCAGGTGCCGGCGAACGGGCGGCAGCAGAAACACCGCGCCGGCGACCACCAGCACGCCGATGCCGGCCACGCTCCAGAACGCCGCGCGCCAGCCCCACACGTCGGAGACCCGGATCGCCAGCGGCACACCGACGACCGAGCCGACCGAGAAGGCGCCCATCAAGACCGCCACCGCGCGCCCGCGCCGCTCCGGTGGAATCACGTCGGCGATGATGGCGTAGGAGAGCGCCGTGGCCGGGCCGCCGAACGCGCCGGCGAGGAGCCTGGCGCCCATCAGCATGGGCAGGCTCTGCGCCGCGCCTCCCAACGCGGTGCCGGCGACCAGCCCGAGCATCGCCACGCCGAGCGCCACGCGCCGATCGAACCGGTCGAGGAAGAACGCGCCCAGAAGGCCCGCCACCGCGGCGGCGGCGGAGTAGCTGCCGTTGATCAGCCCCACCTGGTGCTGCGCCATCTCCAGGTCGGCGGCGATGCGCGGGCCCAAGGGCGAGACCAGCACGAACTCCACCACGTTGATGAACTGGACCGCCGCGACGAGCAGCACGACGGCCTGTTCGGAGGGCGAAGCGCGTTCGGTGGTCGAAAGAGCCAAGGGCGGCTCGAAGCTCTCACAGGCGGTGGGGCGGGCGCCTCGACAAAATGAGCATTACACTTCCGGCGCGAGGCGCGATGACCACCCTTCTGTCCACCGACCCCGTGATGCTCGCGCACGACGCCGGGCCCATGCACCCCGAGTCGCCCCACCGGCTCGAGCAGGTGCTCGGCCAGCTCGAGCGGACGCCGGTGAAAGGAACGGCGTGGGCGAGCGCGCGCCAGGCGAGCGCCGACGAGCTCCGCGCGGTGCACGACGCAGAGCTGGTCGACGCGCTGCTCCACTTGGCGGGCCGCTCGGCGCAGATAGACCCCGACACCGCCACCTCGCCCCAGAGCATCGACGCCGCGCTGCTCGCCGCGGGCGCCTCGGTCGACCTGGCGCGCGCGGTGCTCTCCGGGCGGGCGTCGAACGGCTTCGGGCTCGTGCGGCCGCCGGGACACCACGCCGAGCCGCGCCGCGCGATGGGCTTTTGTCTGTTCAACAACGCCGCCATCGCGGCCGAAGCGGCGCGCGCCGCCGGCGCCGAGCGGGTGGCGGTGCTCGACTGGGACGTGCACCACGGCAATGGGACGCAGGGCGCGTTCTACAGCCGGCGCGACGTGCTCTACCTGTCGTCGCACCAGTTCCCTTTCTACCCAGGCACCGGCGCGCCCGGGGAAATCGGAGAAGGAGACGGAGTCGGCCACACGGTGAACTGCGGCCTGCCGGCGGGGAGCACCGACGCGGACTACGGCGCGGTGTTTCAGGACCTGTTCTTGCCTATCCTCCAGGCCTACCGCCCGGAGTTGATCATCGTCTCGGCGGGGTTCGACCCGCACGTCGCCGACCCGCTCGCGCAGATGCGCGTCACCGAGCGCGGCTTCGCGGCGATGGCGTCGGCGGTGAAGGCGCTGGCGAGCGAGGTCTGCGGCGGCAGGCTCGTGCTCCTGCTGGAAGGGGGCTACGACCTGTCCGCGCTCGCCCTCTCGGTGCACGCGTGCGTCGAGGTCCTCGCCGGCCAGCGCACCGACGCGTTCACCGCCGGGGTCAGCGACGGCGCCGCGCGGGCCCTGTCCGACAGCCGGGAAGCGCTGGCGCCTTATTGGAGGTTGTGAGCGCGATGGCCCAGTACATCCATGGTCGGCTCGACGCGCGCGAAATCGCCCGGCTGGAGAAGCAGGCCGAGTTCTCCGCCCCGCGCCTGCTCGAGCGCTTCACCGCCCCGCCGGGCGCGAAGGTGCTCGACCTGGCCACCGGGGTGGGCGCGATGGCCGGTCAGCTGCTCGCGCGCTACCAGGGCATCACCCTCTTCGGCGTCGACCTGTCCGCGTTCGCGCTCCAGCGCGCGCAGTCGAAGCACCCCGGCCTGCTGCTGACGCGCGGCAACGGCGCGGCGCTGCCGTTTCGCGACCAGAGCTTCGACCGCGTGCACTGCTCGTGGATGCTCGAGCACGTGCCCGAGCCGCGCAGGGTGCTGGACGAGGTCTACCGCGTGCTGAAGCCGGGCGGCGTCTGCCAGTTCACCGAGGTGGACAACGCGTCGTTCCAGGTGGTGCCCGAGCTCCCCGTGGTGGGCGAGGCGATGCGGCTGCTCAACGACGCGCAAATTCAAGGCGGCGGCGACCCGTTCATCGGCAGGAAGCTGCTCGGGCTGCTCACGCACGCCGGCTTCTTGCGCGTGACGGTGCGCCCGCTCGAGATGACGGGCGACGGGAAGGACCTGGCGTTCTTCACCGCCTTCGCCGAGGAGTTCGCGGAGATCTTCGAGAGCCTCGACGAGGTGGTGCCGCCCGAGGTCGCGCCCAAGCTCACCGCCGCGGCGCACGCGCTGCGCGGGTTGCCGGACGTGCCGGGCGCGTCGATGCATTACCGAGGCTGGTCCGCGCAGGGCGTGCGATGACCGCGCAAAGCCCATAGAGTCCGTGGCCCATGGAGCGAAACGCGCGCTGGGTGGGGCTCGTCTGGTTGGCGGTGGCCGGCTGCGGCCCTTCGAGCCTGGTGGTCACGATGAACTCCGACAACAACTCCGGCCAGAGCGGCACCGCCACGTTCACCCAGCTCGGGGGCGCCCTCCAGCTGGAGATCGACCTGACGCCGAGCAACGACCAGGGCGCGCAGGCGGCGCACATTCACGAGGGGCGCTGCGGGGAGATCGGCCCGGTGATGGGAATCGCCCCCAAGAGCAAGGGGAGCCTCGCGCTGCTGCCGGTCGAGCTGGGCAAGAGCGTCACCCAGATGCCCGACGTCCAGTTGTCAGAGCTGATGGGCGGAACGTTCGCCATCAACGTTCACTACTCTCGTGACGTGTCGCTGTACGTCTCTTGCGGCAACATCCCCTGACCGACCACTGACGCACCACCGGGGGAGTTGACCATGGACTACCGGACCGCGCTGATCACCGGCGCCTCCAGCGGGCTGGGCCGCGGGCTCGCGGCGTACTTCGCGCGCCGGGGCGTTCGGGTCGATGTCGCCGCGCGCCGCGCGGAGGCGCTCGAGCGGCTGC
>CAZEDU010000002.1:93689-94752 GCA_964511185.1 uncultured Myxococcaceae bacterium | reverse complement strand
CGGCGGAGTTGCCGGTGCGCTCCAAGAGGCGCGGGAGCATCGAGAACACCGACGGCGGGTAGCCCTGGCGCGCCGGCGGCTCGCCCACCGCGAGCCCAATCTCGCGCTGGGCGCGCGCCAGACGCGTGACCGTGTCGAGCATGAACAGCACGTTGCCGCCGCGGTCGCGGAAGTACTCGGCGATCGACGTCGCCACGAACGCGGCGCGCAGGCGCACCAGCGCCGGCTGGTCGCTGGTCGCGCAGACCACGATCGATCGCTTGAGCCCCTCTTCGCCCAAGCTGTCCTCGATGAACTCGCGGACCTCGCGGCCGCGCTCGCCGACCAGCGCGATCACGTTCAGCTCCGCGCTCGTCTGCCGCGCGATCTGCCCCATCAGGGTCGATTTACCGACGCCGGAGCCGGCGAACAGGCCAATGCGCTGCCCCTCGCCCACCGTGAGCAGCCCGTCGATGCAGCGCAGGCCCAAGGACAGCGGCCGCTCGATGCGGCGGCGCGTGAACGGATCCGGGCAGTCCCGGTCGACCGACCATTCGATGAGCCCCTCCGGGAGCGGCTTGCCGTCGATCGGCTGGCCCAAGCCCCCCAGCACGCGGCCGATGAGCCCTTCGCCGATCCGAATCGTCAGCGGACGCCCGCTCGGGATCACCTCGCTGTCCGGCCCGATGCCCGACAGCTCGCCGAGCGGCATCAACATCACCTCGTCGCCCTGGAAGCCGACCACCTCGGCCTTCACGCTCGAGCGCTGCCGCCCGCGGATCTCCACCACCTCGCCCACGCGGACGCCCGGGACGGCGGCCTTGATGATGAGCCCGGTGAGCTCGGTGACGCGCCCGCGCACGCGGACGGTCTGCGCCTCCTTCACCAGCGCGTGGTAGCGCGAGAGGTCGATCGCCATGGCGGGCCTACTTCGGCACCAGCACGTTCTTGAGCATCTCGAGCTGCGTCTTCAGCTGCCCGTCGATGGTGCCGAACTCCGTCTGCACCACGCAGCCGCCGGGCTCGACGTCGGCGTCGTCCTTGATCGCGATGTCGACCGTCCGGCCGATGAGCTCGAGCAGCT
>CAZEDU010000002.1:81221-93679 GCA_964511185.1 uncultured Myxococcaceae bacterium | reverse complement strand
GCGCCGTCCGCGGGGTTCACCTTCAACACCATCGCGTTGGCCTGCCGCACTGACTCGATCGCCTTCGCGCACAGCTCGAGCAGCGCCTCCGGGTCGCGCTGCAGGTCGCGCCCGATGATGCGCTCGGCGATCTTGAGCGCCAGCTGCAGCGCCTGGCCCTCCGTGTCCTTGAGCATCTGACCGGCTTGCATCTTGGCCTTGGCCAGCACTTCGGAGCTCTGCGCCGTCACCTCGGCGCGGGCCTCGTCCCTGGCCTGGGCGAACACCTCGTCGCGCGCGCGGTTGGCCTGCTCGATGATCTCGGCGGCGGTGCGCTTGGCGTCGTCGATGATCTTCTGCGCCGTGGTCCGGGCCTCGAACTCTTCCGCGTTCAGGACGCCCGCGCGCTGCGGCCGGGCGCGCTCGGCGGTCGGCTCGGACGAGCCACCCACGTCGCCCTTGATCACCTTCGCCCGGCCCGGGGCCGAGGCGTGGCGCCGCTCATCCCGGCCGTCATCCATACCTACATCCTAGCTCGAACGGCCCTTCGATCCAGGGTTGCCCCCCTTGAGGACCGAATGGCGGGGCCCCGACACCGGCCCCCCCCGCCCCACCGCGCGCATGATCCTCGACTGGGTCCCCGGCGGAACCCCTTCCGAATCAGAAGCTTGGCGGGAGCTGGCGGCCCCGGCTTTGCGCGCCTCGCGCTCGGCGATCGGGTCGCGGCGCGGCCTGGCCTCCGGGGCGAGCAGCTCGCGGCCGAGCTGCCCGCGGGGCGAAGGCGGCAAGAGCTTCCCGCCGGGCAGCGGCGGCGGCGCCTCCCGGGCTTCAGGCTCGGCCCGCTCCGCGCCGCTCCGAGCGAGCCGGGGCGGCGGCAACAGCCGCGTCGGCCGGTCGATGACGCCCTTCTGCGCCAGCCGCTCGAGCTGCTCGACGATGTCGCCGCGCCCGCCGTCTCCCCGCGTCACCGGCCGGTGCTTCTCGTGCTTGAGCCAGTGCTGGAGCAGCCGGCCGAACTCGCCGGCGTGCCGCTCGGAGACCCGCTGCGCGAACTCGGGCGACTGCGCCAGACACGCGCGCGCGAGCCGCTGCGCGCCGGCGCTGCGCATCGCGGCCGACGGGCTCTCTTTGCCGTGGTGCAGCTTGAGGATCGCCCGCGCGTCGGCCTCCGACAGCTTGCGCGACACGCCGGCCGCGGCCGCCTTGGTCGCGAGCACCCGCTGATCCGGCGGGAGCGCCTCGAAGAAGGCCTGCCGCTCGTCGTCGGGCAGCCCGGCGAGCGCCGTGGCCAGCGCGCGCGCCCCCATCCGGTCGCACACGGTGATGAGCTCGCGCGACTGGAGCATGAGCACGTCGGTGAACTTGAAGCTGTGCGCGCTCGAGGTGCCCCGCGAGAGCACCTCGTCGAGCGTGCCGCGCACCAGCGCGAGGATCTCCGGCCGCACCTCCTTCACCACCGCCGCCTCGCGCCGGGGCAGGTTGCGCCGCGTGGCGTCGGCGAGCGGCGCCGGCAGCGCGCGCAACACCACCTCCACCAGCGCCGGCCGCTCGTGCTTGAGCACCGAGGCCAGCGCCTCGGGGTCCGCCGTCCAGAGCTGGCGCCGCCGCACGTTGACCAACCGCTTGAGCTCCTGCACCAAGAGCGGGATGCGCTTCTCGCGCGGAATCGCGAGGAACATCTGCGCGCGGTGCTTGAGCAGCTCGGCCTCGTCGTCCGGCAGGTGGTCGAAGCACTCGAGCGACTCCGCGCCGCCGAAGGTGACGGCGGTGAGCAGGAGCATCGACTGCCGCTTCGACAGCGATGAGAAGTACCGCTCCAAGTGGGCTTAGCCCTCTGGCTGCCGGCGCGGCCGCGGCCGTTGCGCGCCCGTGGCGCCGCCGCCGCGCACCATCGTGTAGATGGTGATGAGGCCCATGCCGAGCACGAGCAGCGCGGTCAGCCCCATCACCACCTTGAACCGGTCGGCGCTGCCCTTGGTCATCTGAATGCCGATGATCTCGACGAAGCGCTTCGACGGATCCTCCGCCTCGAACGGCTGCGCCGGCGTGAGCAGCACCGCCACGTACTCCTTTCGCATCTCCGGCAACGCGGCGGCGACGAAGGTCCGAATGTGCTCGTCGGTGATCGGCGACTTGCCGTCGACCGGCCGGTACTTCACGAACACGGCGGCCGAAGGCTGCGGCTTCTTCTCCGGCTGCGTGAGGTCGTTCTCCTCGGGCATGTTGGCAATGACCTTCGCCTCGAGCACGCCGGGGATGCGGTTGAGCGAGTTCTCCACTTCGCCCCCGAGCGCCTCGAGCATCATCGCCCGCTCCTCGGTGGCGGTGGGGATCATCCCCTTGCTCTCGCGGAACGCCGAGAGCCCCTTGGCCTTGGGCCGCGGGAGCGAGTGCTCGCGCAGGAGCTTCGCCGCGTGCGCGACGTCGGCCTTGGCGACGCTGATGATGTACTTGGGCTCGTTGTCGCTCGCCTGCTGGATCTTCCGAACGTCGATGCCGTTCTCTTGCAAGAGGACGTAGATGTCGTTCGCGTCGTCTTCGGAGAGCTGATGCTGGAGATTGACCGAGCAGCCCGCGAGCGCGAGCGCGCCGAGGACGAGAACCGCGCGTGTCGAGTGGGTCATCAGGTCTGACAGGATACTACGGAAGCGGCGGAGCGCTTAGACCTGCGTCTTCAGAGTGTCTTTGAGCCCCGTGGTCGCCTTCTCGACGACCTTGCCGGTGAGCTCGAGCTCCTGCGTGTACTTGTACATGCCGGCCTGCAGCTTGAGCAGCTCGCCGTTGGAGATCTTCGACATGTCGCTCGACATGATCTTGTCGAGGTGCGCGGCGCCCTTCTCGATGCTGTCCATGAACCCGGAGAGCATCTTCTGGCTCTTCTGCGCCTCGGCCTTCTGCTTCACCGGATCCAGGCCCTTGGTCGTGGCCTTGTTCATCGCGGTCTTCTCGGCCTTGATGACCGTCTCGACCGCGCGGTTGCCCTGCACCTGCGAAGCGTGCACCGCCTGCTGCGCCGACGGCACCTGCGAGGTGGCCTGGGCCGCGGACGCGCCCTTGGCCTGCATGGCCGAATCGAACTTACTTGGACCTTGCTTGAGCGCCTGGGCCGCGGGCTCCTGCTGGGCTTTCTGAGCCGCCACCTGCGCTGCCGTGGCTCCTGCGACTGGTCCCGCCATGTGACTGCCTCCTCGAACCGGCCGACGCGTCTTCCTCGTCGTCGTCTTCGCCGTCTTCGCTCAAGTACTGCTTGAGCCTTTCGATCGCCCTGGCGTGCAACCGCGACGCCCAACTCTTCGACTGACCGATCTCCGACCCTGCCTTCTCCAACGTCTTGGCCTGGAAGTAGTACCCGGTCAGCAGCTTCCTCTCTTTTTCCGGGAGCTTCTCAATCGCCCGCCGGACGCGGGTCTTGAGCTGCTCCAGCTCCAACCTCTGATCCGCCGGCAGCTGCTCATCCGGCAGCTGCATCCCATCCATCGCGTCCAGACTGGTCGCATAGACCATGGCCAGACCCGTGACCGCATTGGAGATGTCTCTCACATCATCGTCGAGCGACCCGCCGGAGTTGCCTCCCCCGGACTCCCGGTCGGAAAGGTTGCCCAAATACGCGGACATGCGCTCGCCCGAGTAGGCCTGCCGCAGGTCCCCGCCCTTCAAGATGCCCATCTTGCGCAGCCCGTCGAAGATGGCGCCCTTGATGCGGTAATGCGCGAACGTCAGGAAGTTCGCCCCCACCTTCGGGTCGAACCGGTCCGCCGCCTCGAGCAAGCCGACCTGGCCGTACGCGATGAGCTCCTCCAGCTCGAGCTGGGCGTGGAACTGCTTGCGCACCTGCGAGGCCAGCGAACGGACGTAGGGTCCGTACTTCTCGAGTATTTGGCTTCGATCCTCGCTGAGTCCCAAACGGGCTCTCCTTGGAAAGCTTTCAGTCAGAAGTTGGGTTACTTCGCCTGTCCCCAGATGCGGTCGAGCGCCTGCGACAAGCGCGGGTCGTCTTGCAGCGTGTCGGCGATCTTCGAGGTGAGCGCGCGCGACTTCATGCGCAGCCGCTCCTTCAAGATCTCGTCGACGAACTTCTTGGTGGCTTCCTCTTTCGACTTGAGCAGCCCCGACTTGAGCTGCCCGGCGATCTCCAGCGCGCGCGCGGTGAGCGGGTCGGCCGCCTGCGCCGCCTGCACGCCTTTCGCGCCCTGCACCGAGCCCGCCTTGGAGGCCGCGCCGGCGCCGCTGACGCGCGACTTGAAGCCCGCGCCCTTCACGCCGCCGACGCCCGACGGACCGCTCACGCCGCCGGTGCCGCTGGCGCCGCCCGGGCCCGAGACGCCGCGCGTCGAGCCTGAGCCGCCGCCTTTGCGTCCGCCTCCGACTTTCCCGACTCCCATCGCTGTGGCTGTCCTTTCTTAAAGTGTGGCGCTTGGAGCTTACTTCTTCGCCCGGCTCTGCGATTTCTCCGGCTTGGGGGGCGGCAGCGCGCCCGCCTCCTTGGCTTGCAGGAGCACCTCCGCCAGCCGCGCGCCGTCGCCCTCGGGCTCGACGTCGGTGGCGGCCTTCAGCTCCTTCATCGCCTCGTTCACCTTGCCCATGAACAGCAGCGCCTCTCCGGCGTGCGCCCGCGGCAGCCCCGAGCGCGGCGCCAGCTTCTGCGCGGAGCGATACGCCTGGAGCGCCTTCTCGGGGCGGCCCTGCACCAGCTCGAGCGTGCCGAGCGCGATCTGCGGCACCTCGCTCTTGGGCATGAGCGCGGCGGCGCCGACGAGCACGTCCTTGGCGTAGTCGTAGCGGCCGAGATCCATCCACAGGTAACCGGCCTCCAGCAGAATCATCGCCTGCTGTCTGGCCAGCGGAACCAAGCTGCCGCCGATGTCCGAGGCAGGAGCCGCCATGGGGTCGTTTCGCCTTTCTCGACGGAGTCGAGGTGAGACAACGACCCAGAGAATAGCACGAAGGGCGGCCCGAGAGCCGCCCTCCGATGAAATTCTTGAAGAATTTGTGACGCGCGCGCCTGGCTTAGCGCACGTTGGCGATGGTGTTCTTCACCGTGTCGTGGCGGGTCTTGAGCACGTTCGACACGGTCGAGAAGACCTGGTTCTCACGCTGCATCGCGATCTGCACCTGCATCAGCTTCATGTTGTCCGACTGCATCTGCGCGAGCTGACCGTCCCAGGTGCCGCCGGTGATCGAGCCGGCGGTGCCCGTGTTGCCGCCCGGAACCGGGGTCGACGCGGACGGCGTGTAGACGCCGGTGGTGCCAGGGTTCGCCAGCTGGCTCGAGTAGGCCGAGGCGACCGCCGGGCCCGCGCCAGGCGTCTGCGCGTTGCTCATGGTGCTGACCGAGCTGACCGCCGCCGAAACGATGGCGCCGCCTGGAACGAACGGCGCGGCCACCTGCGCGCCATGCGCCACGGCGCCGGCGGTGGTGTCGAGGCCGACCTTCACGCGGTCACCGAAGTCCGTCTTGGGCGTCTGACGATCGACGGTTTGGGTGTTGGACAAGCGAACGGGGGTAGGGTCGATCCGATTCGGGCCGCTCATTGAGAATCCTCCAGAGGGACGGGTGCCTCAAAAGCATTATCGCGGCGGGTCCATCGAAGTTGCGCGCCGCGGAGACGAAAGCTCACTTCTTGCGAGAAGCTTCAATCTTCTCGCGCATTTGGAGCAGGTGTTGGAGCAGCTCCTCGGTGCGCTCGACGGCCTTCTGGACCTTCTTGCCCTGCTCTGACTTCGGGCCCTTGAGGCCCTTCAGCCCTTCCTTGAGGGACGCGAACAGGGCGTCGACTTCGGCGGCGCCGGCGTGCTCGATGAACTGCTCGATCGCCGGGTAGAGGGAAGCGTCCGCGACAGGCTCGTTCGACATAGGTGCGGCGAACGCTACGTAAAAGGCGCCCGTCAGACAACAGACAAGGACGCTCCCTGTGGGATCAGCCGGAAGGCCGCCGCGCTCACTTCTGGTCGCGATGCGCAACTTGAGGGCATGCGATGGTCGAAAGGCTGGGTCCTCGCCTGTGTTCTCTGCTTGGCAACCGGGGCGACGGCCGGCGAGCTGGTCGGTCAGGTGGTGCGCGTGCAGAACGGCACGCTGTACCTCGAGCACGAGGGCGCGGTGGTG
Source organism: uncultured Myxococcaceae bacterium (assembly GCA_964511185.1). Lineage (GTDB taxonomy): Bacteria > Myxococcota > Myxococcia > Myxococcales > Myxococcaceae > CAZEDU01. Next base: position 87,594 of record CAZEDU010000002.1, on the reverse strand, counting down.
CCGTTTCGGCTCGACGCGAGGACCGCGTTCTCCGACCCCGAGCTTCCGCGCGCGGCGCTGACGCGCGGCACGACGGTGCGGGCGACCTTCACCGTGAGTGACCTGACGAACGTGGCGACCGCGCTCTCGACCGCGCGCGACGCGCCGGTGGGCTCGGGCGCCGCGCCCCCCAGACATGACCTGCCGGGAACGGGCGGCGCCGGCCCCTTCCCCGTCGAGGTGGACGAACGGCCGACCGACATCGAGCGGACCCCGGGACCGCCGGTGCCGGAAGAGCCTGGCACCGAGAACCCGCGGGAGCCTCCCCGCGTCCGGTGAAGAAACGTCAAACCCGTAGAAGTTTCGTGCGCCTCTGAGCACGACGCGTTAAGTGAGCGGCACTTTTTGCGCCAGCCCTCCAAGGAAGACACATGCCCCCCATCGTTTCGATTGTCGATGTGGTCAAAGAGTACAAGCTCGGCCAAGTGGTGGTCCCCGCGCTGCGCGGCGTCTCGCTGCAGGTCGAGCTGGGAGACTTCATCTCGATCGCGGGTCCGTCGGGCAGCGGCAAGACCACCCTGCTCAACCTGATCGGCTGCGTGGACACGGCCACCTCCGGGCAGGTGACGGTGGCCGGCAACGACACCGCGAAGCTGACCGAGCGTCAGCTCACCTCGCTGCGGCTCAACACCATCGGCTTCATCTTCCAGAGCTTCAACCTGGTCTCGGTGCTCTCGGTGTTTCAGAACGTCGAGTTCCCGCTCCTGTTGCAGAAGAAGCTGGACGCCGCGCAGCGCAAGGACCGGGTGATGGCGCTGCTCGAGCAGGTGGGGCTGGCGACCCACGCCAAGCACCGGCCCAGCGAGCTGTCGGGCGGGCAGCGGCAGCGCGTGGCGATCGCCCGGGCGCTCGTCACCGAGCCGCAGATCGTGCTCGCCGACGAGCCGACGGCGAACCTCGACTCGGTCACCGGTCAGAACATCATCGACCTGATGAAGAACTTGAACCGCACCAAGGGCACCACCTTCATCTTCTCCACCCACGACACCAAGGTGATGCAGCACGCCAACGCGGTGGTGAAGCTGGCGGACGGGAAGATCCAAGGGCGCCAGTCGCCGGTCGAGCTGGGGCTGGTCCCGGAGAAGCAACCGCTCGAGGCGCGAGGCTAACCCATGAGCACCTTGCGCGTGCTCGTGCAGATTGCGTTTCGCAACCTGTTCTCGAGCTGGATCAACCTCATCATCGGCCTGTTGATTCTCGCCGGCACCGCGCTGCTCGTCATCGGCGGCTCGATGGTCGGCACCTTGGGCGACTCGATGAGCCAGAGCGTCACCGGATCGGTCGCCGGCGACATTCAGATCTACAACGAGACGTCGAAGGACCCCGTCCAGCTCTACGGAGATTTCGGCGGCGAAGCCACGCTCTCGCCGATGACGAACTTCCCCGACGTGAAGTCGGCGCTCGAGCAGCTGCCGAACGTCGAGGCGGTGGTCCCGATGGGGCTCAACGGCGCGATGATGGGCTCGGGCAACATCATCGACATCACGCTCGCGAGCCTGCGCGACCTCTATAAGCAGAAGGCGAGCGGCCAGAACGTCGACGAGGCGATCCAGGCGAAGAAGGAGCTCGTTCGGCAGAACATCCGCGTGCTCGAGCAGGACCTGGAGCGGAGCAAGAAGATCGCGAGCGAGAGCGCGCTGTTGCCGGAGGAGCTCGAGGCGATGGCGATCGTCTCGAAGGACGCGTTCTGGAGCGACTTCGACAAAGACCCGTACCAGGCGCTCGAGTTCCTGGAGAACCGGATCGCGCCGATGATCGCCGATGGCGACCTGGTGTACCTGCGCTACCTGGGCACCGACCTCGAGCAGTTCCAGCGCTCGTTCGACCGCATGAAGATCGTCGACGGCCAGAAGGTGCCGGCCGGGCGGCGCGGCATCCTCTTCGCGAAGTTCTTCTACGAAGAGTTCATGAAGCTCAAGAACGCGCGGCGCCTCGACAAGCTGAAGGAAGGCGTCACCGAGGGAAAGAAGACCATCGCCACTGACCCGCAGCTGCAAAACCTGGTCAAGGAGAACCAGCTGCAGACGCGCGAGATCGAGCTGCAGCTGGACGCGCTGGAGACCAAGGCGCTGGTCGGCAAGCTGCAGAAGAAGCTGGACAACCCTTCGACCGACCTGACCGAGCTGCTCCGGGTGTTCTTCACCACCGACGACTCGAACATCCTCGACCGGCACGCGTACTTCTACGCCGAGATCGCGCCGATGCTCGAGCTGTACCGGGTGCGAATCGGCGACACGATGACGCTCAAGTCCTTCACCCGGTCGGGCTACGTCACCGCGGTGAACGTGCCGGTGTTCGGGACGTTCGACTTCAAGGGGCTCGAGAAGTCGCCGCTCGCCGGGCAGCTCAGCCTGCTCGACCTGATGAGCTTCCGCGACCTGTACGGCTACGTGACGCCCGAGAAGCTCGCCGAGCTGAAGGCGCTGCGCGAGAAGGCCGGCGTCAAAGACGTCTCGCGCGACACCGCCGAGGCCGAGCTGTTCGGCAGCGACGCCACCGTGGTCGAGGACACGCAGTCCGCCGCGATCGAAGAGAAGGAGATCTTCTCGGGCGAGGCGCTGAAGGCGAAGAACGACGCCCTGCTCGACCGCGTCTACTCGCAAGAGGAGATCGAGAGCGGCTTCGTGCTCAACGCCGCCGTGCTGCTCAAGGACCCCGACCGCCTGGGCGCCTCGCTTCAAGAGATCGAGCGCGTCTCGAAGGAGAAGAACCTGGGGCTGAAGGCGATGTCGTGGCAGGACGCCTCGGGCTTCCTGGGCCAGATGGTGATGACGGCGCGCATCGTCATCTACTCGCTCGTCTTCATCATCTTCCTCATCGTGATGGTCATCATGATCAACGCGATGGTGATGGCGACGATGCAGCGCACGCAGACCATCGGCACGATGCGGGCGATCGGCGCGCAGCGGCCGTTCGTCCTGATGACGGTGGTGTTCGAGAGCGTAGTGCTGGGCATCCTCTTCGGCGTGGCCGGCATGCTGCTGGGCGCCGGGGTGATGGCGCTGCTCGGGAGCACCGGGATCCCGGCCACCAATGACGAGCTGTACTTCTTCTTCTCGGGCCCGATCCTCTACCCGCAGTTCAACTCGATGAACCTGCTGGCGGCGCTCGCGATCATCCTGGTGGTGAGCACGCTCGCCACGCTCTACCCCGCCGTGATGGCCACCCGCATCTCGCCCCTCAAGGCGATGCAGACCGAGGAGTAATCAGCGCCATGGGTCGCATGTTCCTCATCGCAGCGCGCAGCCTCCTGCAGCACCGGCGGCGCACCTTCCTGCTCGGCGCCGCCATCTCGGGCGTGAGCGCCCTGCTCGTGTTGCTGCTCGGCCTGACCAACGGCGTGCAGGACACGATGATCTCGTCGGCCACCACCTTGATGACCGGCCACGTGAACGTCGGCGGCTTCTACAAGGTGACGGCCGGCCAGTCAGCGCCGGTGGTGACCGACTACAGGAAGGTGCGCGAGCTGGTGCAGGCCAACGTGCCCGAGCTCGACTTCATGGTCGACCGCGGCCGCGGCTGGGCCAAGCTGATCAGCGACACCGGGTCCACCTGGGCGGGCATCGGCGGCATCGACATCGAGGCGGAGCCGGCCTTCCGCCGCGCGGTGCAGATCGCGCCCGGCAACGGCGACATCGACGCGCTCACCAAGCCCAACACCATCATGCTCTTTCAGTCGCAGGCGAAGGAGCTCGAGGTGAAGGTGGGCGACACCATCACCGTCTCCGCGCCGAACTTCCGCGGCACCAACAACACCCTCGACGTCACGGTGGTGGCGATCGCGAACGACATCGGCCTGCTCAGCTCGTTCAACACGTACATGCCGAACGGCGGACTTCGCCAGCTCTACACGATGAACGACGAGACCACCGGCGTGCTCTACCTGTACCTCAAGGACATGGGCCAGGTGCGCGAGGTGCAGAAGCGGCTGCGCGACGTGCTCAAGGCGAACGGCTACGAGGTGATGGACGACAGCTCCAAGCCGTTCTGGGAGAAGTTCCAGAACGTGAACCGCGAGGCGTGGACCGGCCAGCGGCTCGACGTCACCATCTGGGAGGACGAGATCTCCTTCGTGAAGTGGGTGGTGTCGGCGCTCACCGCGCTGTCGCTCTTCCTCACCGTGATCCTCCTCATCATCGTGAGCGTCGGCATCTTGAACATCATGTGGATCACCATCCGCGAGCGCACGCGCGAGATCGGCACCCTGCGCGCGATCGGCATGCAGCGGCTCCGGGTCCTGACGATGTTCCTGATCGAAGGGTTCTTGCTCGGCGCCGTCTCGACCATCGCCGGGGGCCTCTTGGCGCTGCTCGTCGCCTTGATCGTCAAGGTCGCCCACGTGCCCATCCCTTGGGTCGGCGTGCAGCTGTTCCTGATGACCGACCGGCTGGTGATCAGCCCGACCGTGGCGGGCGTCCTCTTCGCCATCACCTTCATCACCTTCTGCATGACGGTGGTGACGTTGATCCCCTCGTTCTTGGCCGCCCGTATGAAGCCCATCACCGCGATGCACCACATCGGATAGCCCCATGCGAACCACTCTCTTCTCTCTCGCCGTCGTGCTGCTCACCGCGGGCCCCGCGGTCGCCGCTCCGCTCAACCCAGATCAGATGATGGAGCTGCTCAAGACGATCGACGATCGCCAGCGCAACAGCGGCGACTACAAGTCGCTCGTCTATTTGGAGCAGAAAGAGAAGGACAAGAACGACATCATCCGCGAGCTGCTCGTCTACCGGCGCGACGCGGACGACAAGCTGATGCTCGTCTTCACCAAGCCCAAGAGCGAAGAGGGCAAGGGCTACCTGCGGCTCGACAAGAACCTCTGGTCCTACGACCCCACGGTGGGCAAGTGGGACCGCACCACCGAACGCGAGCGCATCGGCGGCACCAACTCCCGGCGCTCGGACTTCGACGAGTCGCGCCTGGCCGAGGAGTACGCGCCGACGTTCGAAGGCGAGGAGAAGCTCGGCAAGTTCGACGTCTACAAGCTCTCGCTCAAGGCGAAGGAGGGCATCGACGTCGCCTTCCCGGTGGTGCACCTGTGGATCGACAAGGACTCGAAGAACACGCTGAAGCGGCAGGAGTTCGCTCTGTCGGGGCGCTTGATGCGCACGGCGTACTACCCGCGCTGGAAGAAGCTCTACAGCGAGTCGAAGAAGGCCGACGTCTGGTTCCCCGAGGAGATCCGCATCTTCGACGAGGTCGAGAAGGGTAACTCGACCCTGGTGATGATTCGCTCGGTCGACCTCCGGTCGCTCGAGGCGAACATGTTCACGAAGGCTTGGCTCGAGAGCAAGAGCCGATGAGCGCCGACATCGTGAAGGTGGTCGCGCTGGCCTGGGGGCTGGCGGCCGGAACCGCTGCACTCGCGCAGGACCGGCCGAGCGAAGAGGCGCTCTTCGGCGCGCCAGCCGATGCCGGGACGCCCGCCCCCGAGGCGCCGCCAGCGCCCGCAGCGGAGGTGCCGGCGGGCCAACCGGCGGCGGAAGGCCAGGCGTCGGAGAGCCGGCCGAGCGAAGAGGCGATCTTCGACGCGCCTTCGAACGCCGACGTCGAGACGCCGCAGACGCGCCCTCCCGGTGACGACTCGCCGCAGTCGCGGGACGCGGAGCTGCTCTCCGGCCCGGCGGCGGTCAACCGCTTCGAGAGCGAAGAGGAGAAGTCCGACCCGCTGAAGCTCGGCGGCTTCGTTTACCTGCGCTCGATCTTCTCGCGGGCCGAAGGGCAGCCGCCGAAGAACGTCGCGGTGAGCACCCCGTCGCTGTTGGACGTGTACCTGGACGGCCGGCCCAACGACCGCGTGCGCGGCTTCGTGTTGGGGCGGCTGACGTACGACGGCGTCTACGACCCCAACCAGCCGAACCCCTACGCCGCGGTTCCGGGGCTCACCGTGCCTGCGCGCGCGAACCCGTCGATCGCGCTCGACCAGCTGTGGATCCGCTTCGACATCGCGCGCGCCGTCTTTCTCACCATCGGCAAGCAGCACGTGAAGTGGGGCGTGGCCAGCTTCTGGAACCCGACCGACTACCTGACGCCCGAGCGGCTCGACCCGCTGGCGCTCTACGACCAGCGGCTCGGCACGAACATGATCAAGCTGCACGTGCCCTGGGAGGCGCGCGGCTGGAACTTCTACGTGATGGGGCTGTTCGACAACGCCGGCCCGGCCAACCTGCTCGGGGAGATCGGCGGCGCGGCCCGCGCCGAGGTGGTGCTCGGCAACACCGAGATCGGGGCGGACGCGGTGGTGGTGCGCGGCCGCCGCCCGCGCTACGGCTTCGACCTCTCGACCGCGCTCGGCCCCTTCGACGTGTACGGCGAGCTCGCGCTCCGCAGC
>CAZEDU010000002.1:78737-81211 GCA_964511185.1 uncultured Myxococcaceae bacterium | reverse complement strand
CTCGCCGAACGACCTTCATGCCACGCACGTCGAGCTCGCGCTCCGCAGCGGCAGGGACTTCCGGCCGTGGCGACCCGTGGGGCAGATCGATCCGGATCAGGCGCTCACCGCGGCGTTCGAGCAGTACACGTTCAAGAACGCCGTCGTGCAGACGAGCGTGGGCGTGCGCTACAGCTTCAACTACACCGAGAGCAACGTGCTCTCGCTCGGCGCCGAGTACTTCTTCAACCAGGCCGGCGTGAGCGACCCCGTGGTCTACCCGTGGCTCATCTACCAGAGCCAGTTCCTGCCCTTCTACGTGGGCAAGCACTACGGCGGGCTCATCGCCACGAGCCAGGGCTTGCCGTTCGGGCTCACCAACATGGGGCTCACGCTGGTGAACCTGGGCAACTTCAGCGACATGTCGTTCGTCTCGCGCCTGCTCTGGAACATGCGAATCCTCTCGTACCTGCAGGTCGAGGCGTACACCGCCTACCACTACGGCACGAAAGGCGGAGAGTTCCGGTTCGGGCTCGACCTGCCGCCGCTGCCGCTGGGCCCCGGGCAATTCACGCCGCCGATCTTCATCCCCGCGCCGCAGTGGGAGCTCGGCGCCGGCGTGCGCGTGAACCTGTAGCCGCGCTCAACCGGCGCTGGGCGGCTGCACCTTCCAGCGCCGGTGCATCCACAGCCATTGGTCCGGCTTCTGGCGGATGTTCGCCTCGATCGCCGCGGTGAGCTGCGCGGTGTGCGCGGCGACCTGCTCGGCGCGCGGCAGGCCGGGCAGCGGGAAGGGCCCCTCGACGACCACCCGCATCTTCGTCCCCTCGCGCGGGAGGAGCACCACGTAGACGGGGGCGTGGGTGCGCTGCGCGACCACCGAGACGGCCGGCGTGGTCGACGCGGGGCGGCCGAAGAAGGGCACGAAGACGCCGTGCTTGGCCGGCAACACTTGGTCGACGAGCTGCGCGACCGAGTCGCCCGCCCGCAGCTTGGCCACCATCTGCCCCACCGCGCCCCGCGGCAGGATGATCCGCAGGCCGATCTTCTGGCGGGCCGCGACGATGCGCGCGTTGACGGCCCCCTTGAGCGGCCGCACCACCGCGTGCAGCCGGATGCCGGCGCGCACCAGCGTCTCCCCGAGCGCCTCCCAGTTGCCGAAGTGCGCGGTGACGACGATGACGCCCGTGCGCTCCGCCGCCTCGCGCAGCTCGGCGAAGCGCGGGCCGAAGTCCGCGTCGGTCTGCCAGCGGCCCGTCGACATGACGAGCGCCTCGAGCACGGTCTGGGCCATGTTGCGGTAGGCGCCGCGCGCGATGGCGATCCGCTCGGCCTCCGTCTTCTCCGGGAAGGCGTGGCGGAGGTTGTCGAGCGTCACCGCGCGGCGAACGCCGAGCGCGAACGCGAGCGCGCCGACGCCCCGCGCCAGCCGCTCGAGCCAGCGGGACGGGATCCGCGCGAGCAAGTCGATGAACGCCCCGACCAGGAACGACGGCAGCCGGCCGCCCGGCTCGATGGCGGGTTTCGCGACGACCTCCACTACCGGCCCCCTCGGCGCTCTTCCATCTCTTCCCAGGTCTTGGGCCAGTCGCCCTTCAAGAGCTTGGACAAGGACCGATCGGCGAGCAGCTTTCCGCCGGTCTGACACGTGGGGCAGTAGTTGGTCTCGTTCTCGGCGTGCACGATGCGCTGGACCGGTGTGCCGCACACCGGGCACGGCTGTCGATACTTTCCGTGCACGGCCATCTCGGGCCGAAAGGCCGTCACCTTCTCCGGGAAGCCCTTCTTGGCCTCCGCGCGCAGCCGCTCGGTCCAGACGGTCAGGGTTGCCCTGGTCGCCTGGTAGAGCCGCTCGACCTGCTCGGGTGAGAGCTTCTGCGTCAGCTGCACCGGCGAGAGCCGCGCGGCGTGCAGGATCTCGTCCGAGTACGCGTTGCCGATGCCGCTGAACAGCCGCGGGTCGGTGAGCGCCCGCTTCAGCGTGTGGTTCTCTTCGCGCAGCGCGCGCTCGAAGTCCTCGCGCGACGCCTCGAACACCTCGATGCCGCCGCGGTCGAACTCCGCGAGCGCCGCCTCGCCGCGCACCAGGTGCACCGACGCGCGCTTCTTGCTGCTCGCCTCGGTGAAGGTGAGCGTGCCATTCGGGAAGTCGAACGCGGCGAGCCCGGCCTTGCCGGCGACCTTGGCGCCCTTCTCTTTCCAATGCAGCCGCCCGGAGATCATCAAGTGAATGACGAGGAACAGGTCGTCCCGCAGCGCGAAGACGATGCGCTTGCCGATGCGCCGGAAGCCCTTCACCGTCTTGCCGACCGCGTCGCGAATCGGCGGGTCGAACGAGCGCACGACGAAGGGGCTCGCGAGCCGGATGGCCTCGATGGGCTGACCCGTCACGCGCTCGCCGAGCGCCTCGATGTAGACCACCACGTCGGGGTACTCCGGCACGGGCGCTAAATCACCCCAAGCGGCGCGTGGCCGCAAGCCCAATGCCTCCCGGC
>CAZEDU010000002.1:60674-78688 GCA_964511185.1 uncultured Myxococcaceae bacterium | reverse complement strand
TGCTTCTCACAAACATCAGGTGGGGTCGCGGGATCGGCGCTAGGTTGATGCCCGCCCGTATGCTTCGGCTGAGCTTCCTCCTCGCGCTGCTCTTGGGTCAGACCGCCCTTGCGCAGGTCTTCGTGTACCCCCGGCGCGCCTTCCAAAGCCACGTCCGCTACTTCGACTTCCAGTGGAAGCACCTCGACATCGACGTCGGACCGCAGCTGCCCAACGCGCCCGGCATCACCCAGTGGCAGAACCCCGGGTTTCCGGAAGGGCTGCCGCCGATTGAGCCGCGCAAGCCTGGCCCGTTCGCGCGCAGCCTGGAAGAGCAGCGCGGCGTGGTGCGGCTGTACTTCTACGACCGCGAGGAGCGGATCGCCCAGCGGGCCGCAGCGTCGATCGTCGACAGCTACCGCGAGCTGGTCGAGCACTTCGAGTACGTGCCGACCGAGCGCTTCCCGTACATCCTCTACAACAGCTACCAGGAGTTCCTGCAGACCAACCTCTTCCCGCTGCAGGAAGGGGTGCTCGGCGTCACCAGCCCGCAGGACTTGAAGCTGACCTTGCCGTACCTGGGCGACCACCGGCAGTTCCAAGAGGTGAGCGCCCACGAGATGGCGCACCAGTTCACCATCCAGAAGATTCGAAGCTACGCGCAGGACGTGCCGGGCGATCCGCTCGGCGACCTGCCGCTGTGGTTCATCGAAGGCCTGGCCGAGTACTACGCGCAGGGCGGGCTGGAGCAGGAAGCCGAGATGCTCGTGCGCGACCTGCTCATCAACCCCGACCTCGAGCAAGGGTACGCGCTGCTCGACTTCTTCGAAGACCGGCCCTACTCGGTGCTGTGGACGTACAAGGGCGGCAACGTGCGCTGCGCGTTCCTCGAAGAGGTGTACGGGCGCGGCACGCTGCAGCGCATCCTCGAAGGCATCGTCAAGCACTCCCCTTCGAGCCGCTTTCGGGCGACGCAGGTCTTCCCGCGGGTGGTCCAGGGGGTGACCGGAGACGACCCGGAGAAGCTCTCGCGCCGCTTCGAGACCTGGCTCAAGCGCCGCGAGTACCAGACCTATCTTCACTCCGAGCAGGACGCGCCCACCTTCACCCCGCTGTTGCGCAGCGACCGCTCGAGCCTGCTGCACGGCCTGGTGAGCGCGATGCAGAGCTCGCCGGGAGGCGACGTCTTGATGTTGCGCTCGCTCAACATCGACACCGGCGACAGCCGCCTGCTCTTGGTGCACCGCTTCGCGCCGGACGATCCGATCAAGGTGGCCGAAGACGGCGTGCCGGGCATCGAGTCGCTGCACCCCATTGGCCGCCGGAACTTCGACCTCACCCGGGACAAGCTCGCGTTCATCGCCGAGTCGCAGGCGCGCGACGTCATCTACCTGCAGGACTACGAAGTCCGCATGCTCGACCCGCCGCCGCCGCTCGAGGGCGAGCCGCCGCTCGAGCAGCCCACCCGGCGCGCCTCGCTCGACCTGAAGGGCCGCCGCGCGCTGCGGCTCGGGAAGCACGGCATCCTCGCCGCGTACTCGCCCGCCTTCTCCCCCGACGGGACCCAGCTCGCCTTCATCGGCATGACCATCGAAGGCATCCGCGACGTGTACGTGCTGAGCATCGACGGCGACGGCGCACCCCAGCGGCTCACCGACGACGACGCCTCGGAGCGGCAGCTCAGCTGGGGCCCCGACGGCATCGTCTTCACGTCCGACGCGACGTCGCACCGCCGCTACAACCTGTTCCGCGTGCGCCCCGAGCAGCCCAAGCAGGTGCAGCGGCTGTCGTTCGACAGCTTCGACCAGAACGACCCCGAGGCGCTGCCCGACGGGCGCGTGCTGTTCTCCGCCTACCAAGGCGGCCGCTCCAACCTCTACGAGCTGGTGCAAGGGCGCAGCGTGCAGCGCACGGACGTGCCGACGGGGCTGTTCGACGTGAGCCCCGGCCCCCGCGGCGGCGTCTGGGCGCTGTTCCACGAAGGTGGCCAGCGGCGGCCGGTGTTCGTCTCGCGCGCGCACTGGATCGATCCCCCGCCGCTCGAGCCGCCCCCCGCGGTGCCGCCGGTGGATCGCCCGACGCTGTCGCTCGACGGCGCGGAGCCGTACCGGCCCTTCCGCGTGGAGAACTGGGAGCTCGGCCCCATCTTCGCGCTGCTCGGCGCGGGCAACGGCATCGTCGGCCGCGCGGTGGCCTCGGCGAACGACCGGCTGGTGAACCACGCCCTGCTCTTGGACGTCGGCATCTTCGGCTCGTTCGAGCTGACCGACGGGTTCTTGCTCTACATCAATCAGGAGGGCCGCGTGACCTGGGGCGGCGGGCCGTTCCAGGCGCTGAGCTTCCGGCGCGACCAGACGTTCCCGGACCTGCCGGAGTTCATCTTCAGCGGAGAGCGCTACTTCGGCGCGCTGGGCAGCATTCGCTATCCCTTCAATCGGTTCGTCTACGTGCAGACCGACTTATCGATTGGCGGCGCCAGCTATTTCCTGCCGGCGGCCGACGCGACCATCCTCGCGTTTCCCGAGCTGAACAGCTCGGGGCAAGACCTCTACGGCGCCTGGCTCACGGCGAACACCGGCACGCGGCTGCAGACCGAGGCGACGCTGCGGTTGGGGTACGACACCACGCGGTACCACCCGGCGACCGGGCCGATCACCGGCACGTCGTTGCTGCTCGAGACGACCGCGACCTGGCAGCCGGTGCACCAGGAGACGTTCGGCCAGGTTCGCTTCGACGGCGAGCGCCACTTCTCGCTCTTCGGTCGCACGAACTTCTTCCTGCGCGGCGGCGCGGGCACGTCGCTGGGCGGCCGCCTGGCGCGCGAGTACTTCCTCTCCAGCTTCGACACGCTGCGCGGCGTGCGGTTCGGCGATCTTCGGCGGCTGCTCGGCAGCGAGTACTTCTTCTCGACCGCGGAGCTTCAGTTCCCGCTCAACGAGCTGATCCGCGTCTTCATCTTGAGCGACCTGGAGGGGATCCTCGGGTTCGACTTCGGCGGCGTGGGCGGCGGCTGGCGCGGCGTCTGGGACAACCGCGTGCTCAACTTCGCCGTCGGCTCGAACTTCGGCGTCGGGCCGCTGCTCTTTCGGCTGCACTTCGCGAAGAACATCGGCATCGGCGCGCCGGCGGGGTTGCCGGTCGCGCCGTCCGAGTGGGTGACGAACTTCTCGATCGGGATCGCGGGGTTCGGCGGGCTCTTCGGACACGAAGCGCACGGCTTCGGGCCCACGAGGCGCTCGCCGGTCATGGGGCCCTAGGCTTTGACGTCCTTCTCGCGGTTCATGCCCTTGAGCTGAATCCGCTTGGGCTGCACCTCGGGCGTCTTCGGGATCACGACCGTCAGCACGCCGTCCTTCATCTCGCCCTGCACGTGCTCGGCGTCCACACCCTCTGGCAGGGTAAACGAACGGGAGAACGCGCCGAACGAGCGCTCGTACGTGTAGAAGCGCTCGCCTTCCTCGCGCTTCTCCTCCTGCCGCTGTCCGGCGATCGTCAGCCGGCTGCCGGTGAGCGAGATGTCCAGGTCCTCCTCGCGCAGGCCGGGGAGATCGGCCTTGAACACGTACGCGTCCTTGGTCTCCCGCACTTCGAAGGATGGAGCGAACGCTGGTCTCTCCACGCCCCGAGTGAGCTCGCGGAACGGGTCCCATCTCATGAGATCCTGCATCACCTCAAAGGGATCCCAAGACGTGCCGCCACGCGTGAGGCCCCTTTCGGTTTCACCACGTCGAATGATTGCCATGTCGACACCTCCGTTGTTTGGCCGTGCAAACCCGCACGGCATGTTTCGGAGATAAATCGGCATTCGAGTGCGTCAAGGCGCCGGAGGTATAGGGGGTTGGACGATGGCTTCCCCAGACAAGGGCTCGGACTTTCTGTCGCGTGCGCTGCAGCGCGCGGGGCTGCTCGCGCCCGACGAGGCGGACGAGGCGATTGGGGCCGGCAGGGTGAACGTGGATGGACAGACCCTGCGGAACCCGATGGCCTGGGTGTCGCTGAAGGCGCGCGTGCGCGTCGATGGGCGCGACGTGTCGCTGGAGCCCCGCACCCTCGCCTTGATGTTTCACAAGCCGGCGGACAGCGTGACCACGCGGGGGACGCGCGAAGGCACCACCGTGTTCGACTTGCTGCTCCCCCAGCTGACGCCCGAGCTGGCGCGCTTTCACTGGCACGCGGTCGGGCGGCTCGACCGAGACGCGACGGGGCTGTTGCTGTTCACCAACGACGAGCGGTTGCTGGCGCACGTGACGTCGCCCGAGTCGCGGCTGCCCAAGCGCTACCGGGCGAAGGTGGGCAGCGACGTCACGCCTCAGAAGCTCGAGCGGTTGGAGCGCGCGGCGCAGGTCGACGGGTTCGCGTTTCGACCGGGGAAGGCCACGCGCGTCGGTCCGCGCGAGGTGGTGCTCGAGATCATCGAAGGCAAGAACCACCAGGTCAAGCGCATGCTCGGCGCGGCCGGCCTGCCGGTGTTGGCGCTGCACCGCGAGGCGATCGGCGCGGTCGCGCTCGACGTCCTAGAGCCCGGGCGGTACCGGCAGCTCTCGGAGGACGAGGTGCGGGTCGGGCTAAGCTTCGCCGCGAGATGAGGTGCGGCACATGCGTCTGGTCTTCCTCCGCCCGCGGAACGCCGAGAACCTGGGCGCCGTCGCCCGCGCGATGAAGAACTTCGGGCTCGAAGATTGGGTGGTCGTCTCCCCCAACCCGCTGCTCCTCGAAACACCGAACGCGCGGAAGCTCGCGGTTCACGCCGAGGCGCTCGTCGAACAGGTGCGCGTGGTCTCGACCCTCGAAGAGGCCGTCTCCGACTGCAGCTGGGTCGTCGGCACCACCATGCGGCAGCGGCCAGGCGTGCGCCGCCTCTTGCCCCGCGAGCTGGCCGAGCAGGCCGCCGAGCGCTCGAGCGCGGGCGCGGTGGCGCTCGTCTTCGGCGACGAGCGAAACGGCCTCACCAACGACGACCTCGACCGCTGCCACGCCGTCTCCTTCATTCCGGCCGCGGCCGCCCAGCCATCGCTCAACCTGGCGCCGGCCGCCCTCCTCTATTGTTACGAGTGGCGGCGGGCGGTCAGCGGCCCTCGGCCAACGGGGGAGCGGCCGCGCGAAGCGACCCAGGCTCAGCTCGCGGCCCTGCAAGCGGCGTTGAAGGCCGGCCTGGAGGCCAACGGCTTCTTCCGGGGCGGCGAGCGGCACGCGCTGCGCGACCTGCTCGGACCGCTCGAGCGCGCGCGGCTCACCGAAGCGGAGGCCAAGCTCTGGAACACCGCGCTCCGCGTGCTGGCCAAAGCGGATTCGGGCACTTAGCCCAATTTTTTGCCCGGGCCCTTTGCCATGCCCCGTCGCTTGAGGTACAGAGCGGCGCCCATTGAGCCGGCGGGGGGAAGCATTCCCCGCGCCAGCTTTGTTCGACCTCGTTAATTAGAAGCTTCTCTTTCCACTTCCAATCGTCATGGCCCAGATTCCACTCGAGCGCATTCGCAACATCGGTATTTCCGCCCACATCGACTCGGGCAAGACCACCCTGACCGAGCGAATCCTCTACTACACGGGCAGGATCCACGAGATTCACGAGGTCCGCGGCAAGGACGGCGTCGGCGCGAAGATGGACTCGATGGATCTGGAGCGCGAGAAGGGCATCACCATCCAGTCCGCCGCGACGTACTGCGAGTGGAAGGATTACAACGTCAACATCATCGACACCCCGGGGCACGTCGACTTCACCATCGAGGTGGAGCGCGCCTTGCGTGTGCTCGACGGCGCCATTCTGGTGCTCTGCTCGGTGTCGGGCGTGCAGTCGCAGTCGATCACCGTCGACCGCCAGATGAAGCGCTACCGCGTCCCGCGCATCGCGTTCGTCAACAAGATGGACCGCGCGGGCGCCAACTACAAGCGCGTGGCGATGCAGCTCAAGGAGAAGCTCGGCCACCACGCGGTGATGATCCAGGTTCCGATCGGCGCCGAGGACCGCTTCATGGGGCTCATCGACCCCATCTCGCAGAAGGCCTATTACTTCGACGGCGACAACGGCGAGAACATCCGCGAAGAGGCGATTCCGGCCGAGTACGCCGACGAGGCGCAAGAGGCGCGCCACACCATCATCGAAGAGGTCGCCAACGTCGACGATCAGCTGGCTGAGCTGTTCTTGAACGACAAGCCGGTGAGCGAGGCCGACATCCGCGCCGCGATCCGCCGCGCGACGATCGCGCTCAAGATGACGCCGGTGATGTGCGGCTCGGCGTACAAGAACAAGGGCGTGCAGCTCTTGCTCGACGCGGTCGCCTCGTACCTGCCGAACCCGACCGAGGTCGTCAACGAGGCGCACGACCAGAAGAACAACGAAGCGAAGGTCACGCTCACCAGCGCCCCCGACAAGCCGTTCGTCGGCCTGGCGTTCAAGCTCGAGGACGGCCGCTACGGGCAGCTGACGTACATGCGGCTGTACCAGGGCAAGATCGCCAAGGGCGACTTCATCTTCAACCAGAGCAATCAGAAGAAGGTGAAGATCCCGCGCATCGTCCGCATGCACTCGAACGAGATGAACGACATCACCGAGGCGCGCGCCGGCGACATCGTCGCGCTCTTCGGCGTCGAGTGCGCCTCGGGCGACACGTTCACCGACGGCTCCGTGAACTACACGATGACGTCGATGCACGTGCCGGACGCGGTGATCTCGCTCGCGGTGTCTCCGAAGGAGCGCGCGGCCTCCGCCAACTTCTCGAAGGCGCTCAACCGCTTCACCAAGGAAGACCCGACCTTTCGCGTTCACCGTGATGAGGAGTCCGCCGAGACCATCATCAGCGGCATGGGCGAGCTTCACCTCGAGATCTACATCGAGCGCATGAAGCGCGAGTACAGCTGCGAGGTCATCGCCGGCAAGCCGCAGGTCGCCTACCGCGAGACCATCACCCAGAAGGGCGAGTTCGCCTACACGCACAAGAAGCAGACTGGTGGCTCGGGTCAGTTCGCGCGCGTGTGCGGCTTCTTGGAGCCGCTGCCCACCGACGCGGTGATGACGTACGAGTTCGTCGACGAGATCGTCGGCGGCTCGATCCCCCGCGAGTTCATCCCCGCCTGCGACAAGGGCTTCCAAGAGGCGATCAAGAAGGGCTCGCTGATCGGCTTCCCGGTCGTCGGCGTGCGCGCGGTGATCAACGACGGTGCGTCGCACGCGGTCGACTCGTCCGAAATGGCGTTCAAGACCGCCGCGCTGATGGGTTTCCGCGAAGGCTACTCGAACGCCAAGCCCACCATCCTCGAGCCGATCATGAAGGTCGAGGTCCAGGCGCCAGAGGACTTCCAAGGCTCGGTGGTCGGCCAGATCAACCAGCGCCGCGGCACCATCCTCGAGACCTCGAACGCCGAAGGCTACGTCACGGTCGTCGCCGAGGTGCCGCTGAACAACATGTTCGGCTACTCCACCGACCTGCGGTCCGCCACCCAGGGCAAGGGCGAGTTCACGATGGAGTTCTCGAAGTACGCGGCGGTGCCCAAGGCCGAGCAGGACGCGATGATCAAGGCCCACAAGGAAAAGCAGGCCGCCGAGGCGAAGAAGTAAGCGCCCGCGCGACCCAGATTCCACCGAAGGGGCGGCCAGGCCGCCCCTTTTCTTTTTACGGCTCTGACGGCTCGGCGTCCGCGTCGACCGGCGCGCTCGACTCGGTCGCCGCTTCTTCGCCCGCGCCCGATCCGCCGATGGCTGCCGCGTCCGACGCGTCGGCCTCCTCGGCGGCCTTCAGCTTCCTGTCCATCCGGTCGTCTTCGAACGCCCACTGCCAGTGCTTCGTCTCGCCCTTCTTCACGACGACGACTTCCTGGTGCTCGTCCTTGTTGTGAACGACCTTGATGACGTGCCGCCCCGGTTGAAGCTTGACGGTGTGGACCTTGTTGCCTTTGCCCTTCTTCACGCCGTCGACGTACACGACCGCGTTGGCGGGCTTCACCTCGAGCTTGAGCAACGTTTTCGCGGGCGCTTTGGGGGAACCGGCCAACGCCATGGCCAGGGCAAGCGTCAACACGCTCATGACCTACTGCTCCAGTCTTCCCCTTTGCGGCAACGATTGTACCAGTTTGGGTTGCATCCACGGTAACGACCCGTAAAGTGCCGGGCCGTGACGACCACTTTCCGCAATGTTCCAGAGATGTTGCTGCACCGCATCGCCACCACTCCCGATGCGGATGCCTTCCAATATCCAGACGGCCAGGGCTGGAAGACTCTGACCTGGCGGCAATTCGGCGAACGCGTGCGGCACGTGGCGTCGGGCCTGAAGGACCTCGGGCTCAAGGCCGAAGAGCGCTGCGCCATCTTCTCCGCCACCCGAATCGAATGGATTCTGGCCGACCTGGGAATCCTGTGCGGCGGCGGCGCCACGACGACCATCTACCCGTCGACCCTGCCGGACGACGCGGCGTTCATCATGAACGACTCGCAGACCGCGTACGTCTTCGTGGACAACGACGAGCAGCTCCAGAAGGTGCTCGCCAAGCGCGGCGAGCTCAAGACGCTGCGCAACGTCATCGTCTTCGACGGCCAGGCGAGCGCCGACGGCTTCGTGCTGGCGCTGGCCGACCTGGAGGCGCGCGGCCGCACCTACGACCAGAAGCAGCCCGACGCGTTCGAGCAGGTGGCGCGGGCGGTGCGCAACGACGCGCTCGCGACGCTCATCTACACCTCGGGCACCACCGGACGACCCAAGGGCGTCGAGCTGACCCACGACTGTTGGGTGTACGAGGGCGAGGGCATCGACGACCTGAACCTGCTGAGCGCGAACGACGTGCAGTACCTGTGGCTCCCGCTCGCGCACTCGTTCGGCAAGGTGCTGCAGGCGGCGCAGCTGCGGGTGGGCTTCAAGAGCGCGGTCGACGGCCGGGTGGACAAGCTGGTCGACAACCTGGCGGTGATTCGGCCCACCTTCGCCGCGGCCGTGCCGCGCATCTTCGAGAAGGTCTACAACCGCGTGGTCGGCCAGGCGAAGGCCGGCGGCGCGGCGAAGTACACCATCTTCAAGTGGGCGCTCAGCGTGGGGCGCGAGGTGTCCAAGCTCAAGCAGCGCAACGAGTCGCCCGGGCTGGTGTTGGCGGCGAAGTACGCGCTGGCCACCAAGCTGGTGTTCTCCAAGCTGCAGGCGCGCTTCGGCGGCCGCCTGAGGTTCTTCATCTCCGGCAGCGCGCCGCTCTCGCGCGACATGGCGGAGTTCTTCCACGCCGCGGGCATTCTGATCCTCGAAGGCTACGGCCTGACCGAGACGAGCGCGGGCACCTGCGTGAACCGGCCCGACAAGTTCATCTTCGGGACGGTGGGGCCGCCGCTGCCTGGCACGCAGGTGAAGATCGCCGAGGACGGTGAGATCCTGATCAAGGGCCGGGGCGTGATGCGCGGCTACCACGGGCTGCCCGAGGCCACCGCCGAGACGCTCGACAAGGACGGCTGGCTCCGCACCGGCGACATCGGCGAGCTGGTCGAAGGCTGCGTGCGGATCACCGACCGCAAGAAGGATCTGATCAAGACCTCGGGCGGCAAGTACGTGGCGCCGCAGGCCATCGAGAGCAAGATCAAGGTGCTCTCGCCGGTGATCAGCCAGGCCCTGGTGCACGGCAACAACCGGAACTTCTGCGTCGCGCTGATCACCCTCGACGAAGAGTCGATCAAGGCGTGGGCGAAGGACAACGGCCTGGGCAGCTTGTCGTACCGGGAGCTCACCCAGCACGAGCAGGTGAAGTCGATGATGCAAGGGCTGATCGACGAGCTGAACCAGGGGCTGGCGAACTACGAGTCCATCCGCAGGTTCGCGATCCTCCCCGCCGACCTGACGCTCGAGGCCGGCGAGCTGACGCCCAGCCTGAAGCTTCGCCGCAAGGCGGTCGAAGACAAGTACAAGGCGACCATCGACGGCTTCTATTCGGGCAACGTCGCCGCGGTCTGACCCGGCTGTCGGCTGGCTGTCGTCGCACCGCCTCGAAAGCCAGCTGTGCAGGTCCGGTGCCCCGCCCCATCTGGTGGCGCTTCATCACTACCACTGGAGGATTTCATGCGGGGAACACGTTCATGGGCGTTGATCGGCCTTCTGGTCGCCAGCGCCTGCACGGATGACGTCGAGCCGATCGGACAGGACGATCTCTCGACGTCGCGGTTGCGCTTGATTCACGCGGCGGCTGGCGCGCCCGAGGTCGACGTTTGGGCGGTGGGGAGAGACGCTGCGCTCGCCACCTCGCTCGCGTACGGCGAGGCCACCAGCCTGATCGGGCTTTCTCCCGGCAGCTACACGATCGAGGTGCGCCCCGCCGGCGCGCCGCGCGATTCGACGCCCATCTACACGCTCACCCCGCTCGAGCTCGCCGGCAACCAGCGCGTCGACGCGGTCGCGGTCGGGGTGGTCGGCACGCAGGACGCGTCGACCGCGTTCCGCATCGTCTCCGTGCCCTGGCAGTTCGGCGAAGCCGAGGCCGGGCGCACGCGCGTTCGCATCCTGCACGCCGGGGCCGACGCGCCGGCGATCGACATCGACGTGGGCAACGACGGGAGCGCCGAGCTGCAGGGGCTCGCCCGCTTCACCGCCACCGAAGACGAGGGCATCGCGTTGCCTTCCGACCAGGCGCTGCAGATCGGCATTCGCGCGCAGGGCCAGCCGGTGACGGCGTTCACCACGCCCGTGCTCCCGGAGGGTGGCCAGCTCCTGCTCATCGCCGCGGGCTCACTCAACACGCCGGCGCGGCTTCCGGGCGCCTTCAGCCTGCTCGAATACGACGTGAACACGCAGCTGGCCCAGCTTCGCCAGAACCCGACCGTGGTGGTGGTGCACGCGTCGCCCGACGCGCCGGCGGTCGACCTGTTCGCGAACGAGGCCGAGCTGGCCGACAACCTCTCGTTCGGCGCGCTCTCGCAGCGCATCCAGCTCGCGCCCGGCAGCTACTCGCTCGACGTGTTCGCCACGAGCCCGGGCGCGGCGCGGCCGGCCAGCGCGCCGGTGGCGACGGTGAGCACGGGGGACCTGGAAGCGGGCGAGCAATACTTGATGGTGGCGACCGGCTTCTTGACGCCGGAGCCGGGCGAGCAGGCGCTGCGCATCGAGCGGTTCCGCTCGGAGTTCGACGCGATCGACACGCAGCCGCGGGTGCGGGTGATCCACGCCTCTCCCGACGCGCCGAACGTCGACGTGGGCGTGGTCGACGCCGGCGGCTTCGCGCCGATCGCCGAGCTGACGAACCTGGCCTTCCCGCAGGCGAGCGCGGGCGCCGGCGTGGTGGTGCCGGAGGGGACGGTGCGGCTGGGCGTGGCGGCGACCGGCACGACGACGCCGGTGGCGACCTTCGACCTGCAGACGCGGCCAGGCTACCAGGCGTTCGTCATCGCGATGGGCGCGCTCACGCCGACCGCGGGCGACGAGGCGCTGCGGGTGGTGGGCGTCGACGCGTCCAGCCTCGACTGGACGCAGGTGAACCTGCCCAACTTGTAGTGGGGTTCGGCCCGCGCTTCGACGAGCGTGCCCAACGCTCGTCGAAGCGCGACGCCAGCTTCAGTGCAGGCGCAAGAGCAGCCCCTTGCCCACGAGCACGTCCGCGCTCTTGGCCGCGACGGTGTGAAGCTGCGTGTCGCGGGCCTCGGTCTGCGCGTCCGGTTTGCTCACCTCGATGACCCTGGGCGGAATGGGCCGGGGGCCGGTTCCGAAGGTCACCACCTCGGAGGACTGCTCGAGGCGGGTTGGATCGCGCAGCCAGCCAACGGCCAGGGCGGCGATGGCTGCGACACCACAGACGGCAATGCTCCCGACGATGAGGAACAACATACGGCGTCTCCCAAGTTGCCCCCTTGGTGGGCGGCCGGTTGTGCATCGGGTGCGCCAGCGTGCGTGCACTGGCGAACGCGCGGTGATCGTTGAAGGCACACGCGCGCCTACCTGACCTTGGGCGTGGACTTCGCGCTCAACGCGTGGAGCGCGGGCGCGCCAATGTCTTCCGCCGTGACCGTTCAGGCGCTTTCCGGCCGTTCAGGCACGGGCGAAGAAATACGCCGTCAGCGCCCAGGCGAGCACCGTCACGCCCCGCCGGACGCGCTTCGGATCGAGCGTGCGCGCCCAGGACGCGCCGGCGAAGCCGCCGAGGATGGCGCAGCCCGTCATCACCACCGCGGGCGCCCAGACCACCTTGCCCGCGGCGACGAGCAGCACCACCGCCGCGCCGTTGATCAACACCGCGAGCGCCGACTTGAGCGCGTTCATCCGGTGGATGTCGCCCAGCCCCGTCAGCACGAAGGCCGCGAGCATCATCAGCCCCATGCCGCCGCCGAAGTAGCCGCCGTAGATGGAGATGACGAGCTGCAGCACGGCCGCGACCCACAGGGAGGTCCTCTCCCGCGGGAACGCCCGGCGCGTCAGGCGATCGCCCCAGGTGAAGGCCAGCGCGGCGGCGAGCATCAAGAAGGGTAACACCCTCACGAAGACGGCCGAAGGCGTGCGGACGAGCAGGAGCGCCCCCAAGGCGCCGCCGATCAAGCTGGGCGCGGCGAGCACCCAGGCCGTCTTCTTCACCGCGTCGAGCTCCCGGCGGTAGCCGAAGGCGCTGGCCAAGGAGCCCGGCCAGAGCGTCACCGTGCTGGTCGCGTTCGCGAGGAGCGGCGGCACGCCGCAGAACACCAGGCTGGGGAGCGTGAGGAAGCTGCCGCCGCCCGCGACCGAGTTGAGCGCGCCGGCGAGGAAGGCCGCGCCGCCGACGAGCGCCAGCTGCAAGGCGGTCACTTACGCCGGCCTCGCGATTCGAAACCGGGCGATGAGCGGCACGTGGTCGGAGCAGCCGTGGAAGCGGCTCTTCTCGTCTCCGAAGGGGCAGGTCTCCTCCAGGTCGACCCACTCGAGCCCGTTGCCGGAGAACAGGTGGTCCAGGTGCATGCGCAGCCGCATGAAGCCCGCGGTCGGAAAGGCGCGCGGCAGGCCCGGGTCGATGGCGCCCAGGCAAGCCTGACAGCTGGTCAGGCGCCCGTCGTCGGTGAGGAAGCGGAAGACCGGCGAGCCGGGCGGCGAGTTGAAGTCCCCGCAGATGACGAAGGGCTCGTCGCCGGCGTGCTCCGAAACGAAGCGCCGCAGCGTCTGGGCCTCGTGCAGCTGGTTGATGCCGTGCCCCATCTTGTCGCGCTGTGACCAGAAGGTCTTCGACCAGGGCGTCGGCAGCGACAGGTGCGTGTTGAAGACGTGGAGCGGCCGGCCATCCAGATCGGTGAGCTTCATGTGCGCGCAGATGCGGCTCTGCTTGCGATCCTTCCAGCGCAGCAGGTGGTGGTAGGTGATGTGCTGGGGCTGCTCGACGTTGTGCTTGTCGACCTTCAGCGTCTCGCGGTTCACCAAAATGGCCAGGCCGGTGGTGTAGAGCGGCGTGCTGCCGACCTGGTACGTGTGCGCGCGGAAATAATACGCGTTGTACGGCTGGGGCCGGCCGATGGCGGCGAAGGCCTCCTCCATCCGGCCCATGAAGGCCTCGAGCTGGGTCTCGCCGTTCTTGGCGCCGCGGTGGGCCAGGCGGCTGCGCAGCGAGATGGTCTCGACCTCTTGCAGGCAGACGATGTCGGCGAGCGGACTGAGCGCGGCCAGGCCCGCGGCGATGCGGCGCTTGGGGCCCGAGGTGCTCGCGAGCCCACGCAGGGCGTGGCCGAAGTAGCGAACGTTGTAGCTCAAGATGCGTTGGCTTCGTTCGGCCATGGCGGTGAAGGCAAATTCCAACATAGGCTAACGCGCAACCCATGTTCTTGCTCGAAGACCGGCGCGCGCTCGCTCGAGCCGCCGAGGTTCGGCGGTTGGCGCGGACCTTCGTCGAGCGCGTCCCCGCGCGCCTGCCCCACCATCTGCGCAGCATGGACCAGGTGCGCATCAGCAAGGTGCGGGAGGACTCGGACCGGGTCGGGGTCTTCCTCTTCCTGCCCGCGCTGGGGAACGCGTGGTTCGGCATCCTGCTGGAGGGGCACGACGCCCTGCGGTTTCGCGTCGAGATTCCGGCGGAGAACATCGTGCAGGCGGACGCGCAGCTCGTCGAGCAGGACCTGAGCCGCGACGGGGCGCACTACATCGGCCGCATCGACCTGATCGGCGAGTGGTCGGAGGAAGCGCGCGTGGATCAAGTCACCCGGGCGCTGGCGCGGTGGCTCGACGCGTGCGCGACCGTCGCGGCCACGTGAGCGCCCGGCGACGACCCACCGCGCTGCTCCTCGCGGCCGGCGCCGGCAGCCGGCTGGGGCGGCCCAAGGCGTTGATCGCGCTGTCGGACGGCCGGACGTTCCTGCGCGCGCTGGCCGACACGTTCCAAGCGGCCGGCTGCGACGTGCTGGTGGTGGTCGGCGCGCAGGCCGCGCGCGTCCTCCAGAGCCACCCCGACCTTCGCTTCGTGACGAACCGGCGCTGGCGGCAGGGCATGTTCGGCTCGGTGCGGTGCGGGCTGCGCGTCGCGCTCGCCCAAGGCGCTCCCGCCGTCTACGTGCACCCCGTCGACGCGCCGACGGTTCGCGCGCGGACCGTCGTCCAACTGCGGCGGGCGCTGCGCGGCCACGACGCGGTGGTGCCGCTCGACCAGGGTCGCCCCGGCCACCCGCTGCTCCTGTCCGCCGCGGCGGCGGAGCGCGTGCTTCGCCTGCGCGGCGCGCCGCACCTGCTCGCCGCGCAGCAGATGCTCGACGTCCGACGGTTGGAGACGAAGGACCCGGGCGTGTGCCTGAACGTGAACACCCCGCGCGCGCTCGAGCGCCTGTTGTCGACCTGAACCTGGGTGCACACCTTGGTGGGCCCTTCCACTCCAGCCCACGAGGTAAACGCCATGGCGCCCAAGCCCACCGACAACGCCCGCGACTTCAGCGAGCCCAGCCACGGGTACTCCGCGCAGCCCAGCGATGACTTCCGCCGCGAGCCGCCGATGTCCGGCGCCTGGAGCCAAGGCTCTCAGGGCTACGCGGGCCACCAGGATTGGGGCCGCACCAGCGCGCCTTCGTACTATCGAGCGGCGCTGGACCGCATGGGCCGCCACCGCGGGCAGGGCGGCGAAGGGTGGGCTTGGAGCCACGGGCGCCAGGGGCGCGAGCGCTTCGGCGGCGGCCGGCTCCGCCACGACTTCGAGCGCCCGGCCGAAGGCCGCGTCTACAGCGGGGTGGGCGGGGCGATCGGCGGCGGGTTCCACGAGCCGCGGGAGGACGACTGGCGGCGCCGGGACGAAGCGCGCGGCCACGTGGAGCGCGACCTGTCGTTCGGCGGCGAGACGCGCGGCGGGCGGTGGGAGCGCGAGCCCCTGACCGCCGGCGAGGTGATGACCCGGAACGTCAAGGCGCTGCGCCGCGAGCACACCCTGCGCGACGCCGCTCAGATCATGCGCGACGAGAGCTGCGGCATCGTGCCGGTGGTGGACGAGAACATGCGCCTGCTCGGCGTGCTCACCGATCGCGACATCGTGATGCGCGGGTACAAAGAGGAGCGGCCGTTCAGCCAGATCCGCGTGGCCGAGCTGATGACGGACGACGTGGAGTGCGTCACCGCGGAGGAGCCGCTCACCGACGTGATCGAGCTGATGGGCAGCAAGCAGGTGCGGCGCGTTCCGGTCGTCGATCGGCACGACCGGCTGATCGGCATCATCTCGATGGGGGACGTGGCGAACCGCGCCGACGACGACGAGACGCTGCAGCGCGCCTTCGAGCGCGTCTCGTCGAAGCGCTCGTTCTGGAGCCGGCTCTTCTCGTAGCGAAGCTCAGCGGCAGGGGTTGAGCGTCTGGGCGAAGGCCTTGATCGCCGCCTCGTCGACCACGGTGCCCTTCAGGTCGAGGGAGCCCAAGTCGGCGGCGGGGTCCGGGTCCTCGCCCAGCCAGATGCCGAGCCGCAGCTTGCCGGCGTCCGGGCAGTCGAACCGCATCAGCGTGAACAGGCCGTCGTTGCGGGTCTGCTGCGTGCTCACCTCGCCGCGCTGGGTCACGTAGCGGACCGGCGCGCCGCCCGAGGTGCTGGCGACGCCGCGGCCGATGATCTCCTTCACCTGGACGTTGGTGTTGGCCTGCGGCAGCCCGGGCCGGTTGTCGCGGCCCTCGAAGTAGTCGTCCATGCGCGACTCTCTGCGGTCGTCGCTCACCGCCGAGACGAAGATGAAGCCACGCCGGTCGAACAGCTTCTCCCCCTTCCCCACCTCGCCCGGCTTGTCGGTGAGGATGGCGACCTGGATAAAGTCGCCCAGGCCGAAGACGAGCGCGGGCGAGTAGCCTTCCGGCGGGCGCTCGTAGCCGAGCAGCTCCTGCGTGCGCGCGGCGCGGGCCACCGGGTCCTTGTTCTTCTCCAGCTCGCCGGAGACCTTCTTCACCGCGAAGAACGTCAGCGCGCCTCCCACCAGAATGGACAAGACGAGCAGGCCGCCGCAGCCGATGGCGACGTAGAACCAGGGCGAGCGCTTCTTCGGGGGCGGGCCCGAGACCGATTGGGGGAAGTCCATGCGGCGCACGATGCCGCATCCACCCCCCGGAGCAAGGGTTGATTTAGCCGTGGCGAATCGGCCCCTGGGGCGTCAAGTCGCTCGCGGCCGGGTAGCGCGCCTTCAGCGCGCGCTGGAGCTCCGCCACGTCGCGCCGGAGCACCTCGGCGATCTCCCCGAGCACCAGCTTGCCGATGAAGGCCAACCCCGACGCGACCTGCTCCGAGAGGGGGACCGGCAGCTCGAGCAGCTCGCGCACGAAGTGGGCCTGCGCCAGCGGGTCGCCCTCGTGCACCACCTGCTTGCCGCGCTCGAGGAGCGGCGTGAGCGACGGCGCTGGCTCGGGAGCCGGGCCGTGGAGCACCTCGAGCATCCGTTCGGCGAGCGCCTCGCCCACCAGCGGGCGCAGCGTGCCGGCCGTCTTGTCCACCGGCACGCAGGCGACGACCTCGTCGGTGCGCACCACCCAGAAGGCCGGCGGCTCGTCGGGGCCGAGCGGCCTCGGGCGCCCGTGGCCATCGCGCCCGGCCACGTCGGCAAGCGTGGCGACGCCGCCCGAGAAGAGAAACACCCGCTGCCCGAGCGAGAAGTTGGGTTGGGCCGACACGGTTCGAGTATAGACCTGAGGCGAATGGTGAACCTGCGAACCAAGCTCGGCCCGCTGGACTGCCGCGTTCTACAGGCGAGCGACGCGCCGCCCAAGCTCGCCGTGCTCTTGTGCCACGGCTACGGCGCGCCGGGCGACGACCTGGTGCCGCTCGCGCCCGAGCTCACCGCCCGCGACGGCCGCTTGAACGAGGTGCGGTTCGTCTTTCCCGAGGCGCCGCTGCAGCTCGACGACTTCGGCGGCCGCGCGTGGTGGCCGCTCTCGATGGCGCGCTGGGCGGCGCTCCAGACGGGTGACCCGAGCGCCCTTCAGGCGATGCAGGAAGAGACCCCCGACGGGCTTCCCCAGGCGCGCAAGATGCTGCTCGCCGCGTTGGACGTGGTGGCGCGGCAGACCCAGCTGCCGTTGTCGCGCGTCGTGCTGGGCGGCTTCTCGCAGGGCGCGATGCTCGCCACCGACGTCACGCTCCGGCTCGAGGAGGCGCCGGCGGGCTTGGCGATTCTGTCCGGCACGCTCCTCTCGCGGACCGAGTGGTCCCAGCGGGCGCCCAAGCGGGCGGGCCTGCCCACGCTGCAGACGCACGGGCGCGGCGACCCGATTCTTCCCTACTCCGGCGCCGAGGCGCTGAACGCGCTGCTCACCCAGGCCGGCCTCGAGGTCGAGTTCGTGTCGTTCGACGGAGGCCACACCATCGGCCCCGAGGGCTTCTCGCGGCTGCTCGCGTTCCTGACCGCGCGGCTCACCAGCTGAGCGCCGTGGCCACCTGGTTCTGGGTGTCGACGAGGTAGAGCGGGCTGCCCGGCTCGTCCGCGACCAGCGAGAGCTCGTGCGTCGGGTACGGGTAGCGGTAGACCCAGCGCAGCGCGTGGTGGGCGTCGAACAGCGCCACCGCGCGGACCGAGCCGCCGCCGCCCGGTACCAAGAGCACCGCCATCGCCTGGTTCGCCCGGTTGATGACCACGTTGTTGGGCACCGCCAAGTCGACGTTGCGGTCGTGCTGCCAGAAGCCCGGCAGCTG
>CAZEDU010000002.1:59444-60664 GCA_964511185.1 uncultured Myxococcaceae bacterium | reverse complement strand
ACGGTGACGCCCGAGGCCGCGGTCCAGCGCTGCAGCTTGGTGGTGGGTTGGCCGGGGCGGAGGATGAGCACCGACGCGTCGGGCAGCGCGGCCAGCATCTGGTCGGCCGCGTTCAAGGAGGTGCCGAAGTAGTTCGCCACCACCGCGCCTTGCGCGTTCATCCGCACGCCCTTGGGCTGCTGGTCGTCGAAGGTGAGGATGAACGAGCCGTCGCCGACCGGGAGGATGCTCGAGAGACCCGTGCGCGTCCCGTAGGGCGCGGCGACGAAGCTCATCGCGGGCGGCGTGCCGATGGCGATGCGCTCGGGGCAGTTGATGCCGGTGGCGCCGCAGCACTGCGCGATGAGGCCGTTGCCCACCGCGATCTGCACGTTGCCGCTGGTCGCCACCGTGTCGATCAGGTTACCGGTGCTGGCGGGGAACGGCGGCGAGGCCTGCGACGTGCCGCCGTCGGGGTAGACGCAGTTGATCGCCAAGCGGCACGGCGAGCCGCCGTCGCTAGGCGCGTCGAAGGCGTGCTCGCACAGCGCGTCGCCCACCTGGTACGTCTTTCCGTAAGGCAGCGTGGTGCGGAACACCGGCGCGACGGGCGTCGCCTTGGCGCCGCCGAAGTCGGCGAGCAGGACGCGGGTCCCGTTCTGCAAGAGCGTGCGGCCATCGCGGGTGAAGCCGCGCGCCTGGACGCCGCCGTCCCACACCTCGTCGGCGAGCGTGCCGAACTGGCCGCCCACGCGCGTGAGGAAGATGGGAATCCAGCTGATGCCGCTCTGATCGACCGGGGCCGGCACCGCGACGCCGCCGGCGGCGCCCACCGGTGCAGGCCTGTCGAAGCCGTCGACCACCAGCCCGCCCGGCACGGTGCGCTCCCACAGCACACGCGAGACCCAGGTCGTCAGGTTGAGGCGGGTCTGGTTGCCGTTGTCGGCGATCGCCTCGATGGTGACCGGCAGAGGCCGCTGCACCTCTTCGTAGACCGAGAACGGGGCGCTGCCGCCATCGCCGCTCCAGCGGTCGATGCCCACGTTCGGGGTGGGCCCGAAGGTCGCCTCGAAGTGGCGCGCGCCCGAGCCGGCGACTTCCTTCACCACCGCGGGGATGGTGTCGATGCGCACGTCGGGCGCGGCGAGGAGCGGCCGATCGCTGAAGATCTCGAAGGTGAAGGCGCTGCCCGGCAGCACCCGCTCGGGGAGCGTGGTGGACAGGCCGGCCGCGTCGGGGTC
>CAZEDU010000002.1:23708-59434 GCA_964511185.1 uncultured Myxococcaceae bacterium | reverse complement strand
GCCGCGGTTGCCGAGGCTGTCGACGCCTTCGGCGATGAGGTTGACCTGGGTCGAGCCACCGTCGCCGCTGGTGAGGCAACCCGAGAGGCTGACCTCGGCTTCGAAGGGGGCGGCCACCCAGGTGTGGAGCGGGGTGGCGCCGCAGGCCAGCGTCACCAGCCGAACGCCGTTCGAGTCCTCGGCTTCGAGGCGGACCAAGGTGCGCAGCGGCACGGTCTGGCCGGGCTGGGGCGCGAGGAAGGCGACCGTCGGGCCGCTGGTGGCCGAGCCTCCGTCGCTGTCGGGCAGCGCGACGTTTCGGCACGACAGAAGGAGAAGCGAGAGCAGGGCCGAGCGTGTGAGGCGATGCACGAGAACAGAACCTACTCTGGCCGAACGGAAGCGTCATGTAGAGTTCGACGGGAGCATTGTCGGGAGGGCGCTGTGACGCATTGGGCTGCCGTGGTTCTCGCGTTGTGGGGCGCTGCGCCGTCGATGTCCGACGAGGCGCGGCCCGCGCTGGTGGTGCTCGACTTCGAAGGCAAAGGCGTGCCGGCGCTGCAGGTGGAGGCCGCCACCCGGGGCGCCATTCGAGGCTTGCGCGCGCTCGACGTGTTTCAAGTGCTGGGGGCGGACGAGGTCCGGCAGCTGCTCGCCATCGAGCGGAGCCGGCAGATCATGGGCGTGGCGGGCGAGAACACGGTGCTCTCGGACGTCTCGCGCGTGCTGGGGACGCGGCACGTGGTGTCCGGCACCGTGGTGAGCGTCGCCGGCGCGCTGACCGTGGAGATGAAGCTGCTCGACACCAGCGCGCAGCAGGTGCTGTCGCAGAAGACGCTGGGGCCGGTGAAGCTCGGCGAGATGGCGCTGCAGATCCCCTCGCTCGCGCAGGAGCTGGTGAGCCCGCTGCTCGCCGCGCAGCAAGGCTCGCTTCTGGTGCGCTGCAAGGAGGAGGGCGCGGAGATCGTCGTGGACGACGTGCTCGTGGCGTCGACGCCCCAGCAGGCGCCGATCAAGCTCGCGCGCGGCAGCCACCGGCTCCAGGTGCGCAAGGACGGCTTCATCGCGCAGAGCCGCACGGTCACCATCGTCCCCGACCAGGTGACCGAGGCCGAGCTGATGCTGCTCCCCTCCCCCGACTACGCCGAGGCCTACAAGCTGCGGCATGGCCGGCTGCGAACCGGGGCGTACATCGCGGGCGGCTTCGCGGTGGCGGCGATCGCCAGCGGGCTGCTCCTCGACCGGCTCGCGACCGAGCCGGCGTACCAGAACGAGTTCCTGCCGCGGCAGTACGCGCTCAACGGGACGCTCCTACGGGACGTGAGGCCCGCGAGCCGCGTGCAGGATCCGCTGTTTCAGTCCGCCTACGAGACGTGCGGCGCGTCGCCTGGGCAGTGCCAGCAAGAGGCGAGCGAGATTCAGTCGCGCATCGCGACGCAGGAGATCGTCACCGCGAGCCTGGTGGGCGCGGGCATCGCGGCGACCGGGGTGGCGATGTACCTGTGGCTTTCGGGGGAAGACCCTAATCGCTACGCGGACTTGATTGCGGGCGTCCGCTTGGAGCCGGGGGCCGCGGGCTGGGTGCTGGCCGCGCGGTTCTGAAGCAACCGACCGGCGCAACAATCCATCTCAACCACCCGACAATCCTGGGAGATGTCTCCCCGCTCCCTCCTCTTCAGCGCGCTGCTCCTGCTCGCCGGCTGCAACGGCGAAGCGCCCTGGGCGCTCGAGCCCGAGGACGGCGCGGCGCCGCCGCACGTGTTCCGTCTGAGCCCGTGGGAAGAGCGCACCGCCGGGCTTCCGCCGAACCAAGACATTCAAGGTCTGACGCAGGTCGGCGGCGAGATGTACGCCATCGTGCAAGGCCGGCTGTTCACCTTCGACGTCGATCTGCTCACCTGGCAGCCCGTGGCGGTGCCGCTCGAAGCGGGCGAGGCGGTGGAGCAGATCGCCGGCGCCGACGTCGGCCTGTACGCCACCGCGGCGAACTGGGCGGCGGGCACCGGCGGCGTCTACCGCATGGACCTGAAGACCGGCCAGTGGGCGCGGCTCGTCTCCGCTCCGTCGCTGCCGGCCTCGGCGCTGGTGAAGAAAGGCAGTGAGGTCTGGGTCGCGTTCGCCGGCGAGGCGAGCGCGGCGGGCCTGTACGCCTCGGCCGACCGAGGCGAGCGCTGGACGCGGCGGTCGAACCCGCAGGTCGGCGGCGCGCTCTTCGCCCAACGCGTCCGGACGCTGTGCGCCGCGCCCGAAGCGCAGCGGGTGTTCGCCACCGGCGTCGACGCGTTCGACGGGCTCTACTTCTCCGACGACGGCGGGCAGAGCTGGTACGGCGGGCTCCTCGAAGGCCCGGTGCAGGCGCTGCACGCGGGCGGCCGCTTCGCGCTCGTCACCCTGGAAGGGAAAGGCGCGCACCGCTCGGACGACTACGGCGCGACGTTCTCCCCGCTCGGGACGATGGAGGCGGTGAGCTACTTCGTCACCAGCGCGCGGTCGTTCGCCGGGCTCAAGGGCGAGGTGAAGATCTCCGACGACGGCGGGCTCCACTGGCGCGACGGCAGCGCCGGCCTGCCCAACGCCGAGGTCCGGCGGCTCACCCTGTCGGGCCGCTCGCTCTACTCCGCCAGCGGCAGCCAGGTCTTCGTGTCGAACCTGGAATAGGTCCCACCGAAAATCGCCGAAAGTTTTTCCCCCGGGGACTTCACCCGGGGTAGATGCCCCGACGTCACACACGAAACGGGGACAAACATGACGGCGAAGCGCCTGGTGGCCGCGGTTCTCACGACGCTCTGGCTTGGCTGTGCACCGACCGAAGACGAGGCCGTGTCCGACCCCTCGAACGACTCGAGCGCGGTAGAGACGGCGGAGAGCGAGCTGTCGTCCTCGCTCGCCAAGTGCGTGACGCAAGTCCGCTGGAAGGTGAACGGCAAGTCGGTGGCGAAGCTGCACGGGAGCGTGAAGCAGGGCGACACCGTCGAGGTCGAGTTCAAGGTGCCCGCCAAGTGCCCCGCGCGCGAGATGACGCTCGTGTCGTACACCGCGCCCGAGGCCAAGTTCACCAACGCCAACGCCCACCAGCAGAAGATCCACCAAGCCGACAGCGGCACCTTCGGCCCCGGCGTGCACACGCTGAAGGTCCAGGTACCGCCCTGCTACTTCCAGGTCGACTTCGTGTTCGGCCCCGCCATCGCCCAGTTCGATCCGAAGAAAGGGGTCACCTACTCGGCGCAGGAGCGCCTCATCTGCGCGACCAACGGCGGCACCAACGCGTGCCAGACCTGCCAGCCGTTGTCGCAGCACGAGTCGATCACCACCACGCCCGCGGACGTGCTCTTCGTGGTGGACCGCTCGGCCAGCATGTCGACGCGGATGAGCGGCAGCACCACGCAGTGGAGCGCCCTCACGCAGGCGTTCGGCGCCGTGCTCCCCGGCCTCGACGGCCGGCTCAACATGGGGCTCTTCACCTACCCGGCCGGCCAGCAAGACATCTGCGGGGTGAAGACGTTCTTCGACGTGCCGATCGGCGGCGGCAACTCGGGCATCATCTCCGCGACCTTGAACGTGCTCAGCCCCGCGGGGAACACGCCGACCTCGCAGGCGCTCTCGGTGGTGGAGACCACGCTCGCCTCGCTGCCGAGCCCGCTGCGCCGCTTCATCGTCCTCGCGACCGACGGCGTGCCGAACTGCGAGGTCAACGCGGTCACCAACTCGGTGGCGCGGGTGATGGCGCTGCAGCTCGCCGGCGTCGACACCTTCGTGCTCGGCATCAGCAGCGCCTCGAACCCCGCGCTGCAGCAGCTCGCGGTAGCGGGCGGCCGGCCACGGTCGGGCCCCACCGCCTATTACACCGCGCAGGACGCGGCCGAGCTGCAGACCGCGCTCAACGAGATCGTCACCATCGCCAGCTGCAGCTTCAAGCTGATGCGCGCGCCCAGGGAGCCGGACAAGGTGGTGGTGAAGCTCAACGGGGCGCCGGTCACCGCCGGCTCGGCCGATGGTTGGCGCTACACCGACACGACCTTCTCGGAGATCCTGCTCGAGGGCGCCTCGTGCGCGACGCTCAAGTCCGGGCTGGCGCACACGCTCGACATCGAGCTCGGCTGCGTCGGCGGGCTGTAGCGAGCTTGAGGAGCCGAGGCTGTCCTCAGGGCAGCTTCGGCTCGACCGCCTCTCGCACGGCGCCCTTGGGGAGGTTGGCGCCGTTCTCTTCCTGCCACTGCTTCGGGTTGGTGCTCCAGCCGAAGTCGGCGGGCAGCTTTCCGCCGCCGCGCGTCCCCGACGTCCATTCCTTCAAATGGTGCTCGATGTCGGGCCGGCGCGGCGGGGCGGGAGGGGGAGCGGCGGGGGGTTTGGTGATGGAGCTCATGGGGCCTACTGGGGTAACTCCGTCGACTCGGTGACGGACGTGGGACCTTCGACGATGGGCGCGGCCATCACCACTGCCCCCGGGCTCACCGCGCCGTGGGCGTCGATGCTGACGCCGTTGCCGAGCTGAGCGCCGGCGCCGATGCGGGCGCCCTCGCCCACCGTGACGCCCGCGCCGATGAGGACCTGCGCGCCGATGCGCGCGTGCGACCTCAAAGCGATGCGTTTGATCTCCACCACGTCGACGCCGTTGCGGCTCACCCACTCGTGCGCGATGAGCTCGACGCTCGACTCGACCACCACGTCGTCGCCGACGTCGAGCAGGCTGCGGTCGGACACCTTGAGCCACAACGGCCAGCGCACCCGCGCCCCGACGTGGCTGCCCCACGCGCGCAGCCAGGCGCTGTACAGGCCGGGCCACAGCCGCATCAACGCCTCGAGGAGCGGGACCGCGTTGAAGAGCGCCTGCGTCTTCTGCGCCGCCCAGTGCGCGAACGGCTCCGGCTCGGCGGCCGAGCCCACCCGACCGCGCAGCGGGACCCACGCCTCGAGCGTCCGGAACACGGCGACCGGCACGCCGTAGACCGCGGCGAGGAAGAGCAGCAGGCTCGAGAAGGTCGGCTCGGTGACGAACGCGTTGAGGCCCGCGATGCCCAGCAGGAGCGCGGCGACCGGGAACAGCCCGAGTGCTCGTCGGAGAAGGAGCATGGCGGCGATTTTACCTAAGGTTGCGCCGCGGGCGGAGGAAGTGGCGAATTCTCCAGTGCTTCCGAGGGCACGGACGGGTCGAGCGTCAGCCGCCACGTGGTGGACGCCCCCGGCGCGAGGGTGAACGGCTGCTCCCGCGCGGGGTAGCCATCGAGCCGCGCCTGCACGCGGTGAACGCCAGGCAGGAGCGCCACCACCGCCGGGGATGGACCGCGCGGCTTGCCGTCGACGACGAGCTCCGCGCCGCTCGGAGCGGTCTCGATGGTGACCGCCACCAACCTAGGGGTGAGCACGAAGGTGCGCTCGATGGTCTGTCCGGCCTCGGCGAGGAAGCCGGTCTCCGGCGGAGGCTCGTACCCGGGCAATGCCACCGCGAGCCGGTGGGTGCCCACGGTCAGGCCGCTCTCGAACGGCGTGACGCCCACCTTCTTGCCGTCGAGCAGCACGTCGGCGCCGGGAGGCGCGCTCACCACCTTGAGTGTCACCGGGCTGGGCGCCAAGGACAGCTTGCGCGACACGCCCTGGTCCGCCGCCGAAATGGTGAGCGTCTCCGCGTGGCCCGCGTGGCCTGCGAGGAAGACCTCGAGCGTCCTCGGGCCGAGCGGCACCAGGTCGGACCAAGGGGTGACCCCCTTCACCTCCGAGTCGATGCGCACCGTGGCGCCAGGCGGGGTCGACTCGATGGACAGCCGGCGCCGCGTCATCTCGAACGTGAAGGTGTGACGCGCCAGCTCGCCGCGGGCCAGCCGGATCGGGCGCGTCACCGGCTCGTGGCCCTCCAACCGGAGCGCGAGCGTGTGCTGCCCAGCGTCCACGTCCTGCGCGAACGGCGTGCGGCCCACCTCCTTGCCGTCGAGGAGCACCGCGGCCCCTGGCGGCGAGGAGTCGACCTCGAGCCGCGCGGGCTCCAGCATCAAGGTCAGCGTCTCGACGCGCGTCTCCCCCTCGAGCACGCGGAACGTCCGCTGCACGGGGGCGTAGGGCGCAAGCCGCGCCACCACGGTGTGATCTCCGCGCGTCAGCGTCGCGGTGTACGGGCTCTTGCCCACCTCGCGTCCGTCGAGGGTGAGCGCGGCGCCGCTGGGGCGCGTCTCGATCCGCAAGGTGGCCGGCAGCGACTCCCGCAGCGTCTGGGCGACGTTGGGCGCCAGCGTCAAGGTGTGGACCCGCGGCGCGCGCTGGTCGAACCGAAGCTCGACGGTGCGCTCTCCCGGGGGCACGCGCGCGGTGAGCGGGGTCACGCCGACGCGCATGCCGTCGATGAGGACGCTCGCGCCCGGCGGCAGGGTCTCGACGATGAGCGTGGCCGCGCCGGTGGGAGGCACGGGCGGCGCCCACAGGGGCTCGGCGGCGCCAGCGCGCGCGGCCAGCGCCTGCGCGCGCTTCGCGTCGGCCGGCACGCCCCAGCCGCGCGTCTGGAGGAGCGCCAGCATGCCGCACGAAGGGCGGTGCTTGCCGTCGCACGCGCGGGCGAAGAACTGCGCCGCCTTCTCCGGCGCGGCCGCCACCCCTGAGCCCCACAGGTACATGCGCCCTTCGAGGCCGCAGGCCTCCGCCGCGCCCGCCTCGCAGCCGCGGTGATACGAGGCCGCGGCGCGGGCCAGCTCGACCTTGCCCGCCTCGCCACGCTCGAGCAGGAGGCCTAAGTCCTGACAGCCATCGGCGTGGCCCAGGTCGCATGCTTTGTTGAGCCACGGCTCGCTCGCGCTCGCGTCGCGCGGCGCGCCCAGGCCCTCGCGGAGCATCGCCCCCGCACGCGCGCAGGCCGCCGCGTCGTTCCCTTCGCAACCTCGGCGGTACTCGGCGAGCGCGCGCGGGAGGTCCTTGGGTGCCCCCGCCTGACCGGCTTCGAGGAATCCCCCCAGCCGGGTGCAGGCCTGCGCGGAGCCGGCTTGGCAGCGCTCCTCGCATCGCGCGGCGCTCGAGCACCGGTCCGACGGCGGGGGGACCAGCGCCGCCGCCGAGCAGCTCGGGTAGTACCTCGCCAGCGCCGGACAGCGCTCGGTCCAGCACGACCGGCACTCCTGGGCGACCGCCTCTTGCGAGAGCGCGATCGCCCAGAGCGCCACCATGATCGTCCCGGCCCGTCTGGTCACCGGGTGCAGCTTACGGCGACTTGGGCTGCGGGACGATGCGCAGGTACGGCCGCACCGCCTTCCAGCCATTGGGGAACTGGGTCTTCGCCTCGGCGTCGCTCACCGAGGCGGCGATGATCACTTCCTCGCCGTTCTTCCAGTTCGCGGGCGTGGCGACGCGGTGCTTGGCGGTGAGCTGGAGCGAGTCGATCACGCGCAACAGCTCGTCGAAGTTGCGGCCCGTGCTGGCGGGGTACGTGAGGCTGAGCTTCACCTTCTTGTCGGGGCCGATGACGAACACCGAGCGCACGGTCTGGGTGTCGTTCGCGTTCGGGTGGATCATCCCGTAGAGGTCGGAGACCTTCTTGTCGCCGTCGGCGATCACCGGGAAGTTC
The DNA here is from genome assembly GCA_964511185.1 of uncultured Myxococcaceae bacterium. Classification (GTDB taxonomy): domain Bacteria; phylum Myxococcota; class Myxococcia; order Myxococcales; family Myxococcaceae; genus CAZEDU01. The sequence goes on along the minus strand of CAZEDU010000002.1, from coordinate 51,915 downwards.
ATCTTGCAGCCCTGCGTCTGCTCGATGTCGCGCGTCCACTCCTGGTGGGCGTTCAGCGGGTCGACCGACAGGCCGATGACCTTGGTGTTGCGCTTGTCGAACTCAGGCTTGAGCTTGGCCACCGCGCCGAGCTCGGTGGTGCACACCGGGGTGAAGTCCTTGGGGTGCGAGAACAGCACGCCCCAGCTGTCGCCCAGCCACTCGTGGAAGCGAAGGGTTCCTTCGGTGGTCTCGGCGGTGAAGTCGGGAGCGGTGTCTCCGATGCGAATGCTCATGATCGTCCTCCGTGAAGGTTCGTGGGTCGTGGGAAGACGACATTCTTAACGGGTGCGGCCTTTCCCACGCACGTGCTTGAAGCGATTTTGGAGAAATTAGTGTGCAGGACCGAGCACGTCACCGGCCCGGAACAGGCCGAACACCGCGCCCCACGCCATGGCCAAAAACAGGACGAACAGCGCGATCGCCGCCCACTGCGAGCGCTGGATCGACCGGCCGCCCGAGATGACGCCCCAGTTGAAGGCGAACGTCGCCAGCCCGTTGGCCAGGTGGAAGCAGACCGCCAAGGTTCCCAGCAGGTAGACCACGAGCGTTGGCCCGTGGAAGCGCATCTCGCGCGCGATGTCCTCGAACGGCTCCGGGCGACCTTCGAAGAAGCGCGGCTTGATCATCGCCAGCCACAGGTGAGCGCCGATGAAGAAGAGCGCGCCGATGGCCGCGAGCCGCTGCAGCAGGTAGCGCAGGTTCACGAAGAAGGGATAGCGCTGATTGTTCGGCCGGAACGAGAACAGCCGCTGCACGCCCCACAGCGTGTGCAGCACCAGCGGCAGGAGCACGACGACCATCGTCGCGATCAACGAAGCCGGGTGCGCGTGGCCGGTGACCGCCTTCTGCCACGCGTCGGGGCCGCCGAAGACCGCCAGGTTGTCCCACAGGTGGTTGATGGTCCAAACGCCGAGCGGCAAGACCGACAGGAGCGAGCCCAAGCGCGACCAGCGGAAGGAGCGGGTGGAGGTGGCCATGCGCAGCCCTCCATGCCCCAGCCCAGGCGCCGTTGCCAAGCGCGGTTTTTCTTATCGCTCCGACGAGCGGCTCCAGTAGGAAGCCCATCGATGGCTCAACGGTGGCTCGCGCGTTGGAGGGAGCCGGCCTTCGTGCTCACCGGCGTCGCGCTCGTCGCTGGGGCGGCGCTGCGCGCGTGGGTCGCGATCACCGACCACGGCCTCTACTGGCCAGACGAAGTTCACCAGACGCTCGAGCCCGCCCACCGCCTGGCGTTCGGGTACGGCCTGCGCGCCTGGGAGTTCGTGGCGGGGGCGCGGCACTGGGCGCTCCCGGCGACGTTCGCGCTGTGGATGAAGGCGGCCCACTGGCTCGGCGCGGACGACCCGCGCGTGTGCCTCGGGGTGATTCGAGCCCTCTTGTGCGCGAGCGGGCTCGCCGCCGCTTGGGCCAGCGGACAGCTCGCGCGCCGGCTGGGCGCCGATGCGTGGGGCGCCGCGGCGGCGACGGCGGCGTTCGCGGTGATGGGGCTCTCCGCGTACTTCGCGCCTCGCGCGATGAGCGAGACCGCGGCGGCGCTGCCCGTGGTGCTGGGCCTTGCCTGGGCGATGCCGCGCGAGGCGACCGCGCAGGAGCGGCTCGCCGGAGCGGGCCTGCTCACGCTCGCGGTCTTCTTTCGGCTCCACTGCGCGCTCTTCGGCGTCGGCCTCGTCCTGCTCTGGTTGGCGCGCCGGCAGGCGAAGGCGGCGCTGGAGATCTCCGCCGTGTTCGCCGCGGGGGCGGTGCTCTACGGCGCCATCGACGCGCTGACGTGGGGGAGCTGGTTTCACTCGGCCCGCGCGTACCTGGGCTTCAACCTGCTGGAGGGCAAGAGCGCGCTGTTCGGCGTGGCGCCGCCGGCCTTCTACCCCCGCCACCTGTGGGCTTCGCTCGGGCCCTTGTGGCCGGTGCTCTGCGCCTTGGCGCTGCTGGGCGCGCGCCGTTCGCCGCCGCTGGCGCTCTTCTTCGCGGCCTTCTTCCTGGCGCACCTGTTCACGCCCCACAAAGAGCTGCGCTTCCTCTTCCCCGCCCTGCCCTTGCTTTGCGCGCTCGCCGGTTTGGGCATCTCTCAGCTGTCGCGCCTTCACGCGCGCGCGGGGTGGGCTGGCCTCGCCGCCTTGGGGCTGGCGGTGACGCTCAGCGCGGTGAGGCTGCCCGGGCTCACTCGGCGCGACGTCGGCGTCGGAGCAACGCAGCAGAGCGCGTTCAACGCCGGGGGCGCCGAGAACCGGCTCTTGTGGGCCGCCCACCAGCAACCTGACTTGTGCGGCCTGCTCGTCCGCACGCAGGCGCTGGCCTACGTGGGCGGCTACACGTACCTGCATCGCCCGGTGCCGCTCTACTCGGCGGAGCGGCCGCCGGCGAACGAGCGCCACTACAATTACGTCATCGCTCCGGCGGCGGAGCGCGCGGGCAGCGCGGTGGCGGAACGGGACGGGCTTCAGTTGGTGCGCGTGCGGCCCGACTGTGAGCCGGACGCGGCGTTCGACTGGCGGCTGGAGTGACGCCGCTCAGAGCGAGCGACAGTCCAGACCCCTTTCCCTCCAGGCCCAAAGCTGTGCGGACGTGTCCTCCGACACGGCCAGATGATCTCACTCAAACGATTCGAGCCTTAAACGATTCGCGCCTTAGAGGCGGCCGGCGGTCGCGCTGCTCGTCGGCTCGAAGGTGGCGATCGGCGAGTCGGCCGGGGTGGGCAGGCTGACCCCGACGTCGTTCGACTTCACCGCGTCGCCCGGCGCGAGGACGAACAACAAGAAATAGTCGCCCGGCAGGAGCGTGGGCGGCAGCGTGGCCTCCACGTCGAGCACGTGCGTCTGGGCCGCGGCGACCTGGCGGGTGACGCCGACCGCGATGTCGGCGTCGTCCGGCGAGAGCACCGCGTCGGTCGACAGCGCCAAGCGGTAGGAGCGGCTCGGCGCGGCGAGGCCCGTCGGGTTCTCGAGCGTCACCTGCACGGTGATGGGCGCGCCGGGCCTCAAGGCCGCAGGCCCCGAGACCGACGCCACCGCGAGGTCGGCCGACGGTGCGAGATCGATGAAGTACCCATCGAGGCGGTTGACGCCGTGGCAGACGGCCGCGCTGGCGCACACGAACGTGGGAAACGAGAGGTTCTGCCCGCCCATGCCCGGCGGGCCTTCCACCCCGGCGCTGAACGACAGCCCGCCGTAGTCGGTCGGGTAATTCGGAGGCGCGTAGCTGTTGCCGGGGCCGTAGTGCAACCGAATGCTCTGCGTCCTCTCCGAGAGCGACAGCTGCGCCGACGCGAACGAGTACGAGCAGGTCGCGCACGCGTCAGGGCCCGGCCGCACCCCCATGCGCAGCCACTCGACCTGGAACACGCGGTGCGGCGCCTCGCCGAGCACGCGCACCGAGACACGCGCGTCGGCGTGGCCTGGCCTGAAGTGACGCGCGACCCTCAGGTCGTCCCACAGCACCGCGATGAAGTTGTTGGGCGCGGACGCGGCGCCCATCGAGCGGTTGACGCCGCAGCCATCGCAGCTGCCCGAGCCCGCGCCGTCGAAGCTCACGTAGCCGTTCGTCGAGACGACGAGCTGGGTGTGGGTGACGCCGTAGAAGCGAAACCCGAACGGCAACGCGACGACCGACTCGGCGTTGGCCGTCACCTCGCCCGCGCGCGCGGCCCACAGGACCTGCGTGCGCGCATCGTCCGTGGGCAGCGGCTGGTACGGCGAAAAGCCCGCCGTGGTCTGGTACGGCGCCGCCACGGCCGGACCTGCCAGCAGCGCCAAGAGGCACAAGAACGAAGAGGGAGAGGAACGCATCGTCACTGGAATTCTCTACACCCACCCACATCGAGTTGCCACTGGCCGCCGCGCCCGGGCGATGTGTGAAAAGCCCTTTTCTTTTCGAGGGTGTAGCGCACGTGGTCGAAGGTGGGAGCAACCGGTCACGAACGTGTGGCGAAAAACCGACAGATGCCTGCCACGTTCTTCCGAGCCTTCGTCCGACACCCGAGCATCGTTCGACTCGCACCACCCACCCGGCTGCGGCCCCATCAGGTCAGCCGCTTCTTCGATCTCTCCAAGGGCCAGCAAGCGATGTTGGGCCAAAACCCCGTCATCCGCTTTCAGAGCCTCTCGGCCGAGCAGCGCACGCTCTTCGACATCATCACGTGGCGCATGGAAGAGGCGGGGTTGGACCTCTCGCGCCTTCGGCTCTCGAGCGCGCCCAACTCGGTTCGCCCGAACCAGCTCCGCTTCAAGAACGATCCCTGGGGGCTCGCGCACCTGCGGCAACAGCTCAAGGCCGGCGTCCGGCGGGGGCAGTACTACGTCGACAAGCCCTTCGAGCTGTTTCACCGCGGGCTCTCGGAGTTCGGCGTGCGCGAGAACCGGCCGACCTGGACCCTGCAGTACGGCTTCGGAAAGAACGGCGCGTTCGTCGATCTGGATCGCTTCAACTACAAGGCCGGCGCCTTCGGGTACCTGGCGCACACCGCCGAGGTGATGTTCCCCGGCAAGCCGAGCGAGGCGGCGCTGCTCGACTACCTCGACGTTCCCCGAAGGCCCGCGCCGCGGACCGCGCGCCCGACGCGCCAAGGCGTCTTCGGGTGGCTCGAGAAGTACGGCTTCCTGGGCTCCGAAGCCCCGCCGTTCCTTCCGGGCGACCGTTGAACGCAAGACGAATGCAAACCGTCTCACCGTGAATTAAGTGAGGGCCAACCCGCTGGCGTGCTTCTGATGCGCCTCGAAGGAGCGACCCCATGAACGTGCCTTTGGTGATCGAGACCACCCATCGAGGCGAGCGCGTCTACGACCTGTACAGCCGGCTGCTCAAGGATCGCATCATTCTGCTCGGCACGCCGATCAACGACGACGTCGCCAACATCATCGTCAGCCAGCTGCTCTTCCTCGAGTCGGAGGAGCCGGAGAAGGAGATCAGCCTCTACATCAACTCCCCCGGCGGCGTGGTGACCGCGGGCCTGGCCATCTACGACACCATGCAGTACCTGCGCTGCAGCGTCTCGACCATCTGCATCGGGCAGGCGGCGTCGATGGCGGCGGTGCTCCTGCTCGCCGGCGAGAAGGGCAAGCGGTACGCGCTGCCGAACGCGCGCGTGATGATCCACCAGCCGCTCGGGCAGGTGGAAGGTCAGGCGTCGGAGATCGACATCCACGCCAAAGAGATCATCCACCTCAAGCGGCGCCTCAACGAGATCATCGCGCACCACACCGGCCAGTCGGTCGATCGGGTGGAGGCCGACACCCACCGAGACCGCTTTCTCACCGCGATGCAGGCGAAGGAGTACGGCATCGTCGACGAGGTGCTCCTCAAGCGTCCCGGCAAGTAAGGCGGCGGACCTGGGTTGAGCGCGTCCGCCGACTCAGCGACGCAGCCCAGCTGGCGCGAGCGCCAGACGGTGATGCTCTTCTGCGCCGCGGTCATCCTGCTCTTCAACCTGGCCGACTGGCTCGCGCTCGGCGGCTTTCGTTGGCCCTCCTTCCTGGTCCGCGTGGTCTGGGCGGGCCTGGTGCTCGTGGTCGCGTGGCGGTTGCCGCGGCTGTCGCCTCAGGCGCAGCGGCTGTCGTTCATCGCCCTGGGGGTGGTGACGAGCGTCGCGTTCGGGATCATCGTCTCGCAGACGGGCGGGCTGGAGAGCCCGCTCTTCCACTGGATCCTGGCGATGCCGATCCTCATCGCGGTGGTGGTGCAAGACCACCCCAGCGCGACGGCGGCGGCCGGCGTCAGCACGGTGGCGAGCGGGCTGACCTTGCTCGCATTGGGCGGCGCCGATGGCGCGTGGATGGCGCAGTGGGCGGTGCAGGCGGTGGCGTTCTGCGCGCTCGCCTACTACGCGTCGGTCTCGTACCGAAGGCTCCGGCGGCGTGAGCTCGAGGCGCTGCGGACGCGGGTCCAGGTGGAGAACAAGCGGCGGCTCGAGCGCGCGCAGCAGGAGTCGCAGGCGCAGCTGGCCGTCATCCTCCAAGGCGTGAGCGACGCGATCGCCGTCCTGTCGGCCGACGGGAGCATCCGCTACGCCAACGAGGCGGCGGCGAAGGGCTTCGGCTTTCCCGACGCCGAGACGATGCTCGCGCAGTCGCTCGGCGAGCTCGCCGAGAAGATCAGCGTGTACGACGAACGCGGCCAACCGATCGACCGGGAGGCGCTGCCGAACCGGCGGGCCTTGAGGGGCGAGAAGCCGCCGTCGGCGCTCGTGCAGACGCAGCTCAAGGGCAGCGGCGAGCGCCGGTGGCTGGTGGTGCGGTCCTCGCCGGTGTTCGATCCGGGCGGCCAGGTGCAGCTCGCGGTGAACATCTGGCGCGACGTCACCGAAGAGGTCCGCCAAGACGAGACGCGGCGCTTCATCAGCCAGGCGACGACGGTGCTGGCCGAGTCGCTCGACTACGGCACCACGCTCGGGAAGGTGACTCGGCTCGCGGCGGACCAGGTGGCCGACGTCGCCGCGCTCTACCTCATCAGCGACGAAGGCACGCTCGACCGCGCCTCGCTCGCCCACGCCGATGACGAAAAGCGCCCCTTGGCGGAGCGCCTGCGCGCGCGCTTCGATCTCCAGCGCGACGCCCGCGAAGGGCCCGCCAGCGTGGTCAAGCGGGGCCAAACCGAGCTGGCGAGCCCCCTCTCCGCGGAGCAGCTGGCGCAGCTGACCGAAGGCGACGCGTCGGGTCCGCAGCCGCCGCCCGGGCTTCGCTCCGCCATCTACACGCCGCTGCGCGTCCGCGGCCACACGCTGGGCGTGCTGTGCTTCTTCTCGTCGGACGCGCGCCGCTACGACGCGGGAGATCTGGCGCGCGCCGAGGAGCTGGCGCAGCGCGCGGCGGTGGCGATCGAGAACGCCCGGCTGTACCGGGAGGCGCGGCAGGCGGTGAGCCTGCGCGACGAGTTCCTCACCGTCGCCTCGCACGAGCTGCGCACGCCGCTCACCTCGCTCAAGCTGTACATGCAGGGCCTGCTGCGCGACTTCCCGCGGGCGTCGCCGGAGCGGCTCAAGGGCAAGCTGGAGATCGCCAACCACCAGGTGGATCGCCTCGCGCACCTGGTCGGTCAGATGCTCGACCTGTCGCGCATCACGCACGGGCGCCTGATGATCGACCCGGAGGACGTCGAGCTGGAGGCGCTGGTGGGGCAGGTCGTGGAGCGCTTCTCGGAGGAGTCGCGCCGCGTGGGCTCCGAGGTGCACCTTCGGCTCGAGCCGATGACCGGCCGCTGGGACCGGCTGCGCCTCGACCAGCTCGTCACCAACCTTTTGCAGAACGCGCTCAAGTACGGCAACGGCCGGCCCATTCAAATCACCCTCGAGCGGCGCGCCCACGAGGCGGTGCTCCACGTACGAGACGAAGGCATCGGCATCGCCGCCGAGCAGAAGGACCGCATCTTCGAGAAGTTCGAGCGCGCGGTGCCCACCCGGCACTACGGCGGGCTCGGCCTGGGGCTGTACATCGCGCGGCAGATCGCCGAGGCGATGGGCGGCTCGATTCAGGTCGAGACCGAGCTGGGCAAGGGCTCCATCTTCACGGTGCGGCTGCCGCTGGAGCCGGGCCTGGGCGCGTCTCGAAGCTGACGCTCAGCGCGCGGCTTGCCTTGCGGCGCGCCCAGCGGGGGCATAAAGCCTTGGCCCCTTCTTGAGACGAGGAGCCGGCGATGGGTGAAGACGTCATCGAGGCGAAGGTCCGCCGCATTTTGTCGGAGCAGCTCAAGGTCGACCCCGCCAAGATCCGCCCCGAGGCGACCTTCACCGAGCTCGAGGCCGACTCGCTCGGCGTCATCGAGCTGCTCCTGCTCCTGGAAGACGAGCTGGGGGTCAACATCCCCAACGAAGAGGCGCGGAAGCTCAAGACGTTGAACGACCTGCTGAGCTACCTGCGCGCGCACGTTCCCGCCGACCGCGCGCTGGCGGGCTAAAGGGGCCATGCGGCCGGTCGCCATCACGGGCCTGGGGCTCCTCACCCCGCTCGGCGTCGGCGCGCAGGCGTCGTGGGAGAACGCGGTCGCGGGCAAGAGCGGCATCGGCCCCATCTCCCAGTTCGACGCCGCCGCGTTCGACACGCGCATCGCCGGCGAGGTGAAGGGGTTCGACGCCGATGCCCTGCTCGGCGCTCGCTTCGCGCGCACGCTCGACCGCTTTCAGCAGCTCGGCCTGGTCGCGGGGCGGATGGCGCTGGAGGACGCCGGGCTGCCGTCGAAGCTGCCCGACGCGATCGCGGAGCGCGCGGGGTGCTACGTCGGCTCGGGGATGGGCGGCATTGGCACCATCGAGGCGGCGCAGGAGCGCTTCCGCCAGAAAGGGCGGCTGGGGCTCATGCCCTACCAGCTGCCCGCGGTGCTGGTGAACCTGCTGCCCGGGCAGCTCGCCATCGCGCACAACCTTCAGGGGCCCAACCTGTCGCACGTGACGGCCTGCGCGACGGGCACGCACGCCATCGGCGAAGCCGCGCGGGCCATCGCCTCGGGCGCTTGCGACCTGGTGCTGGCGGGGGGCGCCGAGGCGAGCATCACCCCGCTGTGCGTCGGGGGGTTCGGCGCGATGCGCGCGCTCTCCACCCGAAACCACGCGCCGCAGGAGGCGAGCCGCCCCTTCGACGCCGACCGGGACGGCTTCGTGCTCGGCGAGGGCGCCGGCGTGCTGGTGCTCGAGTCGCTGGAGGCGGCCGAGCGCCGCGGCGCGCGCATCTACGCGCTCGTGCGCGGCTACGCGGCGACCTGCGATGCCGGGCACATCACCGCGCCGAGCGGCAGCGGGGCCGAGCGCGCGATGCGGCAGGCGATGGGCGATGCGAGGCTGACCGAGCGCGACATCGAGCACGTGAACGCCCACGGCTCGTCGACGCGGGCCAACGACGCGCATGAGGCTCTGTGCCTGCAGAACGTGCTCGGCGCGCGGGCGGGCCAGGTGCCGATCACCGCGGTGAAGTCGATGACGGGGCACCTGCTCGGCGCCGCGGGCAGCGTGGAGACGGCGTTCGCGGCGCTGACGCTCTGTCGCGGCGTGCTCTTGCCCACGCTCAACCACCACCGGCCCGACGAGGGGCGGGCGCTCGACTACGTGCCGCACACCAGCCGGCAGGCGAGCGTGACGAGCGTGCTGAAGAACAGCTTTGGGTTCGGCGGCACCAACGCCTCTCTGGTCCTCACCCGAGCGTCGTGAGCGCGCCGCGCCGCGGGCCGACGGGTGCTTATCCCTTGCTGTGAACGAAGGCACCGCAAGGAGAGAGAGCCATGGAGAGCGAAACCACCACGGGCACGCGGGACATCGTCTACGACGTCGTGAGCGTGCTGTACCACGCGCTCGAGGCGGCCGACACGTGCCAGGAATATGTGCGCGACGCGGAAGCAGAGGGGAACGAGGAGCTCATCTTGTTCTTCCGCGAGGTCATCGACCAGAACAGGCAGCTGGCGGAGCGCGCGAAGGGCGTGCTGCGTGGTCAAATCGGTGAAGAGATCGACGAGCGCAGCGACATCGAGCGCGAGGGGCTGGACACCCCGGAGCTCACCACCCACTAAGGCGAAAGCTCCGATTCCGGCGAGCCCAAAGTCGCCTGGCGAGCACTCGAGTGGAGCGGCGGTGCCGCGCCGCGCCGGTCATTTGACCCGACCCACGAAGTTGAGGTCTACCGGCGGGCGCTGCCGTTTGTTCTCACTCTTGGGGGTGGCTTCACATGGATTGGCTCGAGTTTCGACCGTGGTCTGACGAGACGTACCGCTTCACCCGAGGGGCGCTCGATCGCGCCGAGCGCGGGAAGAAGGAAGCGCAGCCGATGAGCGACGTGGTCCGCGCCGACGAGCTCGCGAAGATGATGCGCGAGTACCTGCGCCGCGCCCAGGTCCTCTCGCGCTGGACCGACCCGAACTGACGCGCGTCAGGCGCGCAGCCGGCGCAGCGCCCGTTGCGTGGAGACGCTCCCCGGCCCGCGCACCAGCATCGAGAGGGCGATGGCGATCAAGGCGAGGTTCCACTCGTAGCCGCCCTTCGAGTTGTCGAAGCCGTGGGGCTTGTGGACCTTCGCGATGGCGACCGACTGGGTGACGAGGATGCCCAGCGCGGCCAGGCGGCTCCCAATGCCGAACGCGGTGAGCACACCCGAGAGAACTTCGGTCCACCCGGTGGCCAGCGCGAGCGGGCGGGCCGGCCGGATGCCGAGCGACTCGAAGAACTGCGCGGTCTGCGCGGGTCCATCGCCTCGGAGCTTGGCTTGGCCGTGGTAGAGCATCGTAGCGCCGAGCGCGAGCCGGGGTGGCAGCGCGGAGAGGTCAGAGCGGAGCAGCGCGTCCATCGGAGTTCTCCTTGAAGAGACGTTCCGCACGACGCGCGCCGGCGGCAGCACTCGAACGGACGCTTGGCCGTCAGCGGAGGCTTACGGCCTCGCCCAGCTTCCGACCTTGGGATCGCTCTCGGCGAGGCGCCGCATCACGTCGCGGTAGAGCGTGAGCTCGCCGCGGGGGACGGGTGTCAGCGAGACGGGGATGGGCACGCCGAGCCACCGATGCAACAAATCGAGCGCCTGGGCCCTGGACGGAGCCGACAGGTCGCTCAGCGCCGCGCCGTGGTTGCCCTCCTCCACCATGAGCTTCACCGAGTCCTTCGCGTCGCCCAGCTCGAAGGCGATATCGCCCAGGTCACGGCCGCCACCGCCCAGGTCGAAGGCGCCGCCGGTCCACGGGTCGTACGCGCCGTAGAGGAAGAGGAAGCGCTCGCCGTGGTTGGCGAGCCAGCGCTGCACGTCGGGCATGGCCTCGGCGTCGAACGCGCGCCGGAGCTCAGGCAACAGGTAGTAGGGCTCCATGTGCTCGGTCGGCAGCGGCCCTAAGTCCTTCAGGTGCTCGACGTAGAACCCCTGCGTGCCGAGCTGGAAGGCGGCCTGGAACATGTAGACGACCATGTCGTGCTTCAGCCCGTGGTAGTAACCCAGGTACTCGTCGGAGTACGCCAGCGCGCCCGCGGCCGTGCGCCGCACGAGCTGCTCGCGCGACGAAGGATTGTTCATCACCGCTTCGTATGCGGGGCACCCATCGTCCGGATGGGAAGGGTCGTAGAACTGCCAGAAGCCCCAGTCGAAGCCCATCGCCCCGCGGCGGAGCGCGTTGCCCTTGCCGCCCACCGTCGCGTACGAGCCGGACATGGACGGCGCGAATTCGTTCTCGCGCTGGACCACCTCCCGGCCGATCGACCAGAAGCCTTCGCGGCACGACCGGTACTTCTCGCCGCCGATCGTCGCGGCGAACTGGGCGTAGCGCGGGTCCTCCATGCTGTAGGAGATGGGCGTCACGTAAGGGACCGACGCGGTCACGTCGCAAGGGAAGAAGCGGCGGTGAAAGACCGCGGTCATGCCGCCCTTGCTGTGGCCGGTGTTGACCCACTTGCCGCGGTAGATCCACTGGAGCGCTTCGACGAGCCGGTGCGAGTCCTTGGCCGCCTGCTCGATGGTGGCGTGGTCCCAGTTGGCCGGCTCGGCGCGAGAGCTGCTGAAGAAGCGGTGCTCGGGCTCGACCTGGTTGCTCGCCATCAGCCCGTTGAGCTCGGAGCTGTACGCGCCCAGCGAGTAGCCGGTCGTGAGGAGCACCACCGGCGCGTCGAAGCCGACGTGCACCAACTTCACGCGCTGCTCGAAGGTTCGAGAAAACGGGTCGCCGTGGTCTTCGGGTTGCTCGAAGGAGAGCTCGAACACCTGCGCGCCGAACGGAGCGCCGGGCACGCCGTTGGCGCTGCGGGAGACGCGCAGCCCGGGCACGCACCGCAGCCGCCCTTCGATGTCGGTGGCCTCGCACGCGGGCGCCGCGGGTGGCGGCAGCTGCTCGCAGCGCACCGGCCCGTCCGGCGCCGGCGCCGAATGGCCGACGACCTGGAGCTGCACGTGCGCGCGCGCGCTCGCGCTGATGCACAGCCGGCCGTCGCTCGAGGGCGCCAACGGAACCGTGACGCCGGCGCGGGCGGTCGCGGCGTGGAGCGTGAGCATCTGGTCGGCCCCGTCGCAGCCGCCGATCCGCAGGACCGATGGCTCCGGCGCGTCGGGCGAGACCAGCCGCGCCCACAGCGTGGTGGCGCCCGCTGGCAACATGTCTCCGAGCTTCAGATCGATGGTCTGCTCGACGCCGAGCGCCCCCTGCCACCCGCCCACGCCGCGCTCCGTGTCGAGCGCGATGGCCGGCTCGACCTGGGTCCAGGGCAGGCCGCCGTAGCGGCGAAAGACGCCCAGCCGCTTCGCCACCAACGTCACCTGGCTCGTCGCCTCGACGCAGAGCCCATCGGTGGCGAGCAGCGAGACGAGCCCGGAGGTCGGTCCACTCGCGTCGAACGGGAGCGCGGACGTCGCGTTCGCCGCGAGCGCGGGATTGCCGGTGGCGGGGCAGCCGGACAGCAGGATCGCGCCCGCCTCTTGCTGATCGCTCAGCTCGAGCCACAGCAAGGCCGCACGCGCGCGCTTCTGTCGAAGGTCATTCCCGATCGCCAGGCGCACGACCTCGCCCGGCGCCAACGACACCGAAGGCTCATGCTTCACCGGGACGTCCGCCTCGAAGCCTTCACCCGACAAGTCGAAGTGGCCCACCCAGCGGGCACGGGCACCCAGCGGGTGCGCCGCGGTCACCCAGACGGTCCCCTGCTCCACCGGAACGAAGGGGCTGGCCGACACGCCGTGGACGAGCCCGAAGCGCGCCGAGCCGGGCACGAAGCGGAGCGTGCTCTTCGCGGTGGGCGCGTCGTCGCTCGGTGAAGAGAGCTCGACGTTTCGCGAAGTGACGTTGAGGAAAAGCGGCGGACCGAGCGGCGTGAGCGCGACCGGGCTGGCTGCCACCGGGACGGCTTGACCCGGCGCTTCGGGGACGTGCTCGTCCGGCCCCTTCGTCGGCGGCTCCCCGCAGGCGGAGACGAGGAGCAAGGAAACGACGCTCAGACTTCGTGAAATGGCAGGGCGCATGGTTCGCCTCCCGTTGGCGGGGGGCGAGAGAGCATGGGAGTCCGAAGGGTGTCACTTCGGGGCGGGGACAGTGAAACCTTCAGGCGCCACCGCAGCTCAGGGCGAGAGCCCTTCCGAGGCGGAAGGCGCAGGCACCCGAACGAAGGGCGCCAGCGCCTCGCCGTAGCGCTGAACCAGCGCCGGCGGCGCGTCCACCGGCTTGCCCGTGAGCATCGACTTGAGCATCAGCGCGTTGGCCGGCGCCTTCCCCACGAAGTGGTTGTTGGCGACGACGTAGACGTCCTTCACGCGCGGCGCGCGCGCCAGCGACTGGGTCCGCTCCGCCCAGGGCGCCAGCTCGTCCGCGGAGTACAGGTAGTCGTAGCGCGCGTCGCGGCCGGCCTTCTCGCGGAACCAGTCTTTGTAGTTCCGGCCGTGGATGCGCACGTAGCCGGTCGGCGCGGTGGCCGTCGCGCTGGGCCGAATCGAGTTTCGAAACAACGGCTGATCGATGTTCACGAAGCCCACGCCTTGGCTGGTGAGCGACTCGTACACTTCGGGCACGTTCCACGACAGGTGCCGCACCTCGAGCACGAGCGGAAGGCCGCGGAAGGCGCGGAACAGATCGTCCAGCCACTCGCGGCTTCGCGCGTCGTTGCGAAACGACCAGGGGAACTGCAGCAGCACCGCGCCCAGCTTGCCCGCGTCGACCAGCGCCTCGAGCCCTTCGCGCGTGGCCCTCACCTCGTCGCGCGCCCAGGCCGCCTCGCGCTCGTGCGTGAAGCGGCGCCACAGCTTCGCCGTGAAGCGAAAGCGCCGGTTCGCTTCGACGCGCTTCGCCCAACCGCTCGCCACCCTGCCCTCCACCGGCCGATAGAAGGTGGAGTTGATCTCGATGGTGTCGAAGTAGCGCGACAGGTACGAGAGCGGGTCGAAGCCGCGCGGCTTGGGATCGGGGTACACGATTCCCGCCCAGTCCTTGTAGTCCCAGCCCGCAGGGCCCACGCGCAGCATGCTGGAAGGTAAGGCATGGGCATGCATCCGGGGACAGTCCCCTTGTGCTCCTGCTGTCCCATCGAGCTCCTGCTGGTAGAGTCGGCCCTTCCCGCAAAAGCCATGACGAGCCAGCCCGAGTACACGCTCCTCAAGAAGATCGCCGACGGGGGCATGGCGGAGATCTTCCTCGCCATGCGCAAGGGGGCGCACGGCTTCGAGAAGCAGGTGGTGCTCAAGCGCATTCGGCCGTCGCTGGGCACCGACCAGCAGTTCCGCAACATGCTCATCGACGAAGCGCACATCGCGATGAGCATGAACCACGGCAACATCGTGCAGGTGCTCGACCTGCGAGAGGCCGGCGGCCGCTACTTCCTCGCGCTCGAGCTGGTCGACGGCTGGAGCCTCGATCAGCTGCTCAAGCGCGCCGCGCAGACGAACCACCCGCTCCCGCACGCGCTCGCGCTCCACATCGTGGCCAACGTCTGCCGAGGGCTCGCCTATGCGCACGCCCTCAAGCGCGACGGCAAGCCCTTGGCCATCGTGCACCGCGACGTCAGCCCTCAGAACGTGCTGATCAGCCTGCAGGGCGAGGTGAAGCTCACCGACTTCGGCATCGCCACCGCGCTGGGCAAGCTCGAGAAGACGGGCACCGGCGTGGTGAAGGGCAAGCTGCAGTTCATGTCGCCCGAGCAGGCCCACGCCGCGCCGCTCGACGCGCGGAGCGACCTCTTCTCGCTCGGCACCGTGCTCTACATGATGGCGACCGGGCAGCTGCCGTTCAACGCGCCCACGCCCATCGAGACGATGTCGAAGATCCGCGCCGGCGTGTTCACGCCGGTCGATCAAGTCGACAAAGACATCCACCCCGAGCTCGCCCGCGTGATTCACAAGGCGATGAGGCCCGAGGTGAAGGAGCGCTACGCGAGCGCCGACGAGATGCTGGTCGACCTCGAAGCGGTGCAGCGGTCGGCCTTTGGCCCCGCCGGACAGACCGAGCTCAAGCAATGGCTGGCCGAGCTGTCGAAGAAGGACGGCGTGCCGCCGATCAGCGAGGTTCCCGGCGAGCTCCCGAAGGAGGAAGAGAAGCCGCAGGAGTGGATCGAGCTCTCCGGGTCCAGCATCATTCCTCCCACGCTGCCGCCGCGGAAGGTCGAGCCGATTCCCTTGAGCTCGCTGGAGGCGGCCCACACGCTCCGCCCCAAGCCGAAGAAGTCGAGCGGCGGCTCCTTCGTCTTCCTCGTGCTGTTCGCGTTCGTCGGCGTCGGCGCGGGGGTCCTCGCGTTCCTGCGCCGCCCGGCGCCGAAGCCCGTCGCGGCCGCCGCACCTCGAGCGCCCGACGCCGCCGTCGCCGAGGTGACCGCGGTCACCTCCGGGCTGTCGCGCGCGGAGGAGCCGGCGACGCAGTTCCTTCCCTTCCCCGAGCCGAGCGAAGAAGGCGACGTGGTCGAGGTCGACCCGGCCGACGCGGGCGTCTTCGCCGGGCTGTCGGCCCCGCCGCTCGGCGGCGCGCTCGATGTCGACGTCGATGACGAGGCACCGGCCGCGGATGCGGGCGCGAAGCCCGGCGCGCCGCCCAAGGCCGCGGCCGCCGAGCCACCGAAGCCGACGCCCAAGCCGCCCGCGCCAGCGCCGACGCCGGTCAAGGCCGCCGCCGCGCCCGCCCCCAAGCCGGCGCCCAAGCCAGCGGTCGCCAAGGTCGCCCCCGCGCCCGCCCCGCCCCGGGACGACCGGGTCTCGGTCTACGTGAGCAGCACGCCGCCGGGCGCGCTGGTGAAGGTCGAGAACCGGACGCTCGGCCGCACGCCGATCCCGCTGCGCTTTCGCCACGGCATCCTGTTCCAGCTCACCTTCTCGAAGCCCGGTTACCAGACCACCTCGAAGCAGATCTTCGTCGCCAACCGGGCCGGACAGAAGCTGCAGGTGACGCTGCGCAAGACCGCGCCGAGCGTGAAGAAAAAGCGCTGAGGCCCGACGAATCGGCCCGCGGCCCTTTGCAGGAACGGGGCGATGGGCGTAAGGAAGCCGCGATGAACATGCTCGTCGCGCGTCAGAAGAGCCTCAGCTACCTGAACTTCTGGAAGTGGCTGCAGGACCACCCGAACTGCATCCGCAGCGCCGGCTGGGGCACGGCGGTCTTGTTCGATCAGCCCGAGCTGCATTGGCTGTTGTTCGACGAGGAAGACGGCCGGTCGGCGCTGCAGCTGGTGCGCGGCAAGAGCCTGGTCGGCGAGCTGGTCTTCGAGGGCAAAGAGGTCGACGAGGTGCAGGTCGGCCCGGATCCCGACGCGCCGGAGAGCTTCGTCGCCGAGCTCCTCACCAGCCTGCAGAGCGGCCGCGAGGTGATCGGCCACGTGGCGTTGACGCACGGCCTGGACGACCAGCCGGGACATCCCGAGCTTCGACACTGAGCCCCTCCCCTTCCATGCATGGCCGGGTCGCCTTGGTCACCGGCGCGACGCGCGGCATCGGCCGCGTGATGGCCCGAGAGCTGGCGAAGCTCGGGGCCGAGCTGTTCATCACCGCGCGAGACCCTGCGCGCGCGGCGGACACGCTCGAGGAGATTCGACGGGCCGCCCCCGAAGCGCGGGTCGAGGTGCTCAGCGGAGACCTCGCGCTGCAGTCCGACGTCGAGAAGGTGGCGGAGGCGTTCCTCGCGCGGGACCGGCCGCTGGACCTGCTCGTCAACAACGCCGGGGCCATCTTCACCACGCGGCAGGTGACGAAGGAAGGACGCGAGGCGACCTTCGCCCTCAACCACCTGGCCTACTTCATTCTCACGCGCCGACTGCTCGGGGCGCTCGCGCGCGCGCCGCAGGCCCGGGTCGTGAACGTGTCGTCCGACGCGCACTACGCGGGCAAGCTGAAGCTCGACGACCTGATGAGCGAGCGCGGGTACTTTGGATTTACCGCGTACGCGACGTCGAAGCTGGCGAACGTGCTCTTTACACAAGAGCTCGCGCGGCGGTTGGACGGGACCCGCATCACCACGAACGCGGTGCACCCGGGGACCGTCCGCACCGGCTTCGGGCAGAACAACCGGGGCAGCGTGATTCAGCTGTTCTACGTGCTCGCGGGACCTTTGCTGTTGAGCCCCGCGTCCGGCGCCCGCACGCCGCTGTACGCCTGCCTCGCGCCCGAGCTCGACGGCGTGAGCGGTCAGTACTTCAAGCGGCGCAAGGCGCGGCGCCCGAGCGGGCAAGCCACGCCCGAGAACGCGCGCGCCTTGTGGGAGGCGAGCAGCCGAATCTGCGGAATGCCGGTGGCGTTGGAGGGGCTCACGTCTTCGGGTGCGTGAACCTCAGCGGCGCGTGCAGCGCGAGCTGCAGCTCCTCATCCGTCAGCATGCCCGCGCCGTGCATCTTGTAGAGCAGGTCGCTCACCCGCTTCTCCCACGTCTCGGTGAGCGCGCCGCGCGCGCAGTACACGTGGTACTTGATGGGGTTCGGGATGATGGTCGCGAGGAAGACCGCCTCGCGGACGTTGAGCGCCGACGGGGGCTTGTCGAAGTAGTGCCGCGCCGCCTCGCCGATGCCGTTCAACCCAGGGCCCCACTCGATGAGGTTCAAGTACATCTCGAGCAGCCGCTGCTTGGGCAAGGACGCCTCGAGCGCGAGCGTGATGAGCGCCTCCTTCGCCTTGCGCGCGTAGGTCTTCTCGCGCGACAGGAACAGGTTCTTCGCGAGCTGCTGGCTGATGGTCGAGGCGCCGCGCAGGACCTGCCCTTTTTCGTCGCGGTCGCGCGCGAGCAGGTTGTTCTTGAGCTCCGCGAAGTCGAAGCCCTGGTGCGTGAGGAACATCGAGTCTTCGCTCAACAGCACCGCCGACACGAGCACCGGCGGCACCTGGTCGAGCGGCGTGAAGGCCGGGTTCGTCGGCCCGATGACGACCTCCCGGGTCTGGCCGTCGTGCGTCACCGCCTGGTGCACGAACTCCGAGCCGAAGGACCAGGGCGGCCGCGTGGCGGCGACCTTCCGCATGTCGGACAGGTCGATCTTGGCGCTCAACGCCCACTCGGCCGGCCGCGCGAGCGATCCTTTGAGCTGCGCCGAGAACGCGAACGCGCCCGCGACGTTCGCCACCTCGTCTCCCGGCACGAACGCGACCGGCAGGCTCCCGAGCACGTCGTTGTACGCGAGCCGTTCGCCGCGCACCGAGAGCTCGAGCTGCCGCTCACCCTGCCCCCACACGCGCGCCGAGAACGGAACCTCGATGTCCCGGTCGCGGCGGACCCGCAGCACCGCGTCGCGGACCGTCAGCTCTTCCTTCTCGCGATCGAGCCGCACGTGGGTCGTCAGCTCGAGCGCTTCGAGCTCGATGGGCTCGGCCGACAGCCGCGCGCCGACGAGCCGCAGCCCCTCGACGCGCGCCCGCAGCTCGGCGTGCGCTTCGCGTTCCCGCAGCGCGCCGCTCAGCGCGCCGCCCGTTCGCCCGCCGGCGACACGCCACCGCGCGCCCTCGCCCTCGCCTTGGGCGAGCGGTACCGCGTCCCAACGCGCGCGAAACGTTCGATCCGGAGAGAGGGACAGCGTCGCGGCCCCTTCGCTGCCAAACGACAAGGACACCTCGGCCGATGTTCCGCCCGCCTCGCGCCGGAGCTCTGCGACGCCTTCGACCTTCGAGAGCTCGATGGGCCGCCCGCCCCACGCGCCGCGGAGCCTCACGTCCCGAAACCGGACCTCCGGGAGCTCGACCCGCTCGCCGCGCGAAGAGACCGGCGCCGCCGGCGCTCGTCCCGGCAAGCGCTCCGCCCACTCGAGCAGCGTCCGTCCTTTCTCGCCGGCCTCCACCACCACGCCCTCGAGCACCACGTGGTGAAGCACCGGCTTGCCTCGCCAAAGAGAGCGAATGCTCGGGGAGACGTGCACGCGCTCGACGCGCACGACCGGCGAGGCGGGCGCGACGACCACCGGCCCGAGGCTCACGTCGAACGTCCAGCTGACCTGGAGCTCATCGCCGATGGACACCGGCCCGAGCCGCTGCTCGAGCGCCCGCGCCAGCGTGGACTTGAGCGCGGCCTGGGTGCCCGCGCGCGACAAGTAGCCGCGCGCCGCGACCACCAGCACCAACGCCAGGAAGAACAGACCGGCGAGGGCCCGCAAGCCCCACGAAAGACGAGACCGACGCATGCGCCTTGAACCGGCCTCCCGTATGAAGGAAAGCCCGGCCGACCGTCAATGCGCCACGCCTCGCCTCTGTCGCACCCGCGGCTCGCATGGTAGGGCAATCACTCGACCCTTCCGCTCCCATGCCGGCCAAGCCACGAAGAACCAGAGCCCCTTCCCCCAAGCTCCAAGCGCACGCACGGCAAGTGCATGAGCGGCTCTCGCGCGCCATCCCCACGCCGCACTGCGAGCTCAAGTTCGCCAGCCCCTGGCAGCTGCTCATCGCCGTCATCTTGAGCGCCCAGAGCACCGACAAGATGGTGAACCGCGTGACGCCGGTGCTGCTCTCGAAGTGGCCCACCCCGCAGGCGCTCGCCGCCGCGCCGCAGGAGGCGGTCGAAGAGGTCATCAAGTCGACCGGCTTCTTCCGCAACAAGGCCAAGGCGATTCGCGGCGCCAGCCAGGCGCTGATCGACGACTTCGGCGGCGAGGTGCCGCGCGCGATGGAGCAGATGCTCTCGTTGCCGGGCGTCGCGCGAAAGACAGCCAACGTCGTGCTCGGCACCGCGTACGGCATCAGCTCGGGCATCACCATCGACACCCACGCGATGCGCGTCTCGCAGCGGCTCAAGCTCACCCGGCAGACGACGCCGGAGAAGATCGAGGCCGATCTGTGCCGGCTGTTCGACCAGCCCGAGTGGATCCGCACCGGGCATCGGCTCGTGCTGCACGGCCGCTACGTGTGCACCGCCCGCGCCCCGCGCTGCGCCGAGTGTCCGCTCAACGAGCTCTGCCCGAGCCGCGAGGCGCCGCCGCAACGCAAGTGGACCGAGCGCGCCGAGCGAGAGGCGCTCGAGATGGCCTCGCGCGCCGAGTCGTTCACCGTGGCGCCGGTGGGCGTGGCGGCGGGCTGATGCCCAGGCTCACGCTTGCGCTGAGCGCCTCGGTCGGTGGCCTCGCCTTCGTGCTCTACGCGCTCACCTTGCACCGCACGGTGCCGGCGGGCGACAGCGGCGAGCTCATCACCGCGGCGTTCACGCTCGGGGTTGCCCACCCGCCTGGGTACCCGCTCTACACGCTGCTCGCGCACGCCTTCACGTGGCTGCCGTTCGGCTCGGTCGCGCTTCGGGTGAACCTGTTCTCGGCGTTCGCCGACGCGCTCGCGGCGGGGCTCTTGGTGTTCACCGTCGCGCGCTGGAGCGGGCGCCCGTGGGCCGCCGTCGCCGCGGGCGCTTCGTTCGCGTTCTCGCCGCTGGTGTGGCGCTACGCGGTGGTCGCCGAGGTCTTCGCGCTCAACAATCTGTTCGTCGTCGCGCTCTTGTGCGTGGCGGTGGAGCTCGACCGCGCGCCGTCGCGCCGGCTGGCGATGCTGGGCGCGTTCTTGTTCGGGCTGGGGATGAGCCATCACCACAGCCTGGTGTTCTTCGGCCTTCCGCTCTCGGCCTGGGTGCTGTGGCGAATGCGGTCGGAGCTCTTGAGCCCCAAGCGCATCGCCCTGCTCGTCGGCGCGTTCGCCGCCGGGCTCCTGCCCTACCTCTATTTGCCCCTCGCCTCCGCCCAGCAGCGCTGGAGCAGCTGGGGCGAAGCGCACACCTGGTCGGGCTTCTGGACCCACTTGCTCCGGCGCGAGTACGGCACCTTTCAGCTCGCCGCGCAGCGAGGCGAGACGACGCCGCTCCTCTCCGCGCTCGGCGCGTACTTTCGCTCGCTGGTCGCCGAGACGTACTTCCTGGGCATCGCGCTCGCGCTCGTGGGGTTGGCGTTCGGGCTGCGCTCGAAGCCGCACCGGCAACTCACGCGCGTCACGCTCGCGGCGTTCGCCTTCTACCTGGTCGTCTTTCACGCGCTCGCCAACCTGCCGCTCGACAACGCGCTGTACTTCGACGTGCACAGCCGCTTCTGGCAGCAGGCCAACGTGCTGGTGTTCGCGTGGACGGGGTTGGGCCTGGCGTTCGTGCTCGAGCGGCTGCCGACTCCCTCGCGCGCGCAGGTAGCGTCGTGCGCGTTCGCGGCGCTCGGCGCGCTCGGGTTTCGCTCGGCCGACGAGCGAGGCAACCGGACGATCCACGATCTCGGCCGCTCGCTCGTCGAGCCGGTCCCTCCCGGGGCGCTGCTCGTCACGCAAGGCGACGTGTACTTGAACTCGGTGCGCTACCTCCGCGAGGTCGAGCGGGTGCGCCCCGACGTCTGCGTGCTCGACCGCCAGCTGATGAAGGCGCGCTGGCACAAGGCGATCGCCGAGAAGAACTGCCCCGGCCTGGTGCTGCCGGGCACGCACTACGCTCCGTCGGAGCGCGGCGCGTTCGACCTGCGCGCGCTGTTCGACGCGAACCCCTCGCGCGCCATCTTCGTCAGCGGGTTCGAGCGCGCCGACGACAAGGGCTGGGAGCCGGCGTACACGACCTATCCGTTCGGGCTCTTGAACCAGGTGGCGCCGAAAGATCGCCCGTTCGGCGTGCGCGAATACATCGCGCGCTCCGACGGCGTGCTCGCGGCCTTCGACGTGAAGTCGTTGGAGCGCGCGCGGCCAGGCGCGTGGGAGGCGCTGATCCGCGACGACTACTGGGAAGCGGATCACCGCCGCGGCCGGCGGCTGCTCGCCTACGCCGCCGAGCACGACGACCTGGCCGCGTTGCAGAGCGCGGCGCGCATCCTGAGCGGCCTGCTCGAGCGGCACCCGCGCCCGCCGCGGGAGCTGTATCGCAACGTCGGCATCGCCTACAGCCGGCTGCTGCCGCACGACCCCGGCGCGCCGGCGCAGATGGTCCGAGCGTGGAGCGAGTACTTGAAGAGCCCCTCGCCTTCCGACGCGGACCTGGAGGCGATTCGAAAGGCGGTCGAGGCGTATCGAGGCGCTGCGCTACATTGAGCCGCGACATGCGCGAAGTGCACTGTGCCGACGCCCTGGTGTGGCTCAACGAGCGCCCGCACTTCGACGGCTGCTCCTTCATCACGTCGCTGCCCGACGCGTCCGAGCTGCCGCACCTCACCCTCGCCCAGTGGCGGCGCTGGTTCCAGGACGCCGCGGCGCTGGTCATCGACCGCTGCCCCGACGACGGCGTGGCGCTCTTCTTTCAAAGCGACGTGAAGCGCGAAGGCGAGTGGATCGACAAGGGCTATGACTGCCTGAAGGCCGCCGAGTCGCAAGGCGCCACGCTGCTGTTCCACCGCATCGTCTGCCGCGTGCCGGCCGGGAGCGTCACCCACGGCCGCGCGGGCTACTCGCACCTGCTCGCCTTCTCGCGCGGCGTTCGCCTCGACCTGCGCCACGCCACCGCCGACGTGTTGCCCGAGGCGGGCGAGACGAGCTGGACGCGCGGGATGGGCCTCCACGCCTGCCGCGCGGCGGTCCGGTTCGTGCGCACCCACACCCAGAGCCACACCATCGTCGATCCGTTCTGCGGCCGCGGCTCGGTTCTGGCGGTGGCCAACGAGTTGGGCTTCGATGCCATCGGCGTCGAGCTGAGCGCGAAGCGGGCGCGCCAAGCCCGCGCCTTAAGGTCCGGTACATGAACGGCTACGAGCCCTTTCTCTCCCTCGCCGTCGCGCTCGCCGTCGGCCTGCTCATCGGCTTCGAGCGGGAGCGCTCCTCGGCCGACGATCCAGAGCCGCACCGCCGCCTCGGCGGCGCCCGCACCCACCCGCTCGTCGCGCTGAGCGGCGCCCTGGGCGCGCTGCTCGTCCCCCACTTCGGCTGGATCTTCCTCGGGGTCGGCAGCGTGGCCCTGCTCCTGTTGCTCGGCCTGTCCTACTGGGTCGACGTCAAGCGCGGGGACCTCGGGCTCACCTCCGAGTTCGCGCTGCTGCTCACCTTCTTCCTCGGCGTGATCTCGGCGACGCCCGGCTTCGTCGAGCCGACCAACAAGCGCCTGCTGCTGGTGCTCGCCATCGCGGTGGTCGTGACGTTGCTCCTCTCGGTCAAGGCGCCGCTGCACTCCTTCGTCCGCAGGGTCTCGAGCGACGACCTCTTCTCCACCCTCAAGTTCCTCCTCGTCGCGATCATCCTGCTGCCGCTCCTGCCGGACCGCCCCATCGACCCGTGGCAGGTGCTCAACCCGCGCACGGTCGGGCTCTTGGTGGTGCTCATCTCGGGCTTGTCGTTCATCGGCTTCGTCGCCATCCGCCTGCTCGGTCCGCATCGGGGGCTGGGGGTGACGGGGCTCGTCGGAGGCCTGGTGTCCTCGACCGCGGTGACGCTCTCGTCGGCGCGCCGGGCCCGCACCACGCCCGACCTCGCCGCGGCATGCGCGCTCGCCGTGGTGGCCGCCTCGTCGGTGATGTTCGTGCGGGTGCTCGTCACCGTCGCGGTGGTCAATCGCACGCTCTTTGGCCCGCTCACCTTGCCGATGGGCGCGATGGCGCTGGCGGGCCTGACCGCCAGCGGAGTGCTGTTCCTGCGCGCGCGGAGGAAGACCCACGAGGACATGCCGATTCAGCTCTCGAACCCCTTCGAGCTGTCCTCCGCGCTCAAGTTCGCGCTGCTCTTCGCGCTGGTGCTGCTGGTGTCGAAGCTCGGCACCACCTACCTGGGCCCGGGGGCCACCTACCTGACCGGGCTGCTCGCCGGCATCGCCGACGTCGACGCCATCACGCTCTCGATGGCCAACCTGGCGGCGCGGGGGCTGGAGGCCAAGGTCGCCGTGACCACCATCCTCATCGCCACCATCTCGAACACGTTGGTCAAGGGCGGCATCTCGATGGCCATCGGCCGCGGGCGCTTCGGCCGCTACGTCGCGATCGCGTTCGGGGTCATCATCACCGCGGGTGCGGTCGCGCTGACCGCCCTGTGGACCGGAGACGGCTTGCGCGCGGGAGCGGGCTGAGGCATCGAGAGGTCATGAACGCTCCGCTCCTCGTCCTCCTCGCTTCCACCACGCTGTCGAGCGCCCCCACCGTGAGCCGCCCCATGAGCTTCTTCGAGCTGAAAACGAACCGCCTCGATGGCACGCCGGTCGCGCTCGCCGAGTACAAAGGAAAGGTCGTGCTGGTGGTGAACACGGCGTCGCGGTGCGGCCACACGCCCCAGTACGAAGGGCTGCAGGCGCTTCACGCCGCGCTGGAGAAGAAGGGGCTGGTGGTGATGGGCTTCCCCTCGAACGACTTCGGCAAGCAGGAGCCGGGCACCGCCGAGGAGATCCGGAAGTTCTGCTCGCTCCAGTACAACGTGACCTTCCCGATGATGGAGAAGGTGAAGACGAAGGGCGAGGGCCAGTCGCCCGTCTACGCGTTCCTCACGCGCAAGCACGACGTGCCGAGCTGGAACTTCCACAAGTTCCTCGTCGGGCGGGACGGTCGGGTGCGCGCGGCGTTCTCCTCCGCCACCCAGCCCGACGACGAAGCGCTCCGCGCCGCCATCGACGCGGCGCTGGCCGAGAAGCCCTGAGGCCCCCCAGCGCTGCCTACAGGGCGGCGAAGGTGTCGAAGACCTCGGCCAGCTCGTTCGCCAGCTTGACCGCGATCGTGGTCTTGCCGGCGGGCTTGCCGGGCCGAGCGGCGCCGAAGAACAGGTCGCTGCGCAGCTCGCGCAGGGTGACGTTGCCGTTGTCGAGCACGTTGCTGCCGTTCACCCCGCGGGCGCGCAGCATCGTCTCGAGCAGCTGCACGGGCCCGTCGTTCTCGGCCACGTCGAACGCGTGCGACTTGAGCAGCCGCACCCCCAAGTCCCTTTGCTGCTCGAAGGCCGGCGCGCGCCAGCCGGTCAACACCGCCTGCCCGTCGGCGGCGATCGACAGCTTCTTCACCGACTGGAACTGCGGCTGGCCGGCCTGGCGCATCGAGAGGGCGTAGGTCTCCATCCCGTTCTCGTCGGGCAGGCGAACCAGCGCCTTGATGTTCGGCGACTCGACCCCGAAGCGGCTGGCGACGACCGACTCCAGCCGTGCCTTGAGGGCCGGGTCGACCAGCGCGGGCCGGGCCAGCACCTCCACCCGGTCGACCGCGGGCAGTCCGCCGGCGGCCTGCTTCAGCGCCAGCCGCGCGCGGATGTCGCCATCCCGCGCGACGACGACCAGCTGACCGCCCACCGTCTGCTCCGACTCGACCTCGAAGTGGGCGCCGACGCCCAGGCTGTTGGTCACGGCTTCCCGCGTGAGGGCGTTGAGGTAGCTCTTTCGCGCCTGCGCCGCCAACGCCGCGGCCTGCTCTGCCGCCGCCTGCGCCGCGGCCTGCTCGGCCGCCGCCTGCGCCGCGGCCTGCTCCGCCGCGAGCCGCGCGGCCTCGTCGTTGTTGGCCGGGGTCGGGCTCGACGCCGCGGACGCCGCGGCCGCCGCAGCCGCCGCAGCTCGAGCGCGCGCCGCGTCCGCCTCGGCCCGAGCCCGCGCCGCCGCCGCTCTCGCCGCCGCGGCACGCTTCGCCGCCAACGCGCTCGCGCGACGCCGGGTGACCTTCGGCGCCTGGCGCTGAAAGGTGTCGAGGACGGTCTTCGAGGCCTTGCCGTCGGCGCGCTTCTTCGCGTTGGCGATGGCCGCCTGCAGCGTCCGGCGCGTCTTGTCGGGGGCGGTGCTCACCGAGATGTCGTGGAGCGCGGCCTTCACCAGCGCCCGGCTCTCCGGCGCGGTGACCTTCGCGCCCCCTGCTTTGCGCGGATCGACCGCGCGCTGCAGCGACGCCGCAAAAGCCGGGGGAAGGAGGCGCTTGGACATGGGTGCTCCGGCCGAACGCAGGTGGGGTGAAAGATTGTCGGTGAAGGACCGGGAGTTGTTGCTATGTGGCGTAACCTATTGAAAGTTCAGTCTATGCGACTGCTGCTCAACATCCTGTGGATCGTCCTCGGCGGTGGCTTCGTCATCGCGCTGGAGTACCTGCTTGGCGGGCTCATCCTCTGCCTGACCATCGTAGGCATCCCGTTCGGGGTGCAGTGCTTCAAGATCGCGCGGCTGTCGCTCTTTCCGTTCGGCAAGGTGGTGGCGGAAGCGTCGGACTCGAGCGCCATCGGCTGCGCGCTCAACGTCGTGTGGCTGGTGTTCGCGGGCGTGTGGATCTTCATCACCCACGTCGGGCTCGCGTTGGGGCTGGCGATCACGATCATCGGGATTCCGTTTGCCTTGCAGCACGTGAAGCTCGCCTGGATGGCGCTCGCGCCGTTCGGCAAAGCGCTGCGCGAAACTTAATTGTCGGATTTCCGAAAAATATTTGCGCAGTCGATCGCCGTATGTTTTTGGCAGGTCCGCTTTTTTCCAAAAAACCGCAAACACCAGACCGGGAAGGCGCGTGGATGCTCGAACGAGTGACCGCTGGGAGCCAGGCAGTGAGCCCCTCAGCCCCTTCGATGTTGCCGTTCCACGAATCATCAGCCGTCGCAAGTCGCCCATCAGCCACGCCCTGTCCGTGATGTCGACCGCCGAGACCACCGCCGCGATGCCTCCCCGCTCGGACACGACGACCGAAGTCGCGCTCCCGTTCGCCGTGCTTCACGGCGAAGGCCAGGGCGCCGCCCCGCGCAAGCCCGAGCCGCCCACGCCCGACCTGGGCGAAGAGAAGACCGCGGTGGGCGCGCCCGCACCACGCCCGGTGCTGTCGCCGGTCGAGTCCCCTTTGACGCTCGAGCTCGAGGCGAAGATTCGCCGCGCGCTGGCCGCCGAGAAGCGGCGCGACGGCGAGCTGTCGAGGATGCGCGTGGAGCTGGCCGAGGCGAGCGACGCGTTCCGGCAGGAGCTCGACAAGCTGCGGGCGGTGGAGCGCAAGCGCCAGCAGCGGCGCGAGCGGCTCGAGGCCCTCTTGTCATCGACGCGGTCGATGGAAGAAGACCGCAACGCCGCCCGCCAGGCGCGCACCGCGCTCGAGGCGCTGCGGAACTACTACCGCTTGCCTTGACCCAGCCACATCAAGGTGGCCGCTTGCGTCCACGCCTGCACGCGTGAGCCGAGCGGCTCGCCCGTGAGCGGGTTCGAGTACTCGAAGAAGCCGTGGCGTGAGATCTGCTCGAGCGACGCGCGCTCGATCTGCCGCGCGAGCGGCGCCGCGCCCGCCTGCCGGAGCGCATCGGTGATGACGTGGTTGAGGATGGGCCAGCTCGGCCCACGCCAGTACCGGGTCGGGTCGAAGCCCGGCTGCTCGGGGCTGGTGGAGGGCACGACCTTCTGCGCCAAGTCCGGGTGGCCCAGAAAGTCGCGCGACTGCAGCAGCGCGAGCTGGGCCTTCAGCTTGTCGGGCGGAAGGCGCCCGGCGATCAGCGGCGCGAACAGCGCAATCGTCTTGACGCGCAGCGGCTCGCCGGTGAGGACGTCGACGTCGAGCGCACCGGAGGCCTCCGCGTCCCAAGCCCGGGCGAGGCCGCGGCGACCGTTGGCGATCCACCGTTGGATTTGCGCCAGCTCCGCCGCCGGGGCGCGGGCGATCTTCGCCAGGCGCAAGAGCGACTCGTTGGCGCGGACGAACAGGGCCGAGAAGAGGACGTCCTTCACGGCGAAGGGCAGCGCGCCGCGGGCCAAGGCGGCGTCGGAGTAGCCGCCGTCTCGATACGCCTGCGCCTTCCAGTAGTAGCGGTCGTAGTCGAGCTGGCTGGGCCGATGGCTCGCGTCGGCGTGCTTCAGGTCGGGGCGCTCGTAGCGCACCAGGCGGCGGCCATCGACCTTCACGCGCGACAACGGGCCGTCCCACCGCGGCGAGTTGTCGAGGCCCGACTCCCAGCTGTGCACGATGGTCGCCAGGCCGCTGCCTTCCGGGTCTCGCGCGGTGGCGACGTAGCGGTGCCAGGCCAAGGCCTTCGGGTACATCTCCCGGGCGTAGGCCCTGGCTTGCGCGGCGGTGTCTTTGCGGCTCAGGCCCTTCCGGACGATGGTCTCCAGCGCCATCGCGTGGACGGGAGGCTGAACGATGCCGCTGGTCTCCACCTGCCGCGGGGCCAAGGGGGAGAAGCGCCTGGCCTGCCAGAACTCCGCCCCTGGCGCGTATTGGCCCGGCGCCACGTCGGGGTTGAGGACGATGTGGGGCAGCCGCCCGTCGCCCCACTGGCCCGCGAAGAGGCTCCGCATCTCTGCCATCGCCAGGTTCAAGTCGACGCGCGACAAGCCCATGGCGATGAACGCCGAGTCCCAGCTCCACTGGTGCGGGTAGAGCTTGGGCGCCGCCTTGGTGAAGCGGCGGCCATCCGAGGCGACCACGCCGTTGGCGATGAGGCCGTCTCGGGCCTGCTGGCCGAGCAGCGTCCGGCGCGAGTGAGGTGCGGTGGACACCAACGGCACGGCGCTTCGGACGTTG
>CAZEDU010000002.1:720-23698 GCA_964511185.1 uncultured Myxococcaceae bacterium | reverse complement strand
TCTATCAGAGCGCCTTCGCACCACGAAGCCGGCGACGGCGGGCCAGCGCGATGACCATGAGCAGCGCCCCGAACCCGCCGATGCCGGTGCCGCCACAGCCGCAGCCCGGCGCCGGCTCGCAGCGCAGGTCGATGCACGCATCGCCGACACTGCAGTCGGTGCCGCGCTCGCATTGCGCCACGCACACGCCGCCGGCGCACGCGCCTTGGGCGCAGTCGCTGTCGCGGTAGCAGGGGTAGACGTTCTCGACCACTTGGCGGGCCACGCGCCGACAGACCAGCCCCGCGTCGCCGGCGTCCGGCTCGCCGCCGTCGCCCAAGTCCCCCGCATCGACGCCGCCATCGTCCCCGGCGTCGCTGCTGTCGCCGCCATCGCTGCCGTCGCCGGCATCGGGAGGACCGCAACCCGCGTCCTCGAACACCAGCCGCACCGAGCCGTCGGGGTTGAAGATCGGCGTGCCCAGGCCCGCGTCGCCGCGCGCGCCGAAGGGCGGCGTGATGTCGACCCGGAAGCTGCCCGAGGCGGGGCACGGGGTGACGCTCGACTCCTGCCAGCTCCCCTCGATGCGGGAGCCGCGGATGCGCCCGTCGAACGACAGGCGCAGGTCGAAGAAGGTGCCGATCTCGCGCGTGGTGAACTCGACGCAGCTGCCCTCGATGCGGCCGGCGAACTCGAAGATGCCCGCGTCCAGGTCAACGGGCGTCGCGAGCGCCAGCGGGTCGGGCTCGCCCACCGCGCCGCCTTGGGCGACGTCGAGGTTCACCTCGGAGCGCAGCTCGACCCGCCCTTCCTCCTCGGGGATGGAGCAGTTCCTTCGGCTCCCCTCCGCCTTGATCGACCACTGGCCGGTGACGTTGGCGTTCTGCCTGCCGCAGACGTTCTCGCGGCAGCCCGAGCACACCACGGCCACCAGCGCGCCGGCGAAGAGCGCCCCGATGAAGCGCGCGCTCACAGCTGCACCCCCAACGAGAAGATGCCGGCCGTCGGGTAGCGCAGGCCCTCGCTCATCAAGAGCACGCCGTCGAAGAACATGGCGAGCGAGAAGCGGGCGTCGCGCAGCGCGACCACCCCGATTCGGCCGTAGACGCCGGGCACCAGGAAGTTGTCGAGGGTGGAGCTCTTGGTGGTGAGGCTGATGACCTCGCCCATCGACTGGGTCAGCGTGGGGCTGCGCTGGACCAGGTAGTGACCGCCGAGGCCCGCGCCGATGAGCGGTGAGAAGGAGGCGTCGATGGGCACCCACGCGATCCCGGCGTCGCCGGCCAGGTGGAGCAGGTAGCTCTCCGCGCGGCCCAGGCCCAGGTGGGCCGCGGCGCGCAGCTGAAAGGCGAAGGGGTGCGGCTCTCCCCAGTAGTAGACCGAGCCGCCCCACGCCAGCTCGGGCTCGCCCCAGTTGCCGGCGAGCGGCGCGAGCGCATCCAACGAAATGCCCACGCGCGAGCGGACGCGTCGGGCCGCGGGCGGCTCGGGGGTCGGGGCCGGGGCTGGAGCGGGCGCCGGGGCTGGAGTCGCTTCCGGCACCGGGACCTGCTCGGGCGCCGCTTGTGGCGTCTCGGCCGGCGCATCGGCCGGCGCGGGCGGAGGCGTGGGCTCCTGGCCGAGCACCAACAGGACGACGACCGCGTGAATCGAAGGCATGCCCCCACCCGATGGTCGCGCCCTCGACGGAGGGCGAACGGCGTCGACTATACCTGGACCCCGCGAAGCTCGACGCTTTCGCCCACGGCGGGCACGCGGCAGCGGTCGGCGGGAAGGCCGCGCCGGGTCCACTCCGCGGTCAAACGCCGCGGCGGCTCGTCGAGCGGCTCGTCGGTGAGCCGGAAGGTGCCCCAGTGCATGGCGAGGAACGCGCGCGCCCCCAGGTCGACGAACGCCTGCACGGCCTGCTCGGGGTTCATGTGCTGCTTCTCCATGAACCAGCCGGGCGCGTACGCCCCGATGGGCAGCATCGCCGCGTCCAGGCCGGGGAAGCGCCGGCCTATCTCTTGGAAGCCATCGAAGTAGGCCGTATCGCCCGAGTGGTAAAGCCGGACGCCGCCGCCTTCGATGACGAAGCCGCCCCACAAGCTGTGGTTGACGTCCACCGTGACGCGGCGGCTCCAGTGCTGCGCCGGGACGAAGTGCACGGTCACCGGTCCGATCCGCGTCGAGGCCCACCAGTCGAGCTCGATCGCCTGCAGGCGCCGCTTCTTCAAGTAGCCGCCGATGCCCGCGCCGCTCACCACCGGCGCGCCGTCGCGGCCGTCGACCTTCCGCAGGGTCGGCAGGTCGAGGTGGTCGTAGTGCGCGTGCGAGACGAGCGACGCGGCGATGGGCGGCAGCGCGTCCACCGGCACGCCCGGCCCGGCATGTCGCCGAATGCGCGGGAAGATGTGCGGCCCCAACACCGGGTCGATGAGCAGCGAGGTGGACGCGAGCTGCACGAGCCAGCTCGCGTGGCCAAGCCAGGTGAGCCGGGCGCCTTCGCCGGGCGCGGGCGGGGTCGACAAGGCCTCCAGGTCGGGAGCGACCTGGGGGACCCGCACGCGGGCGTTCGAGCGGCGCCGCCGGCCCCGCAGCCGGTCGGTCACCGCCCACTGGAAGATGCTCGCGAAGCCTTGCGGACCCGACCCGTCGAGGTTGCGGTAACGCATGTCACTCCTTTTTACACGGGCGACAGGGAACAACGCCCGGCGCCCTTCGACAATGGAGGCGGCCTTTACCCTTTGACGAGTCCCCGAGGAGACGCGCGATGCCAACGGTTGGGTTTGGAAAAGAGCTGTTTCTCGATGTGGCGAAGAGGATCAAGTCGGCCGCCAGCCCCTCGGGCAAGATGGTCGCGGTCCGCGAGATGAAGCTCGCGCTGGCCGCGCTCGAGGTCGACGGCTTCACGAAGGAAGACAAGAAGCTGCTCAAGACCGAGTTCTCGAACACGCCGATGACGGCGGCGGCGAAGAAGCTGTGGGCGACGGCGACGGCCGGCATCGACGCGACGCCGACCTACGAGCGCGGCTCGTATCAAGCCTTCACCGGCACCGTGCAGGAGCTGCAGCTGATGGGCATCGGCGGCGAGGTGCCGCCGTCGGGCAACTACCTGATGCTCGACGAAGAGCTCTCGGTCGGCGGCGTGCGGACCAACAAGCTGTTCCTCGGCTACGACACCCAGAAGCTCCGCTCGGGTCAGAAGGTGACCGTGCACGGGCGGCTCGACCTGTCGCCTTGGGGGGGCGTGGAGACGCCGGGGGGCCACTACGTCGCCCTGACCGGACTGTCGAACCTCACGGCCGGCGAGCCCAAGTTCAACGGCAAGGACTTCGTCAACGCCGCGGGCGCCAAGCTGCCGATGCTCGCCTACAACGCGCCGATGATCATGGACGCGCCGGCGAACATCTTCGTGCTCGACGCCAACGCGAAGAAGGCGTTCGTCGGTCACTACGGCGGGTTCATCCCCATCGAGGCGAACATCTTCCACGGCTTCACGGCGGCGCGGGCGATTCAGACCGCGACGACCACCGATCAGCGGCAGGTGAAGGTGAGCGGCGGCAAGGTCTACGCGGCGGGCAGCGGCAAGGAGCTGGCCGCGGTCGGGGCCCAAGGCACCCGCAAGTGGTACGTCGACCCCGTCGCCAGGGCGCTCTACGGGCTCACCGCCGGGAAGGTCGACCAGGTGGTTCGCCTGCAGAAGGGCGACATCTACGGCGGGTTCGTTTGACGGCCGGGGCCATGGGCGCGCTGTCGTTGACCACCCCGTGGGTGCTGCTGGGCGCCACCAACGCGTTCATCTGCGTCGCCGCCGGCGCGTTCGGCGCGCACGCGTTGAAGGCGCGGCTGACGCCAGACCTGCTCGCCATCTTCGAGACCGGCGCGCGCTACCACATGTACCACGCGCTCGGGCTCGTCGCCGTCGGCCTGGTCGCGCAGCTCAAGCCGTCCGCCTTCGCGACGGGCGCCGGCTGGGCCATGCAGGCGGGCATCGTCTTCTTCTCGGGGAGCCTCTACGCGCTGGCGCTCTCGGGCGTGCGCCAGCTCGGGGCGATCACGCCCATCGGCGGGGTGGGCTTCCTCGCCGGGTGGGCGCTGCTCGCCCTCGCGGCGAGCCGCTCATGAAGCGAGGACAGTCCCATTCGTCGGGACTGTCCCCTCTCCTTCCAACGCCTACCGCGTTTCTTTACCGAGCCGGTTCGCGGTCGATGTTCTCTTCGATTTGCTCGTCGACGACGTTGTCACGCTCGTCGATGACGCCTTCCCGCTCGTCGAATTGGCCTTCTTCGAGCCGGCGCTCCTCCTGCTGATAACCCGAGCCGCCCGTGGCGGGCTCGTTCACGGACCGCTCCCGGCATCCCGCGCCCAGGAAGCCGAAGCACGCCACGACCGCCGCCAGAAACCATTTGTTCCGTGTCATCCATGCTCCTTTCGCCTGCTGGAGGGAAAGTAAGCACGCGACCTCGAGGTTCAGTCCTCGCGGGTCGCCCAGCGGGTGGGCGACTGGGCGCTCGGCGTTTCAAGCGAGGGCTGGCCTGTATGGAGCCTGGGAAAGACGGGGACAGTCCCCGTTGGGGACAGTCCCCAATGACCCATTAGCGGTTGGGGCCGCCGGTGGTGACCTCGAGCTCGAGCAAGAACTTGCCGTTGCCGTGCGGAGGCGCCGCCGGGTTGTAGATGTTCGGGCTGTCCACCACGATGAAGTAGGTGCGGCCGGCGACGATCGGGAAGATCACCGACTCAGGCTCGCCGATGTCGAGCACCGACTGGTCCGACACGCCGATGCACGCCCCGGCGCCGCAGGTCTCCGAGAAGACCGCGAGGCCCAGGTTGTACGCCTGGTCGGGCATGGCGCGCACCGCCGCGAGCCCGCTCTGCTCCGCGGTGAACTTGTACGCGACGTCGGAGCCGCGCAGGAACGTGGTGCAGTTCGCGCCGGTGTACACGCCCGGGTTGGCCGGCGTGTTCGGGTTGCCTTCGTAGTCGTTCAACGCGCCCAGCGTGGTGCCGACGAGCGACGAGTTGGGCGCGACGGTCTGCGCGCTCTCGCAGCGGTCGTTCGGCGCCGGGAAGGTCGCGAGCTGCACCTCGAGCTGGAACGGGCCGGCCAGGCGCGTGGCGCTCGCCGCGTCCACCCACAGGTAGTAGTCGGTGTTCGGCTCGAGATCGATCTCCATCGCGCGCGCCTCGTGCGGCGTGTCGTTGTTCCAGCCGAAGCAGAGGAACTGGTCGTTGATCGCGGTGCTCTCGCAGTTGGTGCGCACGAACATCCGCGGCAGGTACTCCTCGCGGTTCAAGGTGGCGAGGAAGATGCGGGCGTTCACCTTGTTGGTGCTCCCGCCGGGGACGGCGCTGGTGTTGAACTTGTAGACCACGTCGGCGCCGTTGCTCGGCGGGCAGTACCGCTCGCCCGGCGCGACGTCGGTGTTGTTCGCCGCGCCGTAGGTGCTGCCGATGACCTTCGCGATGCCGTTGGCGTCGAAGGTGAGCGACTGGGCGGTGCCGCAGCTCTGGTTCGACGGCGGCGCGTCGGGCGCGGTGGCGTCGATGCTCACGGTGAAGATGCCGCGCGGGGCGTTGACGAACTCCGCGCCGCTCGCGCCGTCGACGATGAGGAAGTACTTGCCCGCCGGCAGGCTGGAGGCGATGAGCCGCCCCACCGCGCCCATCTGCTGCGCCTGCGAGCAGGCCGTGTCGCGCACGTTGGTGGTGACGTTGCAGGCCTCGAGCGAGTTGCGCAGGTAGAGGTACGGGATGAAGCCCGGGGTGCCGGGGCTCGGGGTCACCTCGATGCTGACCTTCCGCGTCTCTTTGAGCTCGAACGAGTAGACGACCTCGGCGCCGTCGGACAGCGCGGTGGCGCCGCAGGTGCCGACGTAGTTGTCAGTCGCGGTGAGCTGGTTGCCGCTGAACTTCGCCGGCAGCTGAGGGATGGGGGTCGCGCTCTCGCACTTGTCGTTCTTCGACGGCTTGGTGGCCGGGAAGAGGCTCACGTCGAGGCGGAACGGACCCACCGACAGCTCGCCGTTGTCACGCGTGCTGTCGACCCAGATGTAGTAGTCGCCCGGCTGCTGATCGTAGAGGCGGAGCTCCGCGGGCGCGACGCGCAGCGGCTCGTGGCACGCCGGCTTGTTGGTGTTCACGTCCCAGACGAAGTCTTCTTCGGCGCCGCCCGCGCAGCTGTGGCCCTTCTTCACGTAGACGACGGGGTTCAGCCTCCCGTCGGTCGGCGTGACGACGATGTTCACGTCCTGCGCCTGGGTCAGCGTGTACTTGTAGACGACGTCGGGGCCGTAGCGCTTGGGCGAGAAGGTGCCGCACTTCGGGAACTCGGGCTCCTTGCCGTTGACGAAGTTGTCGTTCACCGCGCCGACGTTGGTGCCGTCGACCACCACCCGGTTGTTGACGAAGCTCAACACGAGAGGATCGCTGCAGTTCTCGCCGCTGCCGCCGGTCGCCGAGCCGATGAGCCCCACGCGCTCGGGCGGCACCCACTCGCAGACGTTCGAAGCGTTGCAGCGCGGGGTCGGCGCCTCACAGTCGGCGTCGGAGAGGCACTGCACGCACTGCTGGGCGCCCGGAACGCACAGCCCGGTCGCGCCGCCGCAGAGCCCACCACAGGTGGGATCTCCCAGCGTCACGTCATCGCCAGGCTGGGGGGTCGGGTCTTCAATCCCGGAAGAGCCACACTGGCAACCGGCGACGGTGACGACCAGGGCACAGGCGAGAAAACGGTGAAGCGACATATCGGAACACCCGCTGCGGTGATTGGCCTTCCCCCTTCGGAGGCCAATGGAAGGAGCGGCAGGCTTACTGGTTGACCAGAAAAAGAGTCAAATCATGCTGCCTCCGGGCGTCACACGGGGGTTTGCCGGGGCGCCGGGGACCGAATTCAGGCAACTTCGCGGGCCAAGGTGACTTCGGTGCGATCCAGCTGGGCGGCTGTGCCCGAAGAGCTCGCCGCGTTGGGCAAGCTCGCGCTGCCCTTGACGATTGCCCACTTGGGCCAGTCGTTGATGGGCTTTACGGACACTTGGGTCGCCGGGCTCGCGGGCACCGAAGTGCTCGCGGCGGTCGGCCTCGCCAACAACCTCTTCTTCGCGGTCTCGGGGTTCGCGCTCGGCCTGATGATGGGCCTCGACCCGCTGATGTCGCAGGCCTTGGGCGCCGGCGCGGCGGGGCGGGCCCGCACCTTGGTCTGGCAGGGCAGCTACCTGGCGGTGGTGGTCGGCGTGTGCCCTTCGGCCCGCTCGTTTTGGTCGCGCAAGCGCTGCCGTGGTTCGGGGTGCAGGAGGACCAGGTCCGTCAGGTGAGCGCGTACCTCTTCTGGCGCGCGCCGAGCCTGGTCTTCGTGCTCTTGATGTTCGCGGCGCGGAACTACTTGCAGGCGGTGGGACGAACCGCGGCCTTGGTCGTGGCCACGGTCAGCGCGAACGTGTTGAACCTGGTCCTCGATCTTTGGCTGGTGCTGGGGGGCGAGGCGCTGCCGAGCGTCTTCGGGCCGCTCCGCGCGATGCCCGCGCTCGGCGCGACCGGCGCGGCGGTGGCGACGCTCCTCTGCGCGGTGGTGCAGTGGCTCATCGTCGCGGTGGCCATCCATCGAATTCCTCCGGTGGCCGCGGTCACGCGCGCGCCGGTGTGGGCCGACCTCCAGCGCTCGGTGCGCACCGGCCTGCCGATCGCGCTGCACCGCACGGCCGAGATCGGCGTGTTCGCGCTCGCGGGCGTGCTCGCTGCGGGCTTCTCGCCCGCGAGCGTCAGCGCCCATCAGATCGCCATCTCGTACGCGAGCCTGTCCTTCACCATCGCGCTCGGCTTCGGCAACGCGGGCAGCGTGCGCGTGGGCTGGGCCGTGGGCGCGCGGGATACGGCCCGCGCGCGGCTCGCCGGCTTCACCGCCATCGCCGCGGGCGCGGGGCTGCAGACGCTGTCGGCGCTGGGGTTCGCGTTGTTTCCGCAGGCGCTCGCGCGGTTCGCCAACGCGCCGGCCGACGTGCTGCACCTGGCCGTGCCGCTCCTGATGGTGAGCGCCGCGTTTCAGATCTTCGACGGCGTGCAGGGCGTGGGCGCGGGGGTGCTGCGGGGCGCCGGCGACGCGCGCTTCACCTTCCTCGCGAACCTCGTCGGCCACTACACAGTGGGGCTGCCCGTGGCGCTGGGCCTGGGCTTCACCTTTGGGTACGGCGTGGTGGGCCTGTGGTGGGGGCTGTGCATCGGCTTGGCCGCGGTCGCGGTGGCGCTGCTCGTGCGCTTCCACCGCATCAGCGCGCGCCCGCTCGAGACCATCGAGGCGCTGCCCGTGCCGCCCTGATCTCGCCGGCAACGAAGCGTTCGCCCGCGGATACCTCGCTGGCGCCGCGTTGCATGGGAGTCGCCGCGGGGGAGATCTAGTTGTACCGGCACCATGGTCCGCATCTTGGTGGCCGACGACCACCCTGTTCTTCGTCACGGTGTCCGCTCGCTCCTCGAGCAACGCACCGACTGGCAGATCTGCGCCGAGACGGGCGATGGGCGCGAAGCGGTGCAGCTGGTCAAGACGCTCAAGCCGGACCTTGCGGTGCTCGACCTGCTGATGCCGGGCCTGAACGGGCTCGAGGCGACGCGGCTCATTCGGCGCGAGGCACCTGAGACAGAGGTGCTGGTCTTCACCATGCACACCGCCGAAGATCTGGTGCAGCAGGTGGTGAGCGCCGGCGCGCGCGGCTTCCTCTTCAAGTCCGACGCGCCGGAGGACCTCATCACCGCGGTGGAGACGGTGTCGCGGCACGCGCCGTACTTCACACCGCGCATCAGCGCGACGGTGATCGAGCGCATGGCCCACAGCCGCAACACGGTGACCGGGGTCGCCTCGATGCTCACCTCGCGCGAGCGCGAGATCGTTCAGCTCATCGCCGAGGGGCTGCGCACCCGCGCCATCGCGCAGCGGCTCGGCATCAGCGAGAAGACGGTGGAGACGCACCGCTCAGCGGTGATGAAGAAGCTCTGCCTCGACTCGCTGGCGGACGTGGTGCGCTACGCGATCCGCAACCGGTTGGTGGAGGCGTGAACGATTAGGGGACAGTCCCCGTTGGGGACAGTCCCCACAATGACGCATCTACTTTTGGGCCACGTCCCACTTCACGCGGCGGTAGGACTGACGGAACGCCTCGATGTCGCTCTCGACCGCCACGC
Organism: uncultured Myxococcaceae bacterium; assembly: GCA_964511185.1. Lineage (GTDB taxonomy): Bacteria > Myxococcota > Myxococcia > Myxococcales > Myxococcaceae > CAZEDU01. Next base: position 14,566 of record CAZEDU010000002.1, on the reverse strand, counting down.
CCTCTCCTTCCCGTCCGTCCAGGAACGCCACGAAGTCCAGCTGTCGATCGTCGCGATCGAGCTCTTCGTCGAACAGCCGCACCAGCTCGTTCGCGGGCAAGGTCATGCGTCCGGCCACCTTGACGAGCGGGATCTTCAAGCCCCGCTGGCCGCCTTCGGGCGCGTACGACTTGTAGACGAGCTCGGTGCACACCAGGCTCGCGTCCGAGAAGAAGTCGAAGTTGAAGTCGTACGGCCGGCCCTGGTACCCGAAGGCGCGCAGCAGCGCGGTGAGCTTCTCGAGCTTGGACAGCCGCGGCCGCATCACCCCCAGGTAATCGACCATCAAGCCGTGCTCGACGCTGGTGAACGACACGCCCTCGCTGATCGACTCGATGATGCGCGCGGGCCGGTGGCCGAGCGTGTCTTCGCCTTCCAGGTAGCGCTTCCACTTGTCGGGGAAGCGTGAGGCGAAGAGCGCCGGCACGTCGGCGGGCGGGCCAGGCTGCTGCGCGAGGAAGGCCTTCACCTCGGCGTCGTCGGAGAAGTAGCGCGTCAGGTCGTCGGGTCGGCCGAGATAGAGCTCGGCGTGCGGCCAGAAGCCGGGCAGGCCGATGTTCGACAGGTACCAGTTCTGCCGCGCCACCACGACGTCGCCGGGCTCGGCCCGGGCGACCAGCGCCTCCACCTGCGCGCGCTGGATGAGCGGCTTGCCCATCCGCCACACGCGCGTGTCGCCCGCCCACTCGGCGAACCGCTTCTGCAGCGGATAGAACGCCGTCGCGGTGTTGTCTTTGAGGATGTCGGCCGCGTTCTGGCTGAACAGCTGCGCGCCGCGCTTCCCCAGGTGGCCGCGCGCCACGATGGAGTTGAGCCGCATCTCCTCGAGCCCCCACGCCACCAGCCCCTGCGCCGAGCCGGGAGCCGAGGCGAGCGGCTTGAGCATCAGCGCCCGGTAGGCGTCACCCGCCACCAGCTTCGAGCTGGTGGCCACGTGAATCACCTTGGACTTCATCTGGGCGAAGGCGCGCGGCGGCACCCCGAACTCCGCGTTCGGCTCGTCGAGGAGCACCTCGAGCTGCGGCTTGCCGGCGGTGCGGCTGGCGAGCTTGAGCCCGTGCGCGAGCTGCGTGGTGAGCGCGGTGTGCGTGAGCAGAAAGCCCCAGGCGTGCCGCTTGTCGTTCGCCGGCACGCGCATGAAGTACCAGTACCGCTGCCGAATGCCTTCGATGGAGACCAGGTACGAAAAGAACGCGCCCCAGGCGCTGAGCAGCGCGCGCTTCTCCTCCGGCCCGTACGTCTCACCCGCCGGGGGCTCGAAGAGCGTCGGGCTCGCGGAGAGGTCCGCGTCGATGCGCCGCAAGCCCTCGGCGTAGCGCCTCAAGGCCTGCAGATCGCGCTCGGCCTGCCGCACGAACGGGTCGGCGCTCAGCGCGTAGACGCCCGCCTGAACCGGGCCCTGCGCGGCCGCGAGCGCCGGCAGGAGCAACACACCCGCGAAGAGGGACCGCCGCATCGTGACCTCCTGGAGACAGGCCCTTTTAAGTCAGCCGCCCCGCCATCGGCGACCGCCCGGTGGCACAATGACCGCCGCCCGTGACGAACGTCTCCATCGCCTCGGTCCTGGGGCTCACCCTCCTGTCGGTGGCGGCGTGGACCGCCTACTTCCGCTGGAAGGACCGGCTCCGGCCCGAGCCGTGGCCCCTGCTCGGCGCCGCGCTCGGCGGTGGCCTGGCGGCGGCGCTGTTGGCCCTGGGCGGCTTCGTGCTCTCCGAGACGCTGGGGCTCGCGTTCGACTGGAGCCGAATCGCGAGCGCCGACTGGCCCGAGGCGTTCGCCTGGAGCCTGGGCATCGGCGCCATCGAGGAGACCGCCAAGTGGCTGCCCGTGCTCGCGCTGGCGCTGTGGAGCGCCCACTTCGACGAGCCGCTCGACGGCGTGGTGTACGCGGCCTGCTCGGGCGTCGGCTTCGCCGCGGGCGAGGTCCTGTTGCAGCTGTGGCTGGTGCCGGGCGCCGGGTGGCTGCCCGTCTTCGCGCGGGCCATCGCCTCGCCGCTGTCGCACGCGCTGTTCGCGACCGGCGCCGGGCTGGGCCTGGGGCTCGCGCGGCTGTCGAAGCAGACCTGGGCCCTGCCCGCCGGGCTTGGCTTCTCGTGGCTGGCGCACGCGCTCTACGACCTGCTGCTCGCCCGCCCCGGGCTGCCGACCGCGGCCGCCGCGGCGGTGGTGCTTGCGTTGTGGCTCTTGCTCATCGCCCTGACGCCCAGGCTCGCGCGGCTCCACCCGGCCGGCGCGGTCAGCCCGGTGCCGCGCGCGACTTCGGCAGCGCCCCGCTCAAGAGGTGGTTGACCAGCTCTTCGATGTCGAACGGCTTCTCGTAGCAGGCGTTCGGAACCGACCCGATGAACGCACGCGAGGCGCGCGAGTAAGTGCCGCCGGTGATGAACACCAGCTCCGTCTCCGCCCCCGGCTTGCGGCGGCGCAGCTCTTCGTAGAGGTCGCGCGTCTCGACGTCTTGCAGCATCACGTCGCAGAGCACCAGGTCGAACTTGGGCGCGTGGCAGATGAGCTCGATGCCTTCCCGGCCCGTGGCGCAGATCCGCACGTCGAAGTGGCGCGCGAGCACCGCCTGGAACACGCGGCCGAGGTTCGCGTCGTCGTCGATGATGAGCACCCGGCGCAGGCCGAGCGGCGCGGCCTCGCGCGGCGGCGCGTCGATGGGCAACGGCTGGCTCTGCGCGGGCTTGAGCCGGACCACGAAGGCGCTGCCGCGCACCGGTCGGTTGTACGCGGTGAGCGTGCCGCCGAACGACTCGACGATGCTCTTGCTCACCGACAGGCCCAGCCCCGTTCCCACCCCGCTCGGCTTGGTGGTGAAGAACGGGTCGAACACCCGCTCGAGTTGGCTGACCGGGACTCCGCTGCCGGTGTCGGCGAACTCGATGACCACGAAGCCGTCCGTGTCGGTCACCGTGCTCACGGTGATCTCGTTCGCCTCGGGCGCGCCTTCGGGGATCGCGTGCGCCGCGTTGATGAGCAGGTTCAAGAACACCTGGGCGAGCCTGCCCTCGTCGGCGAGGGCGAGCGGGGTGGCGCCGAAGCGCTCGACGACGCGGGCGCGCACCTTGGTCTGGCTCGAGGCCATGCGCAGCGCCGCCTCGATCGAGCGCCGCACGTCGACCGGGCTGGAGCGCTCGGCGTTCTCGCGCGAGAAGGTGAACAGGTCGCGCGCGATGCGGCCGACGTGGGCGATGCCGTCGCGCGCCTGTGAGAGGTAGTCGCGGGCCGCCTTGCCGGCGGGGCCGAGCGCGTCGAGCTGGCGCTCGGCCAGGTCCAGGCTGCCGAGCACGTAGGTGAGCGGGTTGTTGATCTCGTGCGCGACGCCGGCGGCGATGGTGCCGACCGCCGCCATGCGGTCCGCCTGCACCAGCCGGCGGCGCATGCTGTCCTCCTCGGTGACGTCGACCGAGACGCCCACCACGCCGGCCTGCCGGCCGTGCTCGTCGAGGATGGGCGCCAGGTTGTTGTCGAGCACGGTGGAGCCGATGCGGACGCGCGCGTGGCCGGCGTGGCCCTCGATGCTCCGGCGCGTCAGGTCGACGACGTGCGGCATGTCGGCGTAGACGTCGAAGACCGAGCGCCCCACCAGCTCGCCTGGCTTGAAGCCCAGGCTCGACAGCCCGCGCCCTTCCGACAGCGTGACGCGCCCCTCCATGTCGAACGCGTAGAGGATGACCGGCGCCCAGTCGACGACGCGGCGAAGCCGCTCCTCGGCCTCCTGCCGCGCCTCCTCCGCGGCGCGCTCGCGCGAGATGTCGTCGAAGACCACCACCACGCGCCGGGGCGTTCCGTCGGCGTCCCGAACCGCCTTGGCCACCGCGCGGATGTTGACCCGGGTGCCGTCGCCCCGGTGAATCACGATGTCGTCGACCAGCACCGCGCCCGACGCGGCCAGGGCGCGGGCGAAGGGCAGCTCGCTCTCCGGGTACCGCGCGCCGTCGCGGCGGTAGATGCCGTACGCCTCCGAGTACCCGCCGGCCGCGACGTCGGCGCGCTCGGGCATGGCCATGATCTCGCGGAAGGCCCGGTTGGCGTAGACGAGCTGACCGTCTGGCGCGCGGGCGACCCAGATTCCAAGCGGCAAGTCATCGGCAATCGCGGCGACGGTGCCGAGATCTTGAACGGTCGAATCCATTTCGCTGTTCGGCCTCCCCCCAGAAGCCAAGCGCTCACGAGCGCCCGGAAAAGCATACCGCGAGCAAAGCGAGAGCAAACCGGTAACCGGTCCGTTAGATTGAAGCGCATGTCTTCGCGCTGCTCGTTCTGTCACAGCCCTGGCGAGCTGGTGCCCTTCGCCGCCCTGAACGAGCACGGCTGCCATGCCTGCGTTCGCCGGCTGGGCGTCGTCCTGTCCGAGCTGTCTCCCGGGCTCTTCCTCTTGTGGCCCCCGTTCGGCGAGCCCGAGGATTTGGACCCTGAGCCGCGCATCCGGCTGCCCGACGGCCGCTCGGTCGAGCTCCGCGCGCACACCGCGGAGCTCAAGAAGGACCTGGACACACTCTCGCGCGCCAAGCTCGCGCAGATGTACCTGGGCATGGGCCTGCTGAAGGAGGCGCTCGACGAGGTCGGCGTGGTGCTGTCGGGCGACTTCAACCTGGAGAGCGCGTCGTTGGCGCTCACGGTCCTCTTCGACCCGCGCGTGTTCAACCCGAGCGCCATGGCCGGGCTGCGCGCGATCCTTCAGCCTTCTTAGATGCCTCCCGCCTTTCGACCCAACGCCTACGTCTCGGTCGATCCGACGACCGGAAAAGCGGGGCGGCGCTTTCCTTTGCTCCAGCCCAGCGGCGTGAAGCGCGTGCTCGAGCGGGCCACGCGCGCCCAAGGCCACTGGGCCGCGCGCTCCATCGCCGAGCGCGCCGCATTCCTCCGGCGCGTCGGTGAGACGCTGCGCACGCGGGCGGAAGCGCTGGCCATGCTGATCGCCGAGGAGATGGGCAAGCCGCTCCAGGACGGCCGCGCCGAGGTGCACAAGAGCGCGGGCGCCTGCGACTACTTCGCCGAGCACGCGGCGGCGCTGCTCACGCCGGCCCGCTTCACCAACGCGCGCGGGCGCATGGAGGAGCGCTGGGAGCCGATCGGCGTGGTGCTCGGCGTCATGCCGTGGAACTACCCCTTCTGGCAGGTCCTGCGCTTCGCGGTGCCGGCGCTCGTCGGCGGCAACGTCGTGGTCGTCAAGCACGCCCCGAACGTGCCGCGCTGCGCGCTGGCGATCGAAGCGGTGTTCGAGGAGAGCGGCGTGCCGCGCGGCGTGTACCAGAACGCCTTCCTCTCGGTGGCCGACGTGCACCGGCTGGTGCGCGACGCGCGCGTCGCGGGCGTCTCGCTGACCGGCAGCACCCAGGCGGGCGACGCGATCGCCGCGACCGCCGGCGCCGTCAACAAGCCCTGCGTCACCGAGCTGGGCGGGTCGGACCCTTTCGTGGTGCTCGCCGACGCCGACCTCCCGGCGGCGGTGCAGGCCTTGATCACGGCGCGGCTGGCGAACGCGGGGCAGAGCTGCATCGCCGCCAAGCGCGTCATCGTGGCGCGGGAGCGGCGGGCGGAGCTCGAGGCGCTGCTGCCCGAGTCGGTCCGCGCGCTGCGGGTGGGACCGCCGAAGGAGCCCGGGGTGAAGATGGGGCCGATGGCGCGCGCGGACCTGCGCGCGAAGCTGCACGCGCAGGTGCGGCGGGCGGTGCGGGAGGGCGCGCGCGTGCTCGTGGGCGGTGCGCTGCCCCAAGGGCCCGGCTTCTTCTACCCGCCCACGGTGCTCGCGGGGAGGACGGCGAAGAGCGTGGCCTTCCGCGAGGAGCTGTTCGGGCCGGTGATCGCGCTGAGCGAGGCGCGCGACGCGCAGGCGGCGCTCGCGCTCGCCAACCAGACCGACTTCGGCCTGGGCGCGAGCGTCTGGACGCAAGACGCCGAGCAGGCCGAGCGGTTCGTGCGCGGCTTCGATGCGGGCGTGGTCGCGGTCAACCGCATCGTCGAGAGCACCTACGAGGTCGGCTTCGGCGGCCGCAAGCGTTCGGGCAAAGGGCGCGAGCTGGGCGGCGAAGGGCTGCGCGCGTTCCTGCAGCAGAAGACGGTGCTCCTGCCGCCCGCTACATGAGCGCGAACATGTGCGCCCACGCGCTCTGGTCGAGCAGCGTCGGCGGCTCCTTGCTCTGGTAAGAGCCCACGTTGCCCTGGGTGAACAGCCCCCGCGAATCGCGCGCCTCGCTCCACGCGCGCTCGAGCAGCGCCTTGAGCGTGGCGCGGTAGCGCGGGTTGGGCGCGACCTCGTCGAGCTCCATCAGGTGGCGGAAGAAGATGGCGTTGAAGGCGGGCGGCTGCCGCCACAGCCGGTCCTCCTCGGCGAAGTAGTCGAGCGCCGCGCGGGCGGTCTCTTGCGCGCGCTCGAGGTACTTCTTGTCGCCGGTGAGCTTGTAGAAGCGCACCGCGGCGCCGATGGGCGTGCCCTGGTTGTACGAGAACAGCCACCAGACCACCTTGCCGTTGGCGTGCAGATGGTCGCCGTACATTCCTTCGGGCGGCTTCTTGCGGCCGCCGGGAGAGCGCAGGTGCTTCTCGAGCACCGCGTCGAGCCGCTGGGCGATCTGCAGGTAGCGGGGGTTCTTCGTCGCCTCGTACAGCTCGAGGGCGATGACGAGCGCGGGGCCGTTGGTGCAGGTGTTGACCGTCATCTGGTCGGCGTCTTCGAGCCAGTACAAGCCACCCGAGGGCTTGTAGCCTTTGGCGCCGTAGAGCTCCTGGAAGCGCGCGGCCTGGCCCGGCTGCTCGACGATGAAGTCGAACGTGCGAATCGCCTGCTCCAGGTGACGCCGATCGCCCATCAGGTGGTACGCGTCGAGGAAGTTCTGCGCGATCCACGCGTTGTCGTCGTAGTAGCGGTGGTCGTTTTTCCGGCCGCCCCAGTTGGGCGTGAAGCTGTCGCCCCGCTGGTAGCCCGCCGCCATCGCCAGCTCTTTGGGGAGCCCCGGCCGGCCGTGGGCGGTGGCCTTCTCGATGCGAATCCGGGCGGAGATGGCTTGGCTCAAGGGCCAGACCGTGGCGTGCCCCCATTTGCCGAGCCGCTCGAGGTACGGCAGGTGGTCGCGAATGGCGCGGAGCCGCGTTGGGTTCGCGAACCGGCGGCGGACGTTCTCCCAGACGTCTCGGGCGCGCTTGTGCGCGCCGGCGCGCGTCAGGTGCTCGGGCGGCGATGACGGCTTCGGCCGCGCTGCGCGCGTTCGGAAAAGGGGAATGAAATCAGCGATGCTGCCCATGGGAGAGACTCCCTGGGTTATCGGCGCGATGGCCCGAGCGGTTGCCCTTCCCAACGCTTTCAGTCGACAGCCACCGCGCACCCATGCGATGCGCCAAACATGAACACGACCGCACTGCTCCTCGCCCTCGTCTTCGCCGCCAAGGCGCCGCCTCCCCTTCCCGCCTCGGCCTCGGTCAGCGACTTGAAGCCGCTGGCAGGCAACGCCAACCTGCTCGTCAGCGGCGTCCCCGCCGTGCCCAGCGCGTTTCGCGAGCGCGTGATGCAGTACTCCAACGCGCGGATGGCGAACCTGCTCGACGTCTCCGCCGACGGTCAGCGGGTGCTCGTCTCGACGCGCTTCGCGTCCACCAACCAGCTCCACGTGGTGGAGCAGCCGCTCGGGGCGCGCACGCAGCTCACCTTCACCGACGAGCCGATCAACCGCGCGCTCTGGGTGCCGGGCGACATGTCGACCCTCTTCTTCCTTCAGGACAAGGGCGGCGGCGAGTTCTTCCAGGTGCACCGGCTGGACCTCAAGACCGGCCGCTCCACGCTGGTGACCGACGGCAAGAGCCGCCACGAGCAGCTCATCGTCTCGCGGGACGGCAAGACGCTCGCGTACGGCGGCACCGGGCGCAACGGGAAGGACACCGACGTCTACGTGGCGCCGGTGGCGAACCCGACGGCGGCGCGGCGGGTGGTGGAGGCCGAAGGCACCTGGCGCCCGCTCGAGCTGTCCGCCGACGGAAAGAAGCTCTTGGTCCTGCAGTACCGGTCGATCAGCGACGCGGACCTCCACGTGGTCGACGTGGCCACGGGTGAGCGGACGCAGCTGACGCCGAAGGACGGCCCGGCCGGCGTTCGGCACGCCGCGTTCTCGCGCGACGCGAAGACGGTCTACTTCGTCACCGACCGCTACAGCGACTTCCACGAGCTCTACCAGCTGGCGATCGCCGACGCCGGGAAGGACCCGAAGCCGTTGACGCGCGCCATCGCGTGGAACGTCGAGCGGGTGGACGTCTCGCCCGACGGCAAGCGCCTGGTCATCGAGGTGAACGAGGACGGCTACAGCCGCCTCAAGCAGATCGACGCGAAGAGCGGCCGGATGACGAACCTGAACGTCGGCGACGGCGTGATCGGCGGTGTGAAGTTCCCCGACGGGCGCAGCGACCTCATCGCCTACTCGATGCAGAGCCCGAACGCGCCGTCAGACGTGTGGATGCTCGACCTGAAGAGCGGCAAGCGCACGCAGTGGACGCGCTCCGAGGTGGGCGGGCTCGACGCGCGCACGTTCGTGACGCCGCAGCTGGTGCGCTACCCATCGACGGACGAGGTGAAGGTGCCCGCGCTCGTCTTCCGCCCCCGCGGCACCCCGCCCGGCGGCAAGTGGCCGGTGGTGGTGATCTGGCACGGCGGCCCCGAGAGCCAGAGCCAGCCCACCTTCTCCACGTTCGTGCAGCTGCTCGTCACCGAGCTCGAGCTCGCGGTGGTGGTCCCGAACGTCCGCGGGTCCGACGGCTACGGCAAGCGGTACCTGGCGATGGACGACGGCGTCCGGCGCGAGCAGGCGCTGGCGGACATCGACGCGACGCTCCAGTTCATCGCCGGCCAGGGCGACCTCGACGCGCGGCGCGTCGGCGCGTACGGCGGTTCATACGGCGGCTACATGACGCTCGCCTCGGTGGCGTTCTTCCCCGACCGCTTCCACGCCGCCGTCGACGTGGTGGGCATCAGCAACCTGGTCAGCTTCCTGAACAACACGCAGGCCTACCGGCGCGACCTGCGCCGCGCGGAGTACGGCGACGAGCGCAAGCCGGAGGTGCGGGCGGTGCTCGAGCGCATCTCGCCGCTGAACTCGGTGAACCGCATCCAGGCGTCGCTCTTCGTGCTGCAGGGCAAGAACGACCCGCGGGTGCCGCAGAGCGAAGCCGAGCAGATTGTCCGGGCGATGCGCGAAAACAAGAAGGACGTCTGGTACCTGCTCGCGCTCAACGAAGGCCACGGCTTCGGCAAGAAAGAGAACCGCGACGAGGCGACGACCCTGAGCGCCTGGTTCCTGAAAGAGAAGCTCTCGCCGCCAGCCGAGCCGGTGCCGGTGCGCTGACGGCGCGTCACCGGCGGTCGACCAGCCGCCAGAGGTGGAAGGTGTGAAAGCGCCGGCCGCGGCCGGTCCCCTCGAGCGCGCCGAGCGGCTCCACCGAGGCGTACTGGGCGGCCAGCGCGGGTGGCACTTCGTCGCCGTCGCTCAGCCAGAGCGCGTGGCTGCCCGGAGCCAGCGCCAGCGGCGGCAGCACGTCGTAGTGTGAGAAGCGGCGCGTGCCCACCACCCGCGGCGGCAGCGACGTGTAGAGCGCCGCCTGCGAGGCGAGCTGATACGTCGGCGCGAAGACGACCTGCGCGCCGTCGACCGGGACCTGGCGCAGCGCGCTCCACCCATGGAAGCGGGCCAGCATCGGGCGGGCGGGCACCGGCGCCGGGGCGAGGACCAGCACGAAGCTCAAGGCCGCGAGCACGGCTGTCCCGAACGCCGCGGCGATTCGCGCGCGCAGGCCGTCGCCCGCGAGCAGCGCGCACAGCGGCACGTACGCCATCGCCGGCCAGTTGGCCTCCTGCTTGGCGCGCAGGGCCGCGAAGGCGAAGAAGCCGACCGGGACGAGCCAGGCCAGGTGCACCGGGAGGTGGCGCCGCCAGTCGGGGCCGGGCTTTCGGATGAGAAAGAGGAGCGGCAAGGCCATCACCGCTTGGCCGCCGAGGAACTCGAGGTAGGTCTTGGCGTTCGGCGCGCCGACGAGCCCGTGCTTGAACTGAAACGCGAAGCTCACCCAGTCGTGCTGTGCGTTCCAGAGGACGACCGGGGCGAAGAGCGCGAGCGAGACCAGCACCACGAGCGCCGCCCCGCGGTGGTTGCGTCGAAGCACGAACGCGAAGAAGACCGCCGGCCCGAGCAGCACCGCGGTGTACTTCGAGAGCATCGCGAGCCCCAAGGCCGCGCCGGCCGCCAGCGGCCGGTCCTCGACCGCGGCCCACAGCGCGAGCACCCAGAACAGGTGCAGCGGCGCGTCGGGCGTGGCCAAGGTGCCGAAGATGAACGCCGCCGGGAGCGCGGCCGCCAGCGCCACCGCGCGGAGCGGCGCGCGCGCGTCGTCCGGGTGAAGCGCGCGCGCCAGGCCGGCGACGGCACCCAAGGTGAGCAGCCCGAAGACGAGCGCGGTGCCGCGGATGCTGCGCAGGGCGGCGATCGCCCAGGCGATGAGCGGCGGGTGATCGAAGTAGCTCCAGGACAGGTTCTTCGACCAGACCCAGTAGTACGCCTCGTCGAAGTACGGGTCGGTGCCGACCGCGACGAGGAGCCGCGCGCCCACCCCGACGGCGATGAGCCCCAGCCAGAACCAGCGCGGCGAGCGAGCGGTGCGCACGGCGCCTTTTACCGACGGCCGCGTCGGTGGAGAAGCCCGCAGTCTTCCCCGCCGACCAGAGGGACGGCCGTCGCTTCGGAATCGGTTGAACTTTTTCGCCGACGGAGCGATGAGCTGACGCCATGCAGACCTCCCCCTTTCGCTTCGCGGCCGCGCTCGTGGTGAGCGCCGCCCTCATCGCTTGCAAGACCGCTCGCCCCATGAACGCAGATCAGCGCCACACCGCGACCCCCGCCGTCCCAGCGCCCGACGCGGCCAAGTTCCTGACCAGCGGCGTCGACTTCTTTCAGACGACCTGCCGGGAGGACCTGGCGAGCGCGCGCAAGCAGCTCGAGGCGCTGCCCCAGCCGGGCCCTGAGCTGCTCGAGGCGTTCGATGAGGTTCAGGCGAAGCTCTTCAGCGTGTCGGCGCGCGCGAGCGTCGCCCGCAACGCGCACCCCGACGAGGCGATGCGCAACGCCGCCGACGTCTGCGAGCAGGAAGCCGAGAAGCTCGCGACGGAGCTCGGCCTCGACCGCCGGCTCTACGACGCGCTCGCCGCCGTCGATTTGAACGCCCAGGACGCGACGACGCGCCACTGGATCGAAAAGACGCTGCGCGAGATGCGGCGCGCCGGCGTCGACCGCGACGAGCCCACGCGGCAGAAGGTGAAGGCGCTCAACGAAGAGCTCACGGTGATCGGCCAGGAGTTCGGCAAGAACATCCGCGAGGACGTGCGCTTCATCGAGGTGCCGGCCAAGGCGCTCGACGGCCTGCCGGAGGACTACCGCCGCGCGCACCCGCCCAACGACAGGGGGCTGGTGAAGATCACCACCGACACGCCGGACTACGTGCCGTTCATGACCTACGCGAAGGACGCCAAGGCGCGCGAGCAGCTCTGGCGCGTGTACCGGCTGCGCGGCCACCCGAAGAACGCCGCCACGCTGAACAAGCTCATCTCCAAGCGGCACGAGCTGGCCACCTTGCTCGGCTACCCGAGCTGGGCCGCCTACGTGACCGAGACCAAGATGATCAAGACCGCCGAGAAGGCATCGGAGTTCATCGACACGGTCAACCGCGCCGCGGAGAAGGCCGCCCAGCAGGAGCACGCGCAGCTGCTCGCGCTCAAGCGCCGCGACGAGCCCAAGGCCAAGGAGCTGCACCCTTGGGACCAGGATTTCTACGAGGACCGCTACAAGGCCGAGAAGTTCGGCTTCGACTCACAGAAGGCGCGGCCCTACTTCGAGTACGCGCGCGTGCTCGACGGCGTGCTGCAGGTCACCTCGAAGATGTTCCAGATCCGCTACGAGAAGGTGGCGAGCGCCAAGACCTGGCACGAGGACGTGGTCACCTACGACATCCTGGACGCGTCCGGGGGCGGACTGCTCGGGCGCATTCACCTCGACATGCACCCGCGCGCCAACAAGTACAAACACGCGGCGCAGTTCGACCTCGCCACGGGGCAGAAAGGAAAGCGGCACCCCGAAGGCGTCTTGATGTGCAACTTCCCCAAGCCGGGCGCCGAGCCCGCGCTGATGCAGCCGCGCGAGGTCGAGACCTTCTTCCACGAGTTCGGCCACCTCTTGCACCACATCTTCGCCGGCCGGCAGCAGTGGGCCGCGCAGTCCGGCATTCGCACCGAGTGGGACTTCGTCGAAGCGCCGTCGATGCTCTTGCAGGAGTGGGCGCAGAACGCGGACGCGCTCGCGCTGTTCGCCAAGCACTACCAGACCAGCGCGCCGATTCCGCCCGAGCTGGTGAGCCAGATGGTGGCGGCCAAGGAGTTCGGCAAGGGGCTGTTCACGCGCCGGCAGATGTTCCTCTCGGCGGTGAGCCTCAACTACTACAACCGCGCGCCGGGCTTCGACACCACCGCGCTGGGCAAGCAGCTGCAGAAGAAGTTCGAGCCGTTCCGCCGCGAGTTCGTCGACGGCACCCACTTCCAGCTCGCGTTCGGCCACCTCGATGGCTACTCGGCCATCTACTACACGTACATCTGGTCCTCGGTGATCGCGCGCGACCTGATGACGGTGTTCGAGAAGGACGGCTTCCTGAGCCCCGCGCCCGCGGGCAAGTACCGGCAGGCCATCCTCGAGGCCGGCGGCTCGGCGGACGCGGCCGACCTGGTGCAGCGCTTCTTGGGCCGGGACTTCTCGTTCAACGCCTACGAAGCCTGGCTGAACAAACAGCCCGCGCTGTAACAGGACGGTGTCATCGGGCCGCGGCGCCAACGTGGCCTGAGCGCTTTGGATGCGGGTAAGTTGGTGACGGACATTTTGGAGGGCTGAATGGCAAGTCGCGTTGAGAGCAACCGAGGTTCGAGGCCCGCGGCGTCGGAGGAGGCCTCGTCCGGCGGCAAGAAGCAGCGCACCGAGTCGCAGGTGAAGTTCACGCTCGACCGGCTCAAGGAGCTCAAGAAGAAGGATCCCGAGCACTACAAGCGCTGGGTGGCGATCATCGAGAAGCGCAAGCTCGACAAGAACATCTCGTTCGACGGCGCCGGCGACATCTTCAAGCGGTTTAAGGACTTCTTCGAGACCGAGAAGAAGGCCCTCGACATCACCAAGAGCTTCCTCGACAGCCTGAGGCTGCCGGAGGAGATCAAGAAGAAGAAAAAGAAGGACTAAGCGCACTCCGCTGGCCACCCTCCCCTTCGCTGTGAGGGTGGGCCCCCTCGGAGGCGGATCACTCCCCTCGCAAGTCCTCGCAACTGTTGGCGCATCCGCTCCGCCGGCGGCCGGCAACCCCATTGCACAACTGGGCTGCCGAACCGAACCCCGGAGCGGCCCGATGCGCCTTTCGCTTTCTCGTTTTTCCTGTGCCCTGTTTGCGGCCACGCTCGTTGCCTGTGGCCCGATGGAGGGCAGCGTCTACACCGACGAGCTGGAGCCGAGCAGCGACATCACCGGCGAGAGCGTCGGCACGCTGATCAACTGCCAACCGCTGCAGATCTCGGGCGTGGCCGCGAGCGGGACCGACGGCAACGTCGCCGCGAACGTACTCGACGGCAGGCTGGCGACGCGCTGGTCGAGCTTCGGGAAGGGTCAGTGGATTCAGCTCGACCTCGGCGGCGTGAAGTCGCTCAGCGGCGCCGCGATCGCCTGGTACCGCGGCACGCACCGGACGAACCATTTCCGCGTGTACGCCTCCAACGACGGCGAGCGCTTCACCCAGGTGCACGCGGGCC
>CAZEDU010000002.1:0-710 GCA_964511185.1 uncultured Myxococcaceae bacterium | reverse complement strand
AACGTCACGCTCAACTTGGACGGCGCGCGCTACTTGCGGATGAAGGTCAACGGCAACAGCGAGAACGACTGGGCGAGCATCACCGAGCTGCGCGCTTGCCAGAAGACCTCGAGCACGGGCTCGACCACGCCCTCGCCTTCGACCGACAGCGGCGCTTGCACGTTGACCACCGGCACGGCGTTGCGCGCGAGCGCCGATGACGGCAACGTCCCCGGCAACGCCGTCGACGGCGCATTGAGCACGCGCTGGTCGGCGCAGGGCGTCGGCGCGTGGATTCTGATGGACCTCGGCACCTCGCGCGCCGTGTCGAGCGTGCAGATCGCCTGGTACAAGGGCACCGAGCGGACCAACAACTTCGCGGTCGAGCTGTCGACCGACGGAAGCCAGTTCACGTCCGTGTTCTCCGGTCGCAGCAGCGGCACCACGGGCGGGCTCGAGGAGAGCCGCTTCGCCGCGCGGACCGCCCGCTATGTGCGCGTGAAGGTCAACGGCAACAGCGAGAACGACTGGGCGAGCATCACCGAGCTGCGCACCTGCGCCAGCGGCGCGGCGGCGGGCCCGTCGACCGACTCGCCCGCTCCGAGCACTCCAAAGCCCGACGCCGGCACGTCGACTCCGACGACTCCGACGACTCCGACGACTCCGAGCGGCAACATCCCCGGCACGCTCGTCTTCTCGCACTCGGGCGCGACGGCCACCTACAACGCCGG
>CAZEDU010000001.1:134901-165786 GCA_964511185.1 uncultured Myxococcaceae bacterium | reverse complement strand
GGGGGAGCGCCTCGCGCGCCTCGAACCCCACGCACGTCACCGTGACGGTGAGCACCGCCGATGGGGCGTTCGAGCAGACGCTCGAGTCCTACGTGCACTGGAGCCATGGCGACGCGCGCTCGTTGGCGCCGAAGGACGTGGGCCGGCTCGCGCCCGACCTGAACCGGGTGTACGAGCCGGATCAGCTCCCGCAAAAATTCGCTTCCGACTACGCGCTCGTGCGCGACCAGCTCGTCGAGCACCCTCGGCTCAAGCCGGAGAGCAAGGCCGAGCGGGTGTTCGAGTTCTTCGCAAACTACGCCGAGAAGTTCGTCGCGCTCGCGGGAGGCTTGAGGCCCCAGCCCGCGGACGCGAAGGGCAAGTCTCAGGGAGAAGGTCAAAGCCCTCAACCCGAAGGCGCGCAGGGCTTCGTTCAGGGAAAGCCGCTGCCGCCGGAAGAGAAGCAGTCGCTCGTCCGCAAGTTCGCCGACGTGCTGCAGTCCTTGGGCTTCTCCGAGCTGCGCGAGAAGCGCACCGGGCAGAACGGGGTGGAGGTCGCGCGCGAGGTGCTGCAAGCGAAGACGCCGGAGGAGGCGCAGCACAAGGCGCAGACCGCCAAGTTCGACGCGCCGGCCAACTGGCCTCCCACCGACCGCTTCGGCCAGCGCTACGAGGCGCCGCCTCCGCCGCAGCTGCAGCAAAAGGCCACGCCCGATGCGCCGACGTTGCCGCATGCGCGCACCGTCACCCCGCCGCAAGGCACCGAGCTCAAGGCGGCTTCCGCGCAGGCGGAGGTCGCGCACGGCTCCAGCCGAGCGCGGGGAGAGGCGGAGCGCGCCGCGCACGCCGAGCAGGTACGCGCGAACGTGCTCATCGCCCAAGGCGGCAAGGTGCTCATCAAGCCGGTCGAAGTGCAGAGCCAATACGAGCCGGGCGAGAGCACCGGCCAGTCGAGCCGGCACCGCGGAAAAGTTCTGGGCAGCAACATGCTGTGGAACTGGCTCCACCGCTACCGCGAGGGCGCCGACGCCTTCGAGGAAGGCCACATCGGCCGAGAGCAGCTCGACCGCATGGCGTTCGCGGCCGTGCTGCTCCTGCTCGCCGGCGCGCTCGCCGCCATCGTCCTCGCCGCGTTCTAGCGTTGAGCGAACCGTCGTAGTTCTCGCTTCGCCCCAGGGCCCACGCTAAGGTTTTTTCGTCTTGGCGACTGACGACTTAACCCTGGTCAAGCGCGTTCGGTCTGGTGATCAGCGCGCCTTCAAGCTCTTGGTCGAGCGCTACCAGCGCAAGGTGTACTCGGTTGCGCTCGGTATGCTCAAAGACCGCGAGGAGGCCTACGACGTCTCGCAAGAAGCGTTCGTGAAGGTCTACAAGTACCTGGACCACTTCAAGGGCGACTCGTCTTTCTACACTTGGCTGTACCGCATCACCGTCAACGTCTGCATCGACGTGATTCGTCGGCGCAAGGCCGGCGGCAAGACCGAGGACGTGGAGTTCGACGAGACCTTGCAGGTCGACTCGGCGGAGGCGCACCTGGGCGCCCTGGGGTCGCGCCTGGGCACCAACCCGCAGAAGAGCGCGCTGCGCCGGGAGCTGGCCGAGAAGATTCAGGAGGCGCTCGAGCAGGTGCCCGAAAAGCACCGGGCCATCTTGCTCCTGAGGGAAATCGAAGGCATGTCGTACGAGGATTTGGCGCGGGTGCTCGACATTCCCAAGGGCACCGTGATGTCGCGCCTGTTTCACGCTCGGCTCAAGGTGCAAAAAATCTTGAGCGAGTACCTTGAGTTGGGCGAAGCGAAGAGTGGGATAGGGAGCGAATGATCCGCCTGGGAAATATCAATTGAGAGCGGTCGTCACCGACTAAGTCATGCCCACGAACCCTGCCTGCCAGACCTTCCGTCCGCTCCTGTCGCCCTTCATCGACGGCGAGCTTCCTGTCGCCGCGCGCACGCAGGTCGAGCGGCACATGGCGGCGTGCAAGGACTGCACGATGCGCGTCGCGGACCTTCGGGCCGAGTCGGGCCTGCTGCGCGTGGGCATGGAGATGCTGGCCGACGAGGTGGACTTCAAGGACTTCTCGACCAAGGTGCTGGCGCGGGTGACGCCCGAGAAGCCGCCCTTCCTCGAGCGGATCAAGCTGTCGCTGCAGGAGCTCTTCCTGCACCAGCGCGGCCCGCTCCTCGCGGGCTTCGCCACGGCGATGGCGGCCTTGGTGGTGACGGTCAGCGTGCTCACCCGGCAGCCGATCCCCGAAGGTTACGCGCAAGAGCGGATGGCGGTGAAGTCGGTGGCGCCGGAGCAGGGCAAGCAGAGCCGGCCCGAGGTGCTCAAGACCAAGTCGGGCAACGCCATCATCTGGCTCGTCGACACCGAGCAGGCGCCGGAGCAGCCCGGCACCGGCGGCGAGGCACACGAAGAGGTGGAGCGCGACGCGCCACCCGAGAACAAGCTGCGAGAGCCCAACGGAGGCGAGCTGTGAGGTCACTTGGGGGGAACGTGTTCAAGCTGCTCGGTGTGTTGGCCGCGCTCGGCGCGGGCGCCGCGTTCGCGCAGGTGGTCGAGCCGAAGGTCGAGGTGATGGCCGACGTGGTCTACGCCTCGAACGAAGGCAACCGCATCGACCCGGTCAGCCTGAAGGCGATGAAGGAAGAGTTCGACAGCGCGAAGATTTTCTTCACGTCGTACGTGCGGCTGCTCAGCCAGAAGGTCGCGCTGGCCCAGTCCAAGCCCGTAGACGTGAAGCTCCCCAACACCAAGTCGGTGTCGCTCACGATGATCGAGCTGAAGGACGGCACCGCCACGGTGAAGGTGAAAGGCCCGGGCGCCGAGGCGACCGTGCAGCTCGGCCGTTCGGGCTCGGTGTACCAGCGCGTCGGCGCGCACGAGAAGGGGCAGCTGATTCTCGCCCTCTCCCCCGTGGGGAGTTAATCCGTTCGGACACGCTCGTGGCACGGCGCGCGGTGCATGGAACGGGCGACGTCAGACGCTTCAAAGTCCCCCAATTGGCAGTTCATCCCCCCGTGCGTGTCTCGGCACAGCTGGTGACCGCGCGTCAAGCCGCGCGCTGGCGTGACGCGAGCGCCTCGAGCGCGCCGACCGCCATGCGCATCGCCTGCGGCGTCGTGAAGTAAGGCACGCCGCGCGCGAGCGCCTCGGCGTACCGCGTGGGGCGATGCGCGAAGAGCATCGCGGCATCGCGCGCGTCGTCGCCGGCGGCTGCTACCTCCAAGTGCTTGGTCGCCAGGTACGCGCGCGCCGCTTCGGTGGCGAGCACCGTGAAGCCCAGCCGCTGGAGTCGCCTCACGAAGTCGACCAGGTGTGGCTCGTCGCCTTCCGCGACGTCGATCCACACCTTGCCGCTGCTCGGCCACGCGATGCCGGCGGCGAGCTGGCTGCGCGCGAACGCGGTCGACAAGTCCGGCCCGGTGGCGACGACCTCTCCGGTCGACTTGGCTGCCGGGCCTAACTGGAGGTCGGCGCTCGCCGGAATGACCGCCTCGCGCACCCAGTGGCCGCGCACTTCGGGGTCGCGCGTGTGTCCCAGCGCTCGAAGCGTGTCGCCGCCTTCGCACAGCGCGCCCGCGTGCCTGAGCGGAAAGCCGGTGGCGGCCTCGGTGAGCTCGACGAAGCGCGGCGCGCGCGCGTCGGCGGAGAGCACGTGGACGTCCTTGCCTTGCACCGCGAAGCGCAGCCCGAGCACGCCCACCATCGGCAAAGCGCGCGCGATGGCTTGCGACGCGTCTTTGAGCTTCTCGGTGACTTCGGGCGTGAGCGAGTGCGGCGGCAAAGTGCAGGTGGCGTCCGCGGCGTGCACGCCGGCCTCCTCCACGTGCTCGACGATGCCGGCGACGCGCACCTCGCCCGTGCGGTCCGCGACGAGCAACACGTCGACCTCGCTCGCGTGCTCGAGAAACGCGTCGACGCGCACGAGCCCGTTCTTCGATGCGGCCTGAGTCGTCGGAAAGCGCGCCGCGACCGCGTCGGCCGTGCGCGCGAGGGCGGCGCCTTCGCCCCGCGTTCCCGTCGACGTTCGTAGCAGCACGGGGTAGCCGATGCGCTCCGCCGCGGCGAGCGCCTCCTCCACCGTCGACGCCGCGGCGTACCGGGGCTGCAGCAGCCCCAGCTCCGCGACGAGCGCGGCGAGGCTCAAGCGGTCTTCTGCGCGCGCGATGGCCGCGCGGTGCTTCTTCGTCAAAGTGCTCAATGTCTTCGTCACGCCTCCAGCAAGAGCTTCTCCAACAACGCCTTCTGCACGTGCAGCCGGTTCTCGGCCTCGTCCCAGGCGGCCGACTTCGGGCCGTCGAGCACCGCGCCCGCAATCTCCTCGCCCCGGTGGGCGGGCAGGCAGTGCAGCACGATGGCGTCGGGCTTGGCCTGGGCCACGAGCGCCTCGTCGACGCAGAAGCCCCGGAACGCCGCCAGCCGCCGCGCGGTCTCGGCCTCCTGCCCCATGCTCGTCCACACGTCGGTCACCACCACGTGGGCCCCGCGCACCGCCTCCGACGGGTTCGCGGTGGCGAACGCGTCGCCGCGCTCCTGCTTCGGCATGTGGTAGCCCTCCGGCGCGGCGAGCTTGAGCGCGAAGCCGAACAGCGGCGCGGCTTCCGCGTACGAGCGCGCCATGTTGCTCGCGCAGTCGCCGACGAAGGCGACGGTCTTGCCGGCCACGCCGCCCAGCCGCTCCTCGATGGTGAACAGGTCCGCGAGCAGCTGCACCGGGTGCCCGCCGTCGGACAGGCCGTTCACCACCGGCACCGTCGAGGCGCGCGCGAACGCCTGCAGCCGGTCGTCGCCGAACGTTCGAAACATGATGGCGTCGGCGTAGCGGGAGGTGACGCGCGCGGTGTCCTCGAGCGGCTCGCCTCGACCCAGCTGGCTGCCTTGCGTCGGCAGCGTGATGGCCGCGCCCCCGAGCTGGAACATCGCCGCCTCGAACGACAGCCGGGTGCGGGTCGACGCCTTCTCGAAGATGAGCGCCAGCGTCCTTCCCTCGAGCGTGCGCACCACCTGCCTTTGGGCGCGCAGCGCCTTGAGCGCGTGGGCCCGCGCGAAGAGCGCGCGGTGCTCGGCCGGAGAAAGGTCAGACAGCTTCAGAAAGTCTCTCTTCAACTAACGCGACTCCTTCCATGCGGCTTGCAGCCGCTTCGACAACGCTTTGGGCGACACGCCCTTCACCGGCGCGACGAAGATGGTGTCGTCTCCCGCAATCGACCCGAGCGCCTCGCTCACGCGCGAGCGGTCGATGGCCAGCGCCACCGTCGACGCCGCGCCGGTGATGGTGTGGATCACCACCAGCGACTCGTTCTCCTTCACCGAGACCACCAGGTCCTTGAAGCCCTGGAGCTCGCTCTTGGGCGACTGCGCGACCGGCGCGTCCGGCAGCTCGTACGCGGTGCCGCCCTCGTCCAGCTGCACCCGGCGCGCGCCCAGGCGGCCCAGGTCGCGCGAGAGCGTCGCCTGCGTCACGTCGTGCCCGCGCGCGGCGAGCAGCTCGCGCAGCTCCTCCTGCGTCCCGATGACGCGGCTGCGGATGAGCTCGCGGATGATGCCGCGCCGGTCCACCTCGCGCTTGCTCGGAGGGGGCATTTATTTCTCCCCCTGGGTGATGAGGGTGCCGACCCCTTTGTCGGTGAACAGCTCGGCGATCAGGCTGTGCGGCGTGCGGCCGTCGATGACGTGCACGCGCTCGACGCCGCCTTCGAGCGCCTGGAGGATGGACCGGCCCTTGACGGTCATGCCGCCCGAGATGGCGCCCGACGCGAGCTTGGCCTGGAGCGCGGCCGAGGTGAGCTCGCTGATCAGCTCGCCGCTCTCGAGGATGCCCGGGACATCCGTCAGGTAGATGAGCTTGGTCGCGCCGACGGCGGCGGCCACCGCGGCAGCCACCGAGTCGGCGTTGATGTTGTAGCTCTGCCCGTCGTCGCCGATGCCGATGGGCGAGATGACCGGCACGTAGCCCTGCTGCAAGAGCATCTCGAGGAACTTGACGTTCACCTCGGTGACCTCGCCGACCTGTCCCAGGTCGCGCCCGCTCTCCGAGACGAGCTTCCGCGCCTTGAGCAGCGCGCCGTCCTTGCCCGAGACGCCGACCGCCGCGCCGCCGTTGCCGTTGAGCAGCGTGACGATGTCGCTGTTGATGGAGCCCGAGAGCACCATCTCGACCACCTTCAGGTCTTGCGCGTCGGTGACGCGCACGCCGTCGACGAACTCGGCCTTGCGCCCCAGCTTCTCGAGCGTGCGGGTGATTTCCGGCCCGCCGCCGTGCACCACGATCGGCATCAGGTCGAGCGAGCGGAGCAGGTTCACGTCCTCACAGAACGAGCGCTTGAGCGACTCCTTCACCATCGCCGCGCCGCCGTACTTGATGACGCAGCGCTTGTCGGCGAAGCGGTGGATGTACGAGAGCGCCTCGACGAGCAGCGACACCTTGAACGAAGGGCTGTAGTTCGACAGCCGGTTGTCCTTCGCCACGCCGCCGCCCGGCGTCTGCACGAGCAGCGAGGTGTAGTCGGCGTTGATCTTCACGTAGTCGTACGACAGGTCGCAGCCCCACGCGGTCGCCGCGCCGCTGCCCGCCGAGAGCTTCACCTCGACCTTCACCTCGGGCGCGCGCATGCGTGAGCGCAGCGCCGCCGCCTCGTGCACCACCGGCTGGTTTTCGTAGACGACGAGCCCTTGAATCGTCACCCGCGCCTTCGCGGGGTCGACGGCCCAGCCCTGCGAGCCGGCGCGCGCGCCGACGGTGGCCAGGACGCGGCCCCAGTTCGGGTCGGCGCCGAAGATGGCGGCCTTGACCAGCGACGAGCCGGCGATCGACTTCGCCAGGTCCTTGGCCACCCGCTCGTCCGGCGCGCCGCAGACCTTCACCTCGAGCAGCTTGGTGGCGCCCTCGCCGTCGGCGGCGATCTCCTTCGCCAGCTCTTCGCACAGGTCGCCCAGCGCCGCGGCGAACTTCTTGTAGTCGCCGCCCGGGTCGGTGATGCGCGCGTTGCCGGCCTTGCCGTTGGCCAGCGCGTAGACCACGTCGTTGGTGCTCATGTCGTTGTCGACGGTCAGGTTGTTGAAGCTGCTGTCCATCGACTCGCGCAGCGCGCGCTGCAGCGCCTTGGGTGAGATGTCGCAGTCGGTGGTGACGACGCAGATCATCGTCGCCAGCTGAGGGGCGATCATCCCCGAGCCCTTGCAGATGGCCGAGAGCGTCACGTCTTTGCCCGACAGGCGCACCGTGCGCGAGGAGAGCTTCATGCGCGTGTCGGTGGTCATGATGGCCTCGGCGGCCGGGTCGGGCTGGGGGCCGAGCGCCTGGACCAGCGCCGGAATCGCGTCGACAATCTTCCGCGTCGGCAGCCGCACGCCGATGACGCCCGTCGACGCGGTGAGCACCGCGGCCGGCGCGAGCCCAAGCGCGTTGGCGAGGGTGGCCATCACCGTCTTCACGTCGTCCAGGCCTTGTGGCCCGGTGAGCGCGTTCGCGTTGCCGCTGTTGACGAGGACCGCGTGCACGTTCGACGCGGGCAGGCGCGCCTCGGCCTCGACGCAAGGGGCGGCCTTCGCCTGGTTCGCCGTGAAGCAGCCCGCCGCCGCGCAGGGCGCCTCGCTGTAGACGAGCGCCAAGTCCTTGCGGGCCGACTTGATGCCGGCGTTCAGGCCGGCGAACGAGAAACCGATGGGCGTCTTCATGGATAAAGCCCCCTTGCTGCAGACAGGCCGGTCGTCTCCTCCCAGCCGAACAAAAGGTTCAGGTTCTGCACCGCCTGGCCGGCGGCCCCCTTCACCAGGTTGTCGATGGCGGACACCACCACCACCCGCTCGCCCTCGACGCGGTGGCCGAGCGCGCAGCGGTTGGTGCCGACCACGGACTTGAGGTTCACCGCCTCGGGCGCGTCGAGCAGCCGGACGAAGGGCTCGTTGGCATATGTGGATGAATATGCAGATGCGACCTGCTCGGCCGTGACGCCGGGCAGAACCCGCGCGAAGGCGGTGGAGAGGATGCCGCGCTTGATGGGGAGCAGGTGCGGCGTGAAGGTCAGCTCCGGCAGGCCCAAGGTCTGCGCCATCTCGGGCGTATGTTGGTGGCCGAGCACCTTGTACGCGCGGAAGTCGCCGTCGAGCTCGGTGAAACTGTACTCCTCGCTCGCCTTGCGTCCGGCGCCGGTGACGCCCGAAGCGGCGGAGACGACCACCGAGCGCGGGTCCACGCATCGGCCGCGCACCAAGGGCGCCAGCGCGAGCGCCGCCGCGGTCGGGTAGCAGCCCGGGTTGGCGATGAAGCGCGCGCCGGCCAGGCGGGAGCGGAACAGCTCCGGAAGGCCGTACACCGCCTCGGCGAGCAGCTTGGGCGCGGCGTGGGGGAAGCCGTAGAAGCGCGGGTAGAGCGCCGGGTCCTTCAGGCGAAACGCGCCGGAGAGGTCGATGACGCGCGCCCCGGCCTCCAGCGCCTTCGGCACCAGCTCGAGCGAGACCTCGGCCGGGGTGGCGAAGAGCACCGCGTCGCAGTCCAGGAACCGGGCCTCCGCGGCCTTCGGCGTGACGTAGCGCAGCGGTGTGTCGAGCCCGATGCGCGCGGCCGTCGTCTCGCCATCCCAGCGGTCGCTGGCGAGGAACGAGAGTTGGACGTGGGGATGTCCTGCGAGAAGCCGGGTCGCCTCGATGCCGGAGTAACCGGAGGCGCCTATGAGCCCGATTCGGGCGAGAGATTGATTATGCAAGGTCGTGCATATATATACGCATCGAATGCACGGTGTATTTCATCTTTCGGAAAAAAGATCCAGCGGCGCTCGGGTGGGGCTCTTCCGGTGGCATAGTGCCGCTCTTCGTTTTCCGTCAGCGGGCTGCGGAGGGAGGTGCAGATGACGGCCGGAGCGATTGCGCAGAACTGGGTGCTGTTCGGCGTCCCGGTGCTGATCTGGATGCTGGTGGTGCAGTGGCGAGCGAAGGCGGGGCTTCCGGAGCTGTTGACGCGGCTGGGGCTGCAGCCGGGCAACATCCGCGACTACCTCATCGCCAGCGCGGTGACGCTGCCGTTTCTCCCGGTCGTCATTTGGCTCACCCAATGGACCAGCAGTTTCGAAGGCGCGATGTTGAAGCCCTTCGTCGGGTTGGAGCCGACCGCGGCGGTGGTGTTGAGCGTGTTCGGCTACGGTTTTCTGGCGACGGGAATTCCCGAAGAGCTCCTGTTCCGCGGCCTCATCGGCGGGGCGCTCTTCCGCCGGCTGTCGTTTTGGACGGCGAACGTGCTGCAGGCGGCCTGTTTCCTCGTTCCACACCTGCTCTTGTTGTTCTTCGCTCCCAGCCTGTGGCCCATCGCCGTCACGTTGCCATTGGCAATGGGCCTCGTCGCCGGTTGGTTGAGGCACCGCTCGGGCAGCATCGGGCCAGCGATCATTTTGCACGCGGTGCCGAACACAGTCGGTGCGTTGGCTGTCCTTCAGTGGTGAGTCTCAGCCTGCCCGATGAATGACGCCTTGCACCCGCGCGCGGAAGATCTCGGGCGACACGGCGTACTCGCCGGTGGTGCCGACGCGGCGAAACCCCGCGATGCGGAAGTTGGTGCCCGGGCCGTAGGGATCGCGCAAGCGGACGTTGCCCTGCGCATCGAGCCCGAGGAACGTCAGCGCGTGCCGTGAGCCGCCGCGCCGGTGGGGGCCTGGGAGCACGTTCATCGAGACGATGATCGGCATCCCCGGCGCCGAGGAGGTCAGCAGCCGCATCAGCTCTTCCTGTCTCGCGCCGCCCTTGGCGCCATCGAGCGAGAGCCGCTGAAAGCGCCCACCCAAGAGGCGCTGCGCCAGCGCAGGGCCGCGGTTGATGTCGAGGCCGGTGCTCTCGAAGTCGAAGCCGCCGCCCAGAGGTTTGCGGGTGCGGTCGGTGGCGGCGTCGTACGTGTCGGGCCCGTTGCCGAACTCCATCGCCGCGCTTTGAAAGATGGCTTCGCTCACCGTGCGCCGCTCTGCCTTTCGCCGCGCGGCGGTCAGGTACTCCGTCTGCAAATGGAGCGCGCCCCCGTGGGGCATCGCCGCGCGGCCGGTGGGGCCCGTCAGCTCCGCCATCATCCGCGCGTACTCGGCCGGGGTGTCGCGGCAGAGCAGGTACTGCATCGAGGTCGGCACGCAGGTCTCGAAGTTTCCCTGCCGAATGGTGTCCGGCTGCAGCGTCTGCCGCAGCACGCCGGTCATCAGGTCGGTGCGGGTGACCGGCGGCTTCGCTCGGGCGAGCGTGGGATGCAGTCGCTGGGTCGACAGCGACACCAGGTGCTGCAACAACGAGCGGCCCGCGCGGTCTGCGCTGTCGAGCCGGGCCGGTTGGCCGACGCCCAAGGTGACCAGCTCGAGCACCTTGCCCGCTTGAGGCCCGCGCGCGGAACGCAGGACTTGGAGCAACCCGTTCTGCTGATCAGGCCGCAGCGCCGCCCACTGCGGCGTCTGCACGAGCGCGGCGACGGCCTGCGCGGAAAGGGGCTGTCCAGCGGCGCGGGCCGCGGCGGTCGAGGAAGGTCGTTGAGCCGAAGGGGAGCGGTCGGGCCGGATGCGCGTGGTCACGTTCGGCCAGGTTACACCAACGTCCACGCGATGACCCGCCGCCCGCCGATGAGCTGCCGGATTGAGCGGTGGTCCGTGTACGTACGCGACGCCATTCTCGAGCCGGCCATCGGCCACGATGTTTTGGCGCTGGCCACGGTCAGAAGGCCGGCGCTGTTGCGGCAGGTCTTCGGCGTGTGCGCGTCATCGCCCGCTCAAATCGTGTCGCTCCAGAAGATTCAGGGGCAACTTCAAGAGCGCGGAGCGCTCGAGACCATCGCCCACTATCTGGCCTTGCTCGAAGAATCGTTCCTTGTCGCTGCGCTTCCCAAGTACTCCGGTCGTCCGGCACGGCAGCGGGCGGCTCCCCCCAAGACCATCACGCTCAACAACGCATTGATATCGGTCATGGATCCGCGCGGTTTTCCGGAGAGTTCGACCGATCCGCAGCGATTCGGCATTTGGGTCGAGAACGCGTGTCTGGCGCATGCCTGGAACGCCGGGCAGCGGCTCAGCTATTGGCGCGAAGAGCCGTTCAAGGTCGACTTCGTGGTCGACGGGAGCTGGGGTCGTTGGGCCATCGAGGTCAAGACCGGTCCCATCGTCACTGGCGACTGGAAAGGGCTCGGTGAGTTCACCCGGCGCCTTCCTCGTTATCGGCCGCTGGTGTTGTGCGAGGAGAAAGAGCGCTCCGCCGTTGAACGGGTTGGGTTCTCGGCGATGGCAATGATTCGACTGCTGCGGACACGCCATGGGGCGCTTTTCTTTCCTCCGCCGCGCATCCCTCTACCATTCGTGATGTGAGCGCCTCCCTCACCGCGTTGCTGACCGTGCTTTTCGCGCAAGCGACATCGGTCGAAGAGCGCGCCCCCGCGCCGGGGGACTGGTCGCTGCGCGCCTCCGCCGAGAGCCAGCTTCAGCTGTGGCCCGTCGACGCCGGCGCCCGCCGCTCGGCCTTGTACGTGGGCCTGGCGCCGCGGGCGGGCGTGGAGCGGACCGACGCGTTCGCGCTCGACTTGGCCGCGCCGCTTCGGCTTCGTCTCGACGACGCCGACGACACCCGCTTCCGCTTGCGCCGCGAAGACTGGGACGAGCGCAGCGACTACGGCCAAGTCCTCGAGCGGCTCGCCATCGGCAAAGACGGTGACGCCTTCTCGCTGCGCGCCGGCGCTCTCGAGCACGCGACTTTGGGGCTGGGCCATCTGGTCGGTCGCTACCGCAACCGCGACAACCCGGACTACCACCCGGCCGGCGCGCGCGCCCAGGTGAACCTGGATGCCCATCGGCTCGAGCTGCTCGCCAGCGACGTGCTCGCGGCGCGGCTGTTCGCCGGCGAATACACGCTCGACTTGGGAAGGCAGCTCGGCGCCGCGCCCGATCGCGCCCGCATCTCCCTCTCTGGCGCCCATGACTTCGCCCGCGCGGGCGGCCAGTCGTTCCCCATCACGCTCACGCACGTCGACGCCTCGTACGCCTTCCTGCAGGGTGAAGGGCTTCAGCTCCTCGCGCTCGTCGGCGGTGGCACCCGCTTCGGCGCAGGCCCAGGCGGGTGGGGCGCCGTGGCGGGCTTGGCGGGCGAAGGAGGGGCGAGCGTTCCGCTGGGCGCCAAGCTCGAGGTGCGCAAGCAAACGGGCGGCTTTCGCCAAGGCCTGTTCGGCCCCGCCTACGAGCTCGCCCGCTTCTCCTCCATCGGCGTCTCGAGCACGCCGCTCGGTCTCGAGAGACTCCCGGACGGCTACTCCATTTACCTCGAGGCCTTCACCACCTTGCGCTGGCTGCACGTCACCGCCGCGGGGGAGCGCTTCGATTGGGGGCGGTCCGAGCTCGACGTGCAGCTCGACCTCGTCGGGTTCTCGGAGAGGCTCACCGCGAGCGTGCGCGCCACCGGCGTCGGCCTCGAGCAATCGCCCCGCTGGCTCTTCTGGGCCGAGAGCCGCTACCGCATCGCGCCCTCCCTCTACGGCGTGCTGGGCGGTGGCTGGACCTACTTCCCGCAAGGCGCCGAAGGGCTCGCCCGCGCGGTCTGCGTCGGCGCCGGGCTCGGCGTCGACCTGGCGACCGTGCTCTGAGTCCCATCGCCACGAAGGGCGCAGCTGGCCTGGATGGGGAGCGTGGACCGGGCGGGTGCTTCGCCTGCGCTTCGATGGCTCGTGCCTTCGCCAAGACGCGACCGCTTCACGGCACGCGGTTGCCTGCTTCGACGTCGTCGTTCCTCCGAACTGCGGAGTCCTGGGTACCAGAAACGGTACCTTTCTCTCCGCAGTTCGATGTGTCCGGGGGGCTGGCGATGCGTCAAAGCCCCCGCCCGAAGCTTGCCGGCGCTGGTGGCCTTTCGTTCGAGCGGTGGGACCGTCCAGCCCCCGCTCCCCTCCAGGCCCCTCAGCGCTCGTTTCCCAAGCCAGCGAGCGTCAGCGTGACCTGCGTGCATGCCACGCGCGAACGTGGTGCTCGACGTCTATCGACGACAGCGTGGTGGACGGTCCGCTCGTCACCGTGGCGTTGAGCCGCCGAATGCGCTGGTTGAGCGCCTCGAGCATCGAGCGCACTTCCTGTTCGCTTGCGCACGCGTCGATGGCTCCGAGCGCCCGCTCGACCTCGCGCCGCAGCTCGAGCGGCTCGGGCAACACCGAGAGCTTCTCACGCTTGAGCTTCTCCTTGACCCACCACAGCTCGTCGAGCGGCTGCTCGAGGCCCGGAATCTCCTTGCCCGCGCCGGGGAGCTGATCAAACTCGCCGCGCTCCTGCGCCTCGCGGATTTGGCGTTCGACGAACGACTCCCAGGTCTCGTCGTCTGGTTTTCGCTCGGGCATGCCGTTGTCCTCGCTTTTCCTCAGTATCGCCAGAAACCTGGACAAAACCCCGCGGCAGGCGTGTTCTCCCCACGGCATGCCGACCCTTCCCCCCACTCCCCAAGGCCAGCTCGACGAGCGGCTGGCCAAGCTCAAGGCGTCCGCCCCGAAGTTCGCGCGGCTCGCCATCGACGCCCGCATCGCGCTGCTCGACGAGCTGCGCCGCGGCTACGCGAAGGCGGCCGACGAGCTCGTCCGCACCGCCTGCGCGGTGAAGTCGGTGCCGTCCGCCGCGGCCGGCGAAGAGTGGCTGAGCGGACCGGTCATCACCGGCCGCTACATGCGCCTGCTCTCTGAAGCGCTGCGCGATGTGCGAAGCCATGGCGCGCCCCGCATCGACCCGAAGTGGATCCGCACCCTGAGCGATGGACGGTTGGCGATTCGCGTCTTCCCCTCCAGCGCGATGGACGCGGCGCTGCTCGCCAAGCACCGCGGCGAGGTGCTGATGCAGCCTTCCGTCACGCGCGAGAACCTGCGCGAGCACCAAGCGCTCTTCTACCAGCGGCCGCACGACGGCCGGGTCTGCCTGGTGCTCGGCGCGGGAAACGTCAACGCCATCGCCCCGGTCGACGTGCTCCAAAAGATGTTCGTCGAGGGGAAGGTCTGCCTGCTCAAGCTGAACCCGGTGAACGACTACCTGGGCCCGCTGCTCGAGCGCGCGTTTCGTCCGGCCCTCGAGCAGGGCTTCCTCGCCACCGCGTACGGCGGCGCGGAGGAGGGCGGCTACCTCGCCCGGCACCCGGCGGTCGACGAGATTCACATCACCGGCTCGGACAAGACCCACGACCTGATGGTGTGGGGGCCGCCGGGCCCGGAGGCCGACGCGCGCAAGCGCGAGAGCCGGCCGTTCCTCACCAAGGAGATCACCAGCGAGCTGGGCAACGTGTCGGCCGTCATCGTGGTGCCCGGGCCCTACCAGCCCGACGAGCTCGACTCGCAGGCGCGCAACTTGGCGGGCATGGTCGCCAACAACGCGGGCTTCAACTGCAACGCCGCGCGTCTGTTGGTCGCGCCCGAGGGGTGGAGCGGACGCCACGAGCTGGTGCGCCGCACCATCCACTGGCTCGAGCAAACGCCGACGCGCAAGCCCTGGTATCCGGGGTCGGAGCAGACCTGGCGCCGCTACACTGATCAGCGGAGCCGGCTGCAGCTCATTGGGCAGCCGAAGGAAGGCGAGCTGCCGTTCGCCTTCGTGCGCGAGCTCGACCCCAACGCCAGCCGCGAGCCGTTCTTCGAGCGCGAGCCGTGGTGCGCGACCTTCGGCGAGGTGCTGCTGCCGTCCACGTCCCCCATCGACTTCCTGCGAAACGCCACGCGCTTCGTGCAGGAGAAGCTGTGGGGGACGCTCTGCGTGACGCTGGTCGTGCACCCCACGGCCGAGAACGACCCCGAGCTGTCGCGCGCGCTCGACGAGGTCATCCGCACGCTCGAGTACGGATCCGTCGCCATCAACACCTGGCCGGCCGCCGTCTTTGGGCTGGGACAATTGCCTTGGGGCGGGCACCCCAGCTCGACCTTGAGCGACATCCAAAGTGGGCGAGGTTTCGGCCACAACACCTACATGCTCGAGGGGGTCGAGAAGGGCGTGCTCTACGGTCCGGTGAAGGCCTTTCCCCCATCGCCTTGGTTCCCGGCGCACCGCACACAGGCAGGCGTCGCGCGCAAGATTTTCGAGCTCGAGCAGCGACCGTCTTGGCTCAAGGTTCCGGGCCTGGCGCTGACCGCAGTTCGCGGTTGAGGGCGCCCCACCACGCACCCAACGAAACTTGTGAGGTTGCATCTTTGGCACATACACTTTGAGTCAAACCGTCGAAGTGCGAGCGAGACCGCCTCGACGTTTTGATCATGAGGCGCGCAACCCCAGCCCTGTGACGTGAGCCCGTGGACGACCTGATCAATTCGGATCACTACATACCTTTGATGCGGCTCGGCAGCTGCCTGTTCGTCAGCTCGCCGGCGTCGATGAGCGACAGCCAAGCGCGCGCGCTACAAGACGCGATTTCGGCGCGGCTCTCTTCGGAGAAGGGCCTGTCGGGCCTGGTGATGGACGTCTCGTCGCTGGCCATCGTCGACAGCTTCGCCGCCAAGGTCTTGGGCGACACGGCGAACATCGCGCAGTCGTTCGGGGTCCGGCCGGTGCTCGTCGGCATGCGCCCGGCGGTGGCGATGACGCTGGTCGAGCTGGGCGTCGAGCTGCCGCGCGTCGAGACCGCGCTCAACCTAGAAGGCGCGCTGCGCAAGCTGAACCTTCGCATCGTGAGCAACGCGAGCTGATCCACCCATGGCCATCCGGCAGGATGTCGAAAAGTACCTGCAGAAGCTGACCTCCGCTCTGGTGGCCAACAGCATCGTCGTGAGCCTGCCATCGCTCGCCGACAGCCAGGTCGGCACGCTCGACATCGAGAGCGTGCAGTCCTTGCTCGAGCAGATCGAATCCGGGCTCAAGGTCTTCCTGAAGAACCTCGACCGCCGCCACTTGAGCGACATCCGCCGCGTCATCACCGGCGGCGCGCCGCCGGCGGCCACCGTCATCGCCCAGCTGGTGAGCAACGACGAGCACGTGCTCTTCGTGCAGAAGCGCTGCTACGCGATGGCGCGCCGCTTCTTCGGCTCCACCGACGCGGTTCGCCTCGCCACCGCGGCCTCCGAGCTCGCGCGCAACATCTACATGTACGCGCAGACGGGCGAGATTCGGCTCGAGCTGCACGAGGGCGACGGCTTCGTCACCTTCATCATCATCGCGAAGGACAAGGGCCCCGGCATCCCGAACATCCAAGACATCCTGTCCGGCAAGTACGTCTCGAAGACGGGCCTGGGGCGCGGGCTCGCGGGCACCAAGCGGCTGCTCGACGAGTTCGAGGTCGAGACGGCGCCCGGCCAAGGCACCTTCGTGCGCGGCGCGAAGAAGGCGAGGCTGGTCTGAGCTGGCTCATCGACAGCGGCGCCGCCATGCGCCCCCGCCCTGGCTTTCAGTCGTGCGGCGACGCGCACTACGTCAAGATGGAGCAGGACACGTCGCTCTTTTGCGTCATCGATGCGCTCGGCCACGGCCCCGACGCCCAGAAGAGCGCGCAGGCGGCGAAGAGCTGCCTGGAGCAAGCCGGACCGCGCGCGCTGAAGGACCTGTTCGACGCGTGCGACAAGGCGCTCAAAGGCATCCGCGGCGCGGTCATGTCGATGGTGCGGGTCGAGCCGAAGATGGTGCGGTTCGCCGGCATCGGGAACGTCGACGTCTATGGGCCGCCGGGGGTCTCGCGGCCGACCTGCGTGCCGGGCATCTTGGGCCGTGGCATCGCCACCTTCCGCGAGTTCGAGCTCTTCGCCGAGCCAGGACATCGGTGGGTGCTGGTCTCCGACGGGCTCAAGGCGCGCGAGATGCCCAAGGCGCTCGAGGCGGCGCAGAACCTGAGCGCGGTCGACGCGGCCAAGGCGCTGCTCGAGCGCGCCGCGCGGCCGGACGACGACGCGTGCGTGGTGGTCATCGACTTTCGGGAGAAGCGATGAGCATGGCCTCGCCGGACGACCACGGAGTGGGCGTGCAGCGGCAGTGGGACGTGCGCAGCCGCGTCGACTGCCTCGCGGCGGGCCTCACCCTGGAGCGCACCGCGCGCGAGCTGGGGTGGGACGAGACCGAGGCCGCCACGCTCAACATCCTGATGCTCGAGCTGGCGACCAACGCGGTCCGGCACGCGGGCGGAGGCGTGGCCCGCATCGTCATCGACACCGGCCGCTGCGACATCGTGGTCGAAGACGAGGGCCCGGGCTTGACGCCCGCGGTGCTGGCCGACCAAGGCCGCACCGACCGCTTCGGCCAGCTGGGGCAGTACCAGAAAGGCGTGCGGCCGCCGCAGGGGCTGGGCTCGGGCCTGGCCGGCGTCCGCCGCTTGGCCGACGAGCTGCGCGTGGAGAACCGACCCGAGCGCGGCGCGCGCGCTTGGGCGTGCTACCGACGAAAGACTGGGAGGGGTGAGCAGCGATGAAGGACTTGAGCGCACGAATCGAGCGCATGCTCGAAATCCTGATGCGGGCTTCGGCCGGTGACTTCGGCGCGAAGATGACGGTGTCGGACGAGATGGACGAGTTCCAGGCCATCGAGGCGGCGGTCTCGAACTTGATCAACGAGCTCGCCGAGACCAAACGCCGCAACCGAGATCAGATCCTGGAGATCGAACGAAAGAACCAGGAGATCGCCGAGCGCCAGAACATGGTCTTGCGCGAGCTGTCGACGCCCATCATCTCGGTGTGGGACGGCATTCTCACCTTGCCGGTCATCGGCGCGGTCGACACCGAGCGCTCCACCGACATGATGGACCGGCTGCTCGAGCGCGTGGTGCGCGACCAATCTCAGTACGTCATCATCGACATCACCGGCGTCACGGTGCTCGACACACGCACAGCCGACCACTTCATCCGCATGGCCAAGGCGGTGCGCTTGCTGGGCGCCGAGTGTTTTCTCACGGGGTTGAGCCCGGCCATCGCACAGACACTGTCCCAGCTGGGCATCGATACGAGCAGCGTTCGCACGGTGCGCACCCAGTCCGACGCGCTGCGTTTCGCCTTCAAGGAGATGAAAATCGCATTATCGTAGTCAGCTCACTTCTCGCTGTACTCATTGATGGGGGATTCGATGGCGTCGATTGGACAAGCATCGTTGACGAGCCTGTATTCGCTCTTCGGCAACGTGCAGAAGAAGATGGAAGGCGCGGCCGCGCTCGAGGCCGCCGCTCAGAAGTGTGTCGACTCCGTTTACGACACTTTCGGCGACTCGCTCGCGCTCGCTCGACTCTACGCCACTGTGCCGTACGGCAAGCTGCCCTCCTGGAACAAGAGCTTCGTCGACGGCCTCGCCAAGGCGAAGGGGCTGTCGGTGTTCGACAACACGCCGGTGCTGTCGCTGCTCGCCACCCGCGGCAAGAAGGGGCCGTGGAACGACCGCAAGAAGTCCGAAGGACACGTGGGCATCCCGCTCGCCTCGGCGGCGTTCGTCGAGCAGATCCCCATGGTGCTGCGCCTGCTCACCGACTTGGGCATCAAGCTCGAGTGGATCGACAAACCGGACCAGGGCTTCTCCACGCGGCTGGCCGACTGGTCGGGCCTCTTCCACGTCCCAGACGCGGGGACGAGCAAGGACCAGAAGAACCGCCACATCATCCCCGCGCAGGACTTCGTCGCCGAGCAAGGCGTGAAGACGGTGTTCGGGGTGGGCGGCAGCTACGCCTCGGGCACGCTGTTCACGCTCATCCTCTTCACCACCGAGGCGGTCGATAAGCCGGTCGCCGAGCGCTTCATGCCGCTGGTGTCCACCATCAAGGCGTCCACCAGCGACCTGGCCACCAAGGGGCTGGTGTTCGCTTAAAGCACGAGGCGCTCCCGCGTCCGTCACAAGGGCCGCCCGGTTCGTCTTCGAGCCGCGCGGCCCTCGCTCTTTGATAAAAGCCGCGCCATGCGCGACATCACGGTCGAAGAAGCGTTCGGGGTTCTGTCGTCGGTCGTCTCGAGCCAGCGGGCGCTCTCGCAGCTGCCCGAAGACGCGCGGCGCAAGACCGACAAGGTCGAGCGGGAGTGGCTCGCCGCCGCGCTCGAGCGGCTCACCCCGCATGTCGACGCCATCGCTCCCCTGCTCGAGCGCGCGCCGCGCCTACCCGAGCTCGCGTTCGCCCGCGCGTCGTTGGCGGCGAGCCATCAAGAGGCTTGGGTGGATCAGCTCGAGAAGCTGCTCGCCGGCTTGACCTTCCATGCGGGAAGCCGCGACCCCATCATCGAGGCGCTGTTCCCCAACCCCAAGCTCGCGCCGCTGCGCAAGGCCAAGGCCGACGCGGTGGCGTCGTTCCAGGCCGGGTTCGAGAAGAGGCTCAACACCGGCTACGTGAAGCGCATGCTCGCCCAGGAGCCGTTTTCGTTCGTCGGCCCCGTGCTCGAGGCGCTGCGCGCCGCGGGAGAGCGCTGGCGCGCGGCGTGCTCGGACGAGCCGATGTCCGACGAGGCGAGCGCCGCTCTTCGCGCGGAGCTCGTGGAGAAGGCGCGCGCGGTGCGCCCGTCGTGGCGCCAGGCGCAGCTGTTGGCGGAGGCCGCGCTGGTGCGCGCCGAGGGCGCCTACGAGCGGCTCGGGCTCGCGAAGAAGGTCCGCAAAGGACCGGCGACCGCCGCGCCGAAGGTCGACGCACAGGCCGCGCCCCGCCGCAAGTCGGCGTGACTTAGGCGCTCACTTCAAGGTCGTGGGAGATGTCGCGCGCAGTCGGCCCAGAGGAAAGGGAATGGGCATGGCGTTCGGTGGCTCCGGGCAAACCGACCAGCGCAGCCGAGCCTCCACCCGGGGATTGACGCTTGGGGTGGCGGCGGCGACGAGCGCGGCACGGCGCACCGTGAAGCGGTCGCGTCTTGGCACAGCACGGGCCATCGAAGCGCAGGCGAAGCATTCACCCAGTCCAATGGCCCGCTTCAGAGCAAGACCGCTCTCGATAAGGCATTGGCGCTAACCTCGCGACGACAGCTGGAGCAACGCCGCGCGCGCCATGCCCGAAAACTCGGCTGCGGAGAGCTTGAGCGGCTTGTGCGCTGAGCCCATCCGCTCCGCCAGCTGCTGAAACACGCGGTCGGCGAGGAACCGCCCGGCGCCGCGCGGCAACAGCGGGTCCTTCACGTCGGCGGAGAAGAACCGCGCCGCCTCGCTCTCGCGCCCGCTGTCGAGCGAGGCGAGCAGCTCCTTCGCCATCAAGGCCTCGCGCGCCTTGAGCCGCTCGAGCGTCTCGGGCGTCACCCCGAGCACCTGGTGCTCGAGCGCGCGCGGCACGAGCTGGCGGGTGGCGAGCGCGGCGGCGCCTTCCCGGTAGAGGGCGCGCGCGACCGGGCCGAGCGAGCCGTCCCCCTGCCGCTGCCGGTGGAGCGCGGTGTACAGCGCATGCGCGAGCGCCGTCTGCCGCGCGACGGGCTCGCTCAGCTCCGGCGAGAGCGCGTTGAAGAGCAGCAGCGCGCGTCCCTGCCACTGCCCCGGGTGCATCGGTGGACCCGCGCGCAGCGCGGTGAAGACAACCGTGAGCTCGGGCTCGCCGCCGAACAGGCGCCCGATGTCCTTCACCAGCGCGTTCGCCTCGCCAGGAGCGTCGGCGTCGAAGGCCCGCGCGAGCGCGAGCACGGTCGACGGGCTCACCGCCTGCTTGCGCAGGGCGTTGTCGCCCGGGTCGTCGGGCGTGGCGCGCGCGGCCTGCAGCCAGGCTTCGTGCTCGGCCTCGTCCGCCCGCCAGGCGCGCATCACCGCCTCGGTGCCCTGCGGCTCCGCCGCGTCGAGCCGCTGCACGAACGCCGGCAGGGTGTTCACCAGCTGAACGCGCCGCGTGTCCCCCAGCCCGGTGACCGGCCCGCGCTTGGGGCAGCCCAGGAGCAGCACGGCGACGAGAGCCAAGGCGCGCGGCATGCGCGGCTTGTAGCACGGGCATCCCGACTTCGGACCGCGTAGGCTGGCCTTGGGCCCGTGAAGAGCAGCGCACCCAAAGCCATCGAGAAAGTTCGCATCCGCGGACGCGCCTTGCGGCCTTACGTGGTGTTCGCGCTCTCGCTCGGCGTCGCCGGCACGCTGGTGCTCATCCTCTACTTGGCGAGCACGAGCCTTCCGTACTTCGCCGCGTCGCCGGTCAACGACGCGCGCTTCGCCGCGCTCAACCAGTGTCTGCTCGAGAAGCTCGCGGGCAACTCGGTCGGGTACGCCGTCTGCGCTGACGGCCGCTGCGCCGCGGCCTACGACGGCAGCCAGGTGGCCATCTGCCACGCCGACCGGCCCGCGCAGCTGCACCAGACCGCGGGTGTGTCGCTCGCCTCGTTCGACTTCGCGGGCAACCTCTGGCTCTCGACCGGCCGCACCGACGCGCAGGCGCCGGGGCTGTGGCTCATCTCGCCGGAGGGGGCGCTGCAGCGGCGCGGCGAGCTGAGCGCGCTCGCGCTGGTGGGCCACCGGGAGGGCGTCGTCACGCTCGAGGCGAGCGGCGCGCTCTTGTCGATGGACGACACGGGCAAGGTCCTCGCCGCCGGTCAGCTCCCGGCCGCGCCGGTGGGCGCGGTGCACTTGACCGTCGACGCCTCGGGCGAGCGGCTCGCGCTGATGGCCGGGCAGGGCATTTTTTTGTACGAGGCGCGCAGCCTGAAGCAGACGTTCTCGGGGCAGCCGTGCCCGGTGGAGTTCCTCTGGTGGCGCCCGGCCGCGCCGGCCCTGCTCGTCTCCTGCGGCCCCAAGGCGAGTTGGGCGCTCGAGCTCGACGCCGCCACCGGCCAGACCGAGAGCGCGCAGGCGCCGCGCTCCAAGCCGTCGGTTTTGCTCCCCCGCGCGGCCCTCTATGTACAGGACTGCCACCACCTGCCCTGCTCGGCGCCGCCCCCTGATTGAAACACGCACAGCGGCTACGTATCGTTGGAAGTCACAGCGCCGATGGGAGTGAGTGAAGAGCCATGGTCGACGAGCTTGGCGACCGCGAAAAGGAAGTCCTGCGCGCGGTGGTGCAGGAATACGTGCAGAGCGGAGAGCCGGTGGGCAGCTCGCAGCTCGCCCGCAAGTCCGAGTTCGACGTGTCCTCCGCGACGATGCGTAACGTGCTCTCGGACCTCGAAGCCTTGGGCTACCTCGAGAAGCCGCACACCTCGGCGGGGCGCGTGCCGACCGACCGCGGCTACCGGTTCTATTGCGACGCGCTGCTCAAGCTGAAGGACCCGGCGCCGAAGGAGCGCGAGCTGATTCAGCAGGGCCTGGCGCAGAACACCGGCGCCGACGAAGCGCTGCAGGAAGCGAGCAAGGTGCTGCACCTGCTCACCAAGCACGCCGGCGTGGTGATGACGCCGCGCCCGTCGTCGGTGGTGTTCGAGCGCATCGAGCTCGTGCGCCTGCGCGACGACCGGGTGCTGGCGATTCTGGTCGGCGAGGGCGGGCAGGTGGTGAACCGGCTGGTGCCGCTCGACTTCGCGCTCAGCTCGGAGGAGCTGGTGAAGGCGGCGAACTACTTGAGCGAGCTGCTCCAGCGCGTGCCGTTCGAAGAGCTGCGCGGGAAGATCCTCACCGAGCTCGAGCAGGAGAAGGCCAAGTATGATCAGCTGGTCGCCAAGGCGCTGAAGCTGGGCGCGGTGGCCACCGAGATTCCGTCGGAGCGGGTGTTGATTGAAGGCACCGGCTCGTTCCTCGACGCGCCGGAGTTCTCCGACGTGGAGCGGGCGCGCGCGCTGTTCAAGGTGTTGGAAGAGAAGCACAAGCTGCTCGCACTGCTCGACCGCGTGCAGCGGGGCCGCGAGCTGCGCATCTTCATCGGCGCCGAGAGCGAGTTCTCACCGTCCGTCGACGTCTCGGTCATCGCCACGCCCTACGGCACCGACGAGCAGGTGTTGGGCACCGTGGGCGTCATCGGCCCCACGCGGATGAACTACCAGCGCGTCATCCCGCTGGTGAACTTCACCGCGCAGGTGCTCTCGCGCGTGCTCGGCAAGAGCTGAGCAAGCGGCTCTACCTGGCACGGTTGCTGGGAGCAACTCCATGTAATACCATTTGTATTACATGGGGACTCGAACCGTACGCTTGGACAATGAGGCGGAGCAGCTGCTCCGAGAGATCCGCCGCCAGACGGGGACCACCGTCTCTGGCGCTCTCAAGCGCGGGCTCGAGGTCGCGGCCCGTGAGCTGCGTGAGCGAGCCGCAGCCCGGCCCTACGACATCTACCGCCGCATTGACCTCGGCGAAGGCGGGAACGCGCGCGTGCCGGCAAGGACCGCCAAGAAGCGGATCGCATCAACGCTCCGCGAAAAGCGTCGATGATTCTGGTCGACTCTGGCCCGCTCGTCGCGCTCTTTGACCCGAAAGATGGCGACCATGACCGCGTCGTCTCGGTGCTCAAGAAGATCTCGCGGCCGTTGATGACCACCATTCCTGTCCTCACCGAAGCATTTCATTTGCTGGGGCCGGGAACTCGCGGGGCTGCGGCGCTCCAACAGTTCGTCCTCGATGGCGGCCTGACGGCGTGGTTTCTCTCCGCCGGATCATTGATCCGGGTGTTTGAGCTGATGGAACGGTATTCAGACCGTCCCATGGACCTCGCCGACGGCTCACTGGTCGCGGCGGCGGAGGCGCTCCGGACGATGAACATCCTGACGCTTGACCGGAACGACTTCGCCATCTATCGCGCCCAGATCGGCCGGAGGCTCAAGGCGTTTCGGGTACTGGACCCGGCGTGATGCGTTTCGAGGGAGAGCCCCTCGAAATCAGGGAGCCGAAGCAGGAGGGCAGGCGCTCGCGACCTCTTTGACGGCTCCCTTCTCGTCGATCTCCCAGATATCGCCCGCCATCTCGTCTTTGCCGGTCGCTCTCATCACAAACCCGGCTTGGGTCGCTTTCACCACCGATGGGGTGTACCGCTTCCACTCGAGCACCGTGTCCAGCCGCTGGAGATCAGCGGTGTAGCCGCCGTGGTCTTCCTTCCAGAAACGCTGCGCAGAGGCGAGCCCTTTGAGGTTCGCTCTCGCCTCTCCTTGCTTGGCGCGGCACTGGAAGCGTTTCAGCTCTTGCTCCAGGCGCCGGCCCAGCGCGGGGTCTCGCCGCGCCAGAATCTCGGCCTGCACCGCCATCACGCGTTGCCGGTCGCCGGGCTTCGGGTTCTTCGGGTCGATGTCAGCGAGGGCCATCAGCAACTCTCTCATCTCTCGCTCGGCAGCCTCGAGCTTCGGGCTCGGCGCCTTCTGGTCCAGACCTGACTTGAGAATCTCGACCAACCGGGCCTCCTTTTTCTCGCGCTCCGCTGCAGTGAGTGGAGCCGAGAAGGCGCTGATCGAGGCGAGGAGAACGGCGAGCAATAGAGTGCGGGCAGTGTTCATAGGGTGGGAGACCCTGGAGCACTGGGCTTTGTGCAGAATTCTTCGAGGCGTCAAACGGCAAGACGAAGTGGCCTGCTGCGGCCGCGCCGCCGGGACACGAGGGGCTTAGGCCAGCCCGCGAACCTTCGCGACCCACCAGCGCAGGCCGACGAAGAGGAAGCGCCAGTCCTTGAAGAACTCGGGCGGCTTCTTCTCGAAGGCGTGGCCGACGAACTGAAAAATCCAGCCGACCCCGAACAGCGTCACCGGCACCACCCAGAAGCCCTTCACGAACGGGGCGACCAGGAAGAGCAGAATCGACAGGGCGATCATCGGGATGCCGATGGTGTGGCAGAGCCGGTTCACCGGGTGCTGGTGGCTCTGCGAGTACTGCGCAATCCACTCTTCGTTGGAGCGTCCGAACATGGCGTCCTCCGTTCACCACAGTGTCGGCAAGGCCGGGCGCAAAGCCAAGCGGGGCTTCGAAACGCTCGCCCGTCCGAGGGGTTACTTACCGGCCTCGACGAGCTCTTGCTGCTTCACCTCGTAGCCTTCGGGGGGCTTCAGGGTGAAGGTGTCCGCCGGCAGCGCGGGGTTGATCTCCACCACGGTGAGGCTGGTGGTGGCGACCGAGGTGGCGCCCTGCACCTGCGTCAGCTTCTTGGGAAAGCACATCTTGAGCTTCTCTTCGCAGTGCTCCTCGTCGACGCGCGTCTCCTGCGTCTCTTGGCCCGCCTTCACCCGCTTGGCGAGGAAGTCGAGCGACGGCCAGCGCAGCACGTAGGTGACGCTCACGTCTTGGCCGCCCTCGCTGCGCGCGGCCATCGTCATCTCCACCGTTTGCGGGCCCTTGGGGTGCGTGCCTTTGACGACCTGCACGCCGTCGCGCAGGAGCAGCGGCGTCCGGTAGCCCTCGGAGGCGAACGGCGCGAACGACTGCGTGAGGAAGAGCGCCCGCTTCTCGGGCGGCAGCTTGATGGCGAAGGTGGTGAAGTGCTTCTCGTCCAGGCTCTGGTCGAACAGCTGCTCGCCGTCGTACGAGATGATCCGCTGCTGCGGAGCGGTCAGCACGCCGCGCATCTTGTTGGGCGAGCGGTAGAAGAACTCGAAGGACGCCTCGAGCCCCATCTCGCGGGTGACGCCCTTCAGGTGATAGCTCGACACCTTGTTGTCGCGCTCGGTGAGCCCTTGCTTCACCTGCGACAAAAGAGAGCTGGAATCCTCTTCGACCTTCTTGGGGCAGCCCAGCGCGACGGCGGTGCTCAGGGCGAGGACGGACAGTCGGATCGACACGGCTTTCGCTCTCTTTCGGTTCAAAAACGAAGGGCCCTCCTGTCGCCAGAAGGGCCCCGCGTGAAAATCAGGTCAAGAAGACTTACTTGACCGCGACGCCCATCGCACCAGACATCGGGAAGCCGATGATGCCGCCGAAGAGCGCGAAGATGCCGTGACGCGGGGTGGTCTGCGCACCCTTGAGGTCAACCTTCGCCGCGCCCATCGCCTTGGCCTCGGCAACCAGGAGCTTGTTCACGACCGTGTCGAGGTCCGACTGAACCAGGTCGACCATGTGGAAGATGGCCGAAATGCCGATCGCGTTCGCCTGCACCACCGCCACCGCCTCGCCGTTCGCGGCGATCTCGGCGCTGGAAACGGTCGCAGTCTCAACGCTGGTGCAGCCGATGAGGCTCGCAGCCGCAAAAGCAACAATAAGTGCCTTCTTCATTGCATCCCTCCGATTGAATGGAAAACCACGACTTCAGAGTGCCGGCGGCACCCCCCTCAAGCGACGCGGAGTCTTAGGCAAGCGCCCCCCACCCGTCAACAACTCTGTTGCCACGCGTTGAAATGGTCAGGGCCAGTTGATACCCACAGCCTTCAGACCATGAGCGCTCTTTTTCG
Source organism: uncultured Myxococcaceae bacterium (assembly GCA_964511185.1). Taxonomy (GTDB): domain Bacteria; phylum Myxococcota; class Myxococcia; order Myxococcales; family Myxococcaceae; genus CAZEDU01. The sequence continues at coordinate 139,727 of CAZEDU010000001.1, read as the reverse complement.
CCCTGGAGACCGGCCCTGGTTGCACCTGGGCCTGCTCGTGGCGACGGCGATCACCACCTTCGGATCCTTCTACCTGCTCTTCAGCAACGGGCCGGATCAGGTCGCCCAATCTCTATGGTTCTCGGGCTCGTTGCTCACCATCTTGGGCTCGCACGAGATGGGCCACTACGTGCTCGCGCGCAAGCACCAGGTCGACACCACGCTGCCCTACTTCATTCCAGCGCCGTTCGGCGTGGGCACGCTGGGCGCGGTGATTCGCATTCGCAGCCGCATCCCCGACAAGAACGCGCTGGTCGACATCGGCGCGGCGGGGCCGCTCGCGGGGCTGGTGGTGGCGATTCCGGTTTTGCTGCTGGGCCTGAGCTGGTCGACCATCACGCAGACGCCGCCGATGCCTGAGACGTTCCCCGGCCCCAACTCGCTGTGGGTGCTGCTCCCCAAGCTGTTCGACGCGCTCACGCGCTGGCTGAGCGGAGAGCCGTCGGTGGCGACGGCGATGACGAAGAGCGTGCTCGTTTTCGGCGACAACCTGTTGCTGCGCGGCCTGCAGGCTTGGATCCTGGGGCCGATTCCGCCCGGCCACGACGTCATCGTGCACCCGCTGGTCATCGCCGGCTGGTTCGGGCTGCTCGTGACGATGTTGAACCTGCTCCCCATCGGCCAGCTCGACGGCGGCCACTTGAGCTACGCGCTGTTCGGCGACGCCGCGCAGTGGGTGGGGCGGGTGATGATTCTGGGCATGGCCTTCTTGTGCGTCTTCTTCAGCGCGGGCTGGGTGGTGTGGCTCCTCATCACCACGAAGGTCATCGGCGTGCGGCACCCGGAGGTGGTGCGCGGCGAGGTGCCGCTCACCCGCGGCCGGAAGGGCGTCTGCGCGCTCTGCGCCCTCGCGCTCGTCGTCTGCATCATCCCAGTCCCCATCATGCAGGTGATGGTCCCTTGAGGTTCGAGTGCGCCGCTTGCCAGCGGCTGGTCGAGCTGCGGTCGTTCTCGGTCGACGGTGAGGCGCTCGTGCTCACCTGCGCGGCCTGCGGCATGCCCTCGCGCTTTGCGCCGGTGAGAGCGCCGGCGCCGGCGCCGCCGTCGGACCTCTTCGCGGTGCCTGAAGGCCACTGCTCGAAGTGCCTGGCGCGGACGGTCGCGGAGGCGTCGGCGTGTCCGGGCTGCGGCCTGTCGTACGCGAGCGGCGCGCCCCGGGTGGAGGTGCCCGCGCCGCTCGAGGAGGCGTACCGCGCGCTCGCCGCGCGTTGGGACGACGACGCCGCGCACGAGCGCTTCGTCGACTTCGCCTTTCGCACCGGCCTGCTCGCGGAGGCCGGCCGGCTCTATCGGCTCAAGGGCGCGCAAGAGAAAAGCGACGGGCGGGCGAAGCAGGGCATCGAGGCGATTCATGCGCGCGCGGCGCAGATCATCGTGCCGGCGATGTTGGGCCAGCCCGAGGAACGCCGGGCCGCCGAGCGGCCGGCGAGCTACACTTGGCTCGTCATCGCGGGCGCGGGGTTCATCGCCGTGCTGCTCGCGCTTTATCTGCAGAGGCTGGGGTGAGCCACACCATCGACGCGTTGCTCGGACCAGGCGGTGCGCTCGCGCGCTCGCTGGCCGGCTACGAGCATCGGCCCAGCCAGCTCGAGGTGGCGCGCGCGGTGGAGCGCGCGTTCCACGAGCGCTCGTTCTTGCTCGCGGAGGCCGGCACCGGCACCGGCAAGACGCTGGCGTACCTGGTGCCCGCGGTGCTCAGCGGCCGGCGCGTGGTCGTCTCCACCGCCACCAAGAACTTGCAGGAGCAGATCTTCTTCAAGGACATCCCGCTCCTGTGCGACCACCTGAAGCTCCCGTTCGGCGCCGCGTACTTGAAGGGCCGCTCGAACTATTTGTGCGCGCACCGCTTCGAGGCGTTCGAGAAGCAGCCGGTCTTTCCGACCGCGGAGGAAGCGAAGCTCTGGCCGAAGCTGCGCGACTGGGCGCTTCGGACCGAGACGGGCGACCGCGCCGAGTCGGGGCTGCCCGACGGCTTCGGCGCGTGGAAGGAGCTGTCGACCACCACCGAGAGCTGCCTGGGCGCCAAGTGCCCGCTCTACGAGCCGTGCTTCGTCACCCAGAACCGGCGCCGGGCCGAAGCGGTGGAGCTGCTCATCGTCAACCACCACCTGTTCTTCGCCGACCTGGCCTTGAAGACGCGCAAGGGCGGCAACGAAGGCACCGGCGTGCTGCCGCCGTACGAGGCGGTGATCTTCGACGAGGCGCACGCGCTCGAGTCGATCGCCACGGAGTACTTCGGCGTCCATGTCTCGAGCCACAGGCTCGAGGAGCTGGTGCGCGACGCGCTCAAGGCGCCGAAGGAGGCGGACGAGCGGGCCGGGCTGTTGAGCGCGCTCGCGGTGACGGTGCGCGGCCGCGCGGAGGACTTCTTCGAAGACGTGCGCGACCGGTTTGGGCTCAAGCAGGACTCGGCTGTGCGGTTGGTGCCGTCGGCGTTCCAGTCTCTTTCGTCTTCCATCGACGCCTTGCAGGAGAGCCTCCGGGCGCTCTGGGCGGTCGACGTGAGCGAGGAGGAGCCCGAGCTGTTCGCGCTCCGCCGGCGCGCGGGCGAGCTGTCGGAGGAGCTGGACTTCGTGACGCGGGCCAACCGCAGCGACCAGGTGTTCTGGGCCGAGGCGCGGGGCAGGGGCGTGTTCCTGAAGGCGGCGCCCATCGACGTGTCGCAGGCGCTCTCGGAGCGGCTCTACCAGGCGACCGACACCGCCATCTTCACGTCGGCCACGCTCACCGCGGGCGGGCGGTTCGACTTCGTCTCGCGGCGGTTGGGGCTGTTCGATGGCGAGGAGCGGAGGGTGCGCACGCTGTCGGTGCGCTCGCCCTTCGACTACGCGTCGCAGGTGGTGCTCTATGTCCCGCCCGACTTGCCCGAGCCGCAGGCGCCGGGCTTCGTCGAGGCGGTGGCGGACCGCATCATCGAGCTGTGCGACATCACCGGCGGCCGCGCGTTCGCGCTCTTCACGTCGCTGCGAAACATGGAGGCCGCCTGGCGGCTCGCGCGCCATCGCCTGCCGTATCAGGTGCTCAAGCAGGGCGAACGGCCGAAGCACGAGCTGCTGCAGCTGTTTCAGGAAGAGCCTTCGGTGCTCTTCGCCTCGCACAGCTTCTGGGAGGGCGTCGACGTGCCGGGCGCCGCGCTGTCGCTGGTGGTGATGGACAAGCTGCCGTTCTCGTCGCCGACCGAGCCGCTCATCGCGGCCCGGCTCGAGCACCTGCGCGAGCAAGGGGAGGACGCGTTCTCGAGCTACCAAGTGCCGGAGGCGGCGATCTCGCTGAGGCAAGGGTTCGGACGGCTCATTCGCACGCGCACGGACCGCGGCATCGTCGCGCTGCTCGACACGCGCGTGCGCACGCGACGCTATGGCCGCGCGTTCTTGGAGAGCTTGCCGAGGACGCGAAGGGAGGAGGAGCTTTCTTCGGTGCGCCGCTGGTTCGAGCAGGTGCGGGTGCCTGAGGTGGCGTGAGGGAAGCCGTCGCCGTCGCCGTCGCCGTCGCCGTTCACGTCAACGTCAACGATCACGTCAACGTAGACGTAGACGTGGTCGTGGTCGTGGTCGTGGTCGTTGACGGCGTCGGCGACGTGAACGGCCTCACCCAGCGCTGTCAGCCGCTCCAACTACATTCACCGCATGCTCAGCTTCCAAAAACTCGACGTCTATCGTCGCTCGATCGAGTTCCTAGCGATCACCGCAGAGGTCGCCACCAGTGCTCCTCGCGGCAACTCCGCGCTGCTCGATCAACTCCGTCGGGCTGCCAGCTCAGTGCCGCTCAACATCGCGGAGGCTTCCGGACGTACAGGAATGGCGGATGCTGCGCGGGTGTACGCCATTGCTCGTGGTTCAGCGATGGAATGTGCTGCCGCTCTGGACGCCTTACAGGTGCTCGGGGTCATCGAGTCGAAGACCTACGGGCGTGGCAGCGAATTGTTAGAGCGAGTCGTCGCGATGCTGACGAAGTTGTCCCGAAGCTCGTAACGCAACGACGGCTTCAGAGTTCCTTCGACATCAAGAGCCGCAGCTTCCCGCTCTTCTTCGACACCACGGTGGCCACGGTGGTGAACCCGGCCTTGCGGTAGAAGCTGACCGCCGCCGCGTTCGCTGGGTCGACGCGCAGCGCGATGGTCTTGCGGTGGAGGTCGCGCGCGACCTGCAACCCGTGGTTCAAGATGGCGGTGCCCACGTTCTTTCGCCGCAGCTCCGGCTTCACCACGATGTTGCGCATGTACGCCGCGCCGGGCACCGGGCCGTCGCGCTCGATGGTCACGTACCCGATGACGTGGTTGTTGAGCTTGCCGACCTGAATGAACGGCCGCAGCTTGCTCAGCGCGTCCAGGCTCTCTTCCTGCGTTTCGCCGCGTCCCTTCCAGGGGTCGGATCCCGCGCGCATCTGCGCCACCGACACCATGTCCTCGTCCTGGGGCTGTGAAAACTTGATCGATGCCGCGAGATCCGCCGGGAGCGCGCTCGGATCCAACAGGGGCGGCGCACTCTTGTCGGTTGCCTGATCCACCCGCTTGTCTGTCATCGCCCTGCCTCCTAAAGGCCACTCAACCCACAGGTATCCTAACCCCTTCCCCAATGACCTCGCTACGCTGGTTCTAGGGCCCACATTCACCTTCAAACGCGCGCCGAGGGGCCGAGCGGCCTTGGGGTTTTGTAAGGTGTAGCCGCCCGTGCAACTCAACCACGCCCAGCGCGAGCTGACCGTCAAGGTCGTCTATTACGGCCCCGGGCTCTCGGGAAAGACCACCAACCTGCAGATGATCCACGCCCGCACGCGCGCCGACGTGC
>CAZEDU010000001.1:95262-134891 GCA_964511185.1 uncultured Myxococcaceae bacterium | reverse complement strand
CAGGCTGCTCACGGTCGAGACCCACGACGACCGCACGCTCTTCTTCGATCTGCTCCCGGTCTTCTTCCGCACCCAGCGCGGCTTCAAGGTGAAGGTCAAGCTGTTCACTGTCCCGGGCCAGGTGCTGCACAACGCGACCCGGCGCATCGTGCTGCAAGGGGCCGACGCGGTGGCCTTCATCGCCGACAGCCAGCGCTCGGCCACCGCCGAGAACAACGCCTACTGGAAGAACCTCATCCAGAACATGCGCGAGAACGGGCTCGACCGCGGCCAGGTGCCGATCGTCATTCAGTTCAACAAGCGCGACTTGCCCGACACGCAGACCGACGACGAGCTCGAGGCCTTCCGCAAAAAAGGCCAGGAGCCGGTCATCGGCGCGGTGGCCATCCGCGGCATCGGCGTGCTCGAGACGCTGCACGAGGTGCTCAAGGCCGCCTACCGGAAGATGGACGCCCGCGCGGGCCTGGTTCGCACCATGGGCCTGACCGAGGCAGAATTCCTCTCGCAGGTGTTCGGGAACATCGACTTGAGCGGAACGAACCTGGCCCAGGCGCTCACCGCGCCCGCGGCCCCGGCGGAGAAGCGCCGATGAGCGACCTGGATGCCCCGAGCGACGCGAAGGCCGTGCGCGAGTCGGTGCTGCAGCGCCGGCTCTCGCTGCCGGAGATGCTCGACCTGCCGACCTTCACCGAGGTGGTGAAGAGCTTCGTCGAGCTCTACCGCATCGGCATCAAGGTGTTCGACGACAAGGGCACCCGCCTGGCCGACGTGAAGATCGGCAACGGCGACTTCTGCGGCTACGTCTTCTCGTTCGGCGCCGGCCGCGCGCAGTGCACCCAGACGGTGACGCGGGTGAAGGACGGCCCGGTGCAGCCCACCGACGGCGCGCACGCGCCGAACGTGCAGAAGGACGCGGGCCCCAAGGGGCTGGTGGCGATGCCCTGCTTCAGCGGCCTGCGCTACTTGATGATGCCGATCCTCTGGGAAGGGGACCTGCTCGGCCGAATCGTCTTCGGCCCGTTCGTGCCGGACGACCTAAACGGGCTGCCGCCGTCGCTGCTGGAGATCTCCCCTCAGCTCGACGCGGCCAAGGCCCAGGCGCTGATGGAGAAGGTGCGGCGCGCGCCCGAGGGCACCGTGGCCCGGGTGATGCTGCACTTTGGCCAGCTCGTCGAGACGCTCGTCGCGGCGGGGCAGAAGACGTTCCTCACCTCGCAGGTGCACATCGAGGCGATGCGCGAGACCAACCGCGAGCTGGAGGCGCAGCACGCGAAGGTGGTCGCCCTGAACGTCAAGCTCAAGGAGCTCGACCGGCTGAAGTCGAGCTTCCTGGCGACCGTGAGCCACGAGCTGCGGACGCCGCTCACGTCGATCATCGGCTACTCGGAGATGCTCGCCGAAGGGCTGGCCGGCCCCATGAGCCCCGAGCAGAACGAGTACGTGCGCACCATCATGGACAAGGGCGAGTCGCTCCTGAAGCTCATCTCGTCCATCCTCGACATCAGCCAAATCGAGGCGGGCAAGGTGCGGCTCGCGTTCGAGCCGGTGGACCTCATCGACCTGGTGAACACGTCGGTGTCGGCGGTGAAGCCGCAGGCGCAGAAGAAGGGCGTGCAGCTCGAGGTGCGCCTGCCGCCCGCGAGCCCCAAGGCGATGGCCGACAAAGACCGCATGCGCCAGGTGCTGATCAACCTGCTCGCCAACGCGGTGAAGTTCACCAACAAGGGCGGGACGGTCTCCATCTTCCTCTCCGAGGTCTCGCACCAACCGGAGCTGTCGGCCGACGGCTACCGGATCATCGTCGAGGACTCGGGCGTGGGCATCGCCCAGGACCACTTCGACAAGATCTTCGAGAGCTTCTACCAGGTGGACTCGAGCTCGACCCGCGAGTTCGGCGGCGCGGGCATCGGGCTCGCCATCGTGAAGAGCTTCGTCGAAGGACACGGGGGCACCGTCCGCGTGTCCAGCGAAATGGGACACGGCTCGCGCTTCATCGCCGTGCTGCCGTCGCAGCCGCCCACCCCGCGCAGCCTGGACATCGCGCCGCCGGTGCCGTCCGACGTCGAAGACCGGTTCTGAACCTTCGACTTCGTGATTTAGATGCGGCCCTGGTGGCCTCCGAGCTCGAGCGCATCGCGCGGTTTCTTCGCCCCTTCTCGCTGCCCGCTGCTCCGGCGGGCCCGGGGGACGACTGCGCGGTGCTGCCGCGGCCCCGAGGAAACGAGTGCGTGACGACCGATGCGCTGGTCGACGGGGTCCACTTCGTTCGTGGCGTCTTCGCGCCCGCCGACGTCGGCCACAAGGCGCTCGCGGTGAACCTCTCGGACCTGGCGGCGATGGGCGCCACGCCCCGCTGGTTCGTCTGCGCGCTCGGGCTGCCAGGCGACGTGAGCGCGTCCGAGCTCGACGGCATCGCCCGCGGCATGGCGGCGCTCGCGCGCGCGCACGGGATTGCCCTCGTCGGCGGCAACGTCACGCGCGCGCCCGTGCTCACCCTCACCCTCACCGCCGCGGGAACGGTGCGCTCCCGCGCGCTCTTGCGCTCGGGCGCGCGGCCAGGAGACCTGCTCTACGTCTCGGGCGAGCTCGGGTCGGCGCGCGCGGGCTTCGAGCGCAAGGACGCGCCCGCGTCGCTGGTCAAGCGGCAGCGGCGCCCCGAGCCGCGCGTCGAGCTGGGCCTCATCGCCACCCGCTTTGCGACGGCGGCCATCGATGTGTCCGACGGCCTGGGCCAAGACGTTCGGCACGTCTGTGACGCGTCCAGGGTCGGTGTCCTCATCGAGGCACAGGCGCTGCCGGTCAGCGCAGCGCTCGTTCGAGCGGTCGGGCGAGAGCGCGCGCTCGCGTACGCGCTGGCGGGCGGAGAGGACTACGAGCTGGCGCTCGCGGTGCCCGCCCGCCGGGCGAGCGGCTTCGAGCGCGCGTGTCGGGAGAAGAAGCAGAAGGTGAGCCTGGTGGGGCGGTTCACCGCCGCGCGCGCGTGCCAGGTGCGGCGCGCGGATGGACGCACACAGCCCCTGCCCGCCGGTTTTGATCATTTCGAGTAGAGTCTTTGACCGAGCTGTTCGGCAGGCTTTAATCCGCGGTCGATAGCATCACCCCCTTCGGTGAACGCCCCTTTGCGCCGCCCGCTTCGCGACGACTCGCCCGTAACGCTCTCGTCTCGGCGAGAGCCACTGGCTCGACTGGTCAAGGGCGCCGAAGACCGCGCCGGCATCACCTCGCTCTACAACAAGATTCGCGTCGGCTACCTGGTGCTGGGCGTGGTGTTGATCGGCTGGTTCTGGTGGACCCACGCGCTGTCCACCGGCGTCCGGCTCGGCGTGGCGGCGCTGATCACCTTCTTCGCCGCCTTCGCGCTCCCGTCGGTGCTGGCCCGCCTGCAGCGCGTCCGCGAGCTGTCGCGCTCGGCGCTGGAGATTTCGCGCGGCGACCTGTCCAAGCCGGTGAAGCTGGAGACGACCTCGTTCGCCGACGACATCGACGAGCTGTCGGGCGCGATCGCCAACATGCAGGAGAACCTGCGCGAGCTGGTGGGCCACATCCAGCACACCGCGCAGTCGGTCGCCGACTCCGCCGACGAGCTGCAGCGCAGCGCCGAAGGCGTGAACGCGTCGACCGAAGAGGTCAGCTCGTCCATCGACAAGATCGCCGACGGCGCCGAGAGCCAGTCGCAGCGCGTCGCCGAGGCGTCGAAGGTGATCACCGAGATGGCGCAGGCGATTCAGAAGACCGCGCTGTCGGCGGCGGACGCGGCGCGCGCCGCGGCCGAGACCTCCGGCGCCGCCGAAGAGGGCTCCAACGCGGCGCGGCTCGCCGGCGAGAAGGTGAAGACGGTGTTCGCCCGCATCGAGTCGGCGAGCAAGGAGGTCTTCGCGTTCGGCGAGAAGACGCAGGAGATCTCCAAGATCGTCGACGTCATCACCCAGGTCGCCCAACAGACCAACCTGCTCGCGCTCAACGCCACCATCGAGGCGGCGCGCGCCGGCGAGTACGGCCGCGGCTTCGCGGTGGTCGCCGACGAGGTGCGCAAGCTGGCCGAGAGCGCGGGCCGCTCCGCCGAGCAGATCAGCAAGCTGGCGCGCGACATCTCGCAGCAGTCGACCGCGGTCGTCTCGGCGATGAAGGAAGGCATCGAAGAGCTGGCCGAGGGCCGCGAGGACTTGACCACCATCGTCCGCTCGATGGGCTCCATCACCGACACCGCGCGCAAAGGCGCCGAGAAGGTGCACCTGATTTCCGAGAGCGCGCGCGACCAGCAGATGGGCTCGGAGGCGATGGTGAAGGCGATCGACAAGATCAGCGAGGTCGCCCGCCAGAACGCGAGCTCCACCGAGGCGGTGAAGGGGTCGATCGACGAGCAGACGCAGGCGGTCTCGCGCATGACGTCGGCCGCGCAAGAGCTGACCAACCTGTCGGTCGAGCTGCAGAACGTGGTCAGGCGCTTCAAGCTGGGGGGCTGATGCGCCACGTGGTGTTTCGGTTGGAGAAGGACCGCTACGCCCTGCCGCTCTCCGCCATCCGCGAGGTGGTGGTTCCGCCCGCGCTGTGGACCCGCGTGCCGCGCGCGCCCGCGTCCGTGCGCGGGGTCATCAACCTGCGCGGCCGGGTGGTGACGGTGGTCGAGCTGAAGAAGCTGCTCGGCTTGAACGCCGCCGACACCCCCGCGGCCAAGATTGTGCTGCTCGACCGCGGCCGCCGTGACTTAGGGTTGCTGGTGACCGACGTGGAGAGCATCGAGTCCATCGAGAAGGTCACCGCCGCGCCAGGTAGGCAAGATGCCTCGATTCGAGGTGTGGCCAGATTGAAAGGTTTGGCCGTCACGGTGCTGGACCCGGATGGGGTAGACAACGCGGTGCTGGCGTCGTTCGGGAAATCGGTTTGAAATTCCGAAGCGGTGCTAACGTACCGATGAACACTTCAGAAGAGCTGTAGCGCGGAGGCGACGGTACCAATGGCAAAGCGGGTCCTGGTGGTCGATGACGCAATCTTCATGCGGAACATGATCAAGGACATCTTCGCCTCCGGCGGTTTCGAGGTGGTGGGAGAGGCGGCCAACGGGCTCGAAGCGGTCGAGAAGTACAAGGAGCTCAAGCCCGACCTGACCACGATGGACATCGTGATGCCCTTCAAGAGCGGCATCGAGGCGACGCGCGAGATCATCAAGCACGACAACAACGCGGTGGTCATCATGTGCTCCGCGCTCGGCCAGGAGTCCTTGGTGATGGAGGCCATCGAGGCCGGCGCGTCGGACTTCATCGTCAAGCCCTTCCGCGCCGAGGACGTGCTCTCGGTGGTGAAGAAGGTGCTCGGCGACGCCTGACGGCGCCTGCGCTGAAGCAGCGGGTCGAAGGTCACAGGGGGCTCGTCGATGACCATCGACATGTCGAAGTACCTGAGCCTCTTCGTCAGTGAGTCCACCGAGCACCTCGAGGCGTTCGGGCGGGACCTGGTGGCGTTCGAGAAGTCGCCCGAGACAGCGACCATCGACTCGATGTTCCGCCACGCGCACTCGGTGAAGGGCATGGCGGCCTCGATGGGCTTCGAGGCCACCGCCACGCTCGCCCACCGGGTGGAAGACCTGGTGGACGCGCTCCGCAGCGACTTCTCGCAGCTCAACCGCGAGGTGGTCGACCTGCTCCTCGCCTCGGTCGACACGCTGCTCTCGCACGTCGCGCAGGCGAGCGAGAGCAAGCCCATCGACGAGACGCAGAGCCGCCAGCTGCAGCAGAAGCTCTCCGAGAAGGTCTCTTCGCTCACCGGCAAAAGCCCCACGCCCACCCGGGTGGCGAAGACCGTGGTCCACGTGCTCGACGACGAGACGCCGGCCGCGGGCACGCCGCGCCATTCGCCGTCCGGCGGCGGAGGCCCGAGCGGGGGGGGCGCGCCGGTGGCGCTGGGCGGAGTCGACGGCAACGCCGCGCTCGAGGCGCCGCCGAGCGCCGCGGGCCGCTCGGAGGGGCTGGGCCTGCCGCCGCGCTTCTCGGTCAAGCTCCGCATCGCCCCCACCTGCGCGGTCCCCGGCGTGCGCGGCTTTCTCGTGCACAAGAAGCTGGTCGACTTGGGGCAGATTTTCGACCTGAAGCCGGCGCTCGAGGACGTGAAGGCCGGCCGCATCCCCGACGGGCTCATCTCGCTCGAGCTGGAGACGCAGGCGGGGGAGGCCGGCATCGCCCAGGCGCTCAAGAACATCTCCGAGGTCGAGCTGGTCTCGCTCAAGCCGGTGGCGCACGGCACGCCCGCGGCGCCGCCGCCTTCCGCGCCGACCGACGTCGGCGGGCCCAAGGTGGTGGGCCAGGAGCAGGCGCGCACGGTGCGGGTGCGCATCGAGCTGCTCGACTTCTTCCTCGACGCGGTCGGCGAGCTGCTGCTCGCCACCGGCCGCATTCGCGAGGTGGGCCGGGTGCTGCCGGAGCTGACGCGCCAGCCGCTGGAGGAGGCGGTGGACCGGCTGCACGGCCTGGTGAAGGACCTGCACGACAAGGTGATGAAGGCCCGCATGACGCCGCTGGCGGTTATCACCGACCGGCTGCCGCGCGCCGCCCGCGACATCGCCCGGAAGCGGGACCGCGACGTCGACCTGGTCATCAGCGGCGCCGAGGTGGAGCTGGACCGCGCCATCATCGACGACCTGTCGGACCCGCTGCTCCACATCCTGCGCAACTGCATCGACCACGGCATCGAGTCGCCGCAGGAGCGCGAGGAGGCGAAGAAGGCCCCCAAGGGGCGCGTGCTCGTCTCGGTGAAGCGCGCGCGGGACCGGGTGATCATCGAGATTGAAGACGACGGCCGCGGCATGGACGCCGCGCGCTTGAAGGCCGCGGCGGTGGCGCGCGGCCTCATCACCCACGAGACCGCGCTGCGCCTGAGCGACAAGGAGGCGTTCATGCTCTCGTGCCTGCCGGGCGTCTCGACCGCGCGCGACATCTCCGAAATCTCCGGGCGCGGCGTCGGCATGGACGCGGTGAAGCGCACGGTGGAGAGCGTCGGCGGCACGCTGGAGATTGAATCCGAGAAGGGCCGCGGCACCCGCTTCACCTTGCGGCTGCCGCTCACCGTGGCGGTCGTCACGCTCCTGCTCGTCGAGGTGGGCCAGGAGGTCTACGGCCTGCCGGTGACCAAGGTGGTGGGGGCGGGCGAGGCGGACCTGGCCCAGCTGTCGAAGAGCCGCGAAGCCCTGATGGTGTCGCACGCCGGGCAGCTGCTGCCGGTGCACGTGCTCTCCGAGCTGCTCGAGGTGCCGGCGCCGCCGCGCATCGGCGTGCGGCCGTACGTGGTGGTCGACGCCGACTCGGGCAAGGTCGCGCTGGCGGTGGACCGGCTGCTCGCGCAGGAGGAGGTCGTGCTCAAGGCGCTCTCCAAGCCGCTCGATTTGGTGGCGGGCCTTTCTGGTGTCACCATCTTGGGCACCGGGCGGCCGGTGTTCATTCTCGACGTTCCACGTTTGCTCCAGGGCTAAAGGCGCTTCACTGCACGATGATGCCGGCGGAAGTGATGAGCGAGCACGAGCTCGACGCGCTGAGAGAGGTCGCCAACGTGGGCGTGGCCCACGCGGCGAACGCTTTGTCTCAGCTGGTCGGCGGGCGGCCGGTGACCATCGACGTGCCGCGGGTGGCGGTGGTCGCCTTGAGCGCGCTGCCGGGCATGCTGGGCGGGCCACAGACGCGGGTGGTCGCCGCGGTGCTTCGGCTCGAAGGCGAGCTGACCGGCAGCCTGCTCATGGTGCTGCCCGACAAAGACGCGCGCGAGCTGTGCGCGATGCTGCTCAACCAGCCGTGTGAAGGCGAGCTGACCGAGCTGCAGGCGAGCGCGCTGGGCGAGACCGCGAACATCCTGGCCTCGGCCTGCTTGAACGCGGTGGGGCGGCTCACCGGCATGCGGCTGCTCCCTTCGGCGCCGCGGCTGTCGCACGACGAGGTGAGCGTCATCGCCGAGGACGCGCTCCTGCGCACCCAGGCCAAGGAAGGGTTGCTCGTGGTGCTCGACGCGACCTTCCAGACCGGCGGCGCGGACACCGTCTCGGGCCAGCTGGTCGTGCTGCCGGACCGCGGCGGCTTGAAGACGCTGCTCGGCGCCCTGAAGGCTTGAAGCGGTTTGAAAGCGCGGTTCGCCGTGGGGATTTTGAGCTAAGTCCCCCAGCCCGTATGGACGAACGCGAGCTGACGAAGCTTCTCAAGGGCGTGAAGAGCGGGCAGGTGTCGGTCGACAAGGCGGTGGGCCGGCTGAAGGACCTGCCGTTCGCCGAGCTGGGCTACGCGACGCTCGACACGCACCGGTCGCTCCGCTTCGGCGTGCCCGAGGTGGTGATGGGCGGCCCGAAGACCATCGACCAGTGCATGGGCATCGTCGAGGCGCTGCTCGAGCGCAAGCAGTCGGTGCTCGTCACGCGGCTGCAGCCCGAGAAGGGCGAGGCGCTCAAGCGCCGGTTCCCGCAAGGCACCTGGCACTCGGTGGCGCGCATCTTCGAGGTCCAGGTGCGCAAGGCGAAGGCGGGGAAGGTGGCGGTCGTCACCGGCGGGACGTCGGACATTCCGGTGGCCGAAGAGGCGGCCATCACCGCCGAGTCGATGGGCGCCAGCGTGGTGCGCATCTACGACGTCGGGGTGGCGGGGATTCACCGGCTCTTGCGGCGGCGCGCCGAGATTCAGGACGCGCACGCGGCGGTGGTGGTGGCGGGCATGGAGGGCGCGCTCGCGTCGGCCACCGGCGGCCTGGTCGGCATCCCCGTCGTCGCGGTGCCGACGTCGATTGGCTACGGCGCGAACTTCCAGGGCCTCTCGGCGTTGTTGGCGATGCTCTCGTCGTGCGCCTCGAACGTGGCGACGGTGAACATCGACAACGGCTTCGGCGCGGGCTTCTACGCGGCGCTCATCTCGCGCACCCAGGGCAAGCGATGAGCGGCGAGCGCGCGCTGTACCTGGAGCCGGTGGGCGGCATCGCGGGCGACATGTTCCTCGCCGCCGCGCTCGAGCTGGGCGTCTCGCAGGAGGACCTGACGGCGGGCCTGAAGGGGCTGGGCGTCGGCGGCTGGCGCTTCAAGGCCACCCGCGCCGCGCGGCACCAAATCACCGGCACGCACCTGGACGTCGAGCTGGAGAAGAAAGAAGGCCACGCGCACCGCGCGCTGTCGGACATCGTCAAGCTCATCGAAGGCGCGGCCACCCTGCCGGCGCGCGCGAAGGAGCGGGCGCTGGCGGCGTTTCGCATCATCGGCGAGGCCGAGGCGAAGATTCACGACGTGCCCGTGGAGCAGATCCACTTCCACGAGGTGGGCGCCGTCGACTCCATCGTCGACATCTGCGGCGCCGCGCTCGCGCTCGAGCTGCTCGGAAACCCGGCGGTGTTCGCCGCGCCCCCGCCGCTCGGCAGCGGCCAGACGCGCTCGTCGCACGGCGTCATCCCCGTGCCGGCCCCCGCGACGCTGGAGATTCTGCGCGACGTGCCGGTGAAGTTCGAAGGGGTCGGCGAGCTGACCACGCCGACCGGCGCCGCGCTGCTCAAGGCCTTCGCGCGGGTGGGCGCGCCGCCCGAGATGGTGGTCGAGCGGGTGGGCTACGGCGTGGGCACCAAGGAGATGCCGGACCGCGCCAACGTGCTGCGCGCGTCGCTGGGGCGGCTGGTGCACGCCGGCGCCGCGGGGACGTTCGTGCTCGAGGCGAACCTGGACGACATGAGCCCGCAACTCATCGGCAACCTGCTCGAGCTCTTGCTGGAACAGGGCGCGCTCGACGCGTACGTGACGCCGGCCACGATGAAGAAGAGCCGGCCCGGCCACGTGCTCGGCGTCGTCGCGCCGGCCGACAAACGCGACGCGCTCATCGAGACGGTGGTGACCGAGTCGAGCACGCTGGGCGTGCGCTTCTACCCCGTGGAGCGCTTCGCGCTGGAGCGCCGCTTCGAGACGGTGAAGACGCCCTACGGCGAGGTGCGCATCAAGCTGGGGCTGAAGGGCCCGCGGGTGATGAACGCGCATCCCGAGTTCGAGGACGTGCGCGCGCGGGCCAAGGAGTTCCAGGTGCCGCTCAAGGAAGTCTGGGCGCAGGCGATGGCCGCGTTCGTCCGGCGTTCGGGGTGACGCCGCGTTCGCGCGGCGACAAGAAGCGTTCGTCAGTGTCGCGTTTTCCGCGTTCGCACGCCGCGGCGGTGGCCCGTCTTCAGCGCGGGCCATAAGAAGCACGCCCCTCTCACAAGGAGCTTTGCCATGGCAGCGACCCGTCGAGCCGAAGTCGTTTGGGAAGGAGACCTGATGAAGGGCGCCGGCCGCGTCACCGCGAGGAGCAGCGGCGCGTTCAAGGATCAGCCGGTGACCTGGGCGTCGCGCACCGAGTCGGCCGACGGCCGCACCAGCCCCGAGGAGCTCATCGCCGCGGCGCACGCGAGCTGCTTCGCGATGGCGCTCTCCGCCGGGCTCGCCAAGGCCAACACGCCGCCGCAGAAGCTCGAGGTCGCCGCCACGGTGACCTTCGACAAGGCCGGCGACAGCTGGAAGGTGACCCAGAGCGCACTCGAGGTGAAGGGCTGGGTGAAGGGCATGCAGCAGGCCGACTTCGAGAAGGCGGCGCAGGGCGCGAAGGACGGCTGCCCGATTTCGGGAGCGCTGAAGGGCAACGTCGCGCTCTCGGTCAAGGCGACGCTGGCGGGCTGAGCGCGCGCCGTTTCACGGACGAGGCGGGTCGTCCAGCGTCACCCAGCGCGGCTCTTCGCTCGCCGCGGGGCGGCCCTCGAGCGCCTCGTGCGGGCGGAAGTCGTTCTTGTACCGGAGCGACGCGCAGCCTTCGACGCGGTAGCCCAGGTACACGTGCGGCGCGCCCCACTCCCGCGCCAGCTCGACCAGCCGCACCACGTTCGCCACGCCGAGCGACAGGTGCGCGTAGGCCGGGTCATAGAAGAAGTAGACGGCGCTCAGCGCGCGCGGCGTGCAGTCGACCAGGCTCACCGAGACGAGCCGCCCCTGGTCGTAGAGCGCCACTTCGTACGCGGCCGGGTGCGGGAAGGCGAACTGCAGCGCGTACTCCTCTTCGCTCAAGGGCGAAGGGTCCCACGCGCGTTCGTCTTCCCGCGACTGGTGCCAGCGCCGGTACAGCGACAGCCGCTCCTCGTCGACCACCGGCCGGCCGATGCGCTCCTCGAAGCGGCGGCTGCGGTTGAGCGCCTTGCGCTGGCTGCGTGAAGGGGCGAACGCCGCAGCGGGAATGCGCAGCGACACGCATTCCTCGCAGACCGCGCAGGCCGGCCGGAAGTAGATGGGACCGAACCGGCGCCACCCCCGCGCCAGCATCGACTCGAGCTCCGGCGGAGACACGTCGGTCATCACCTGGTGCTCGAGCGCGGCGAGCTCTCCGACCAAGTACGAGCAGGCGCGTGGCCTTTCGATAAAATGTTTCAGCAGCCGGGCCATCGGTTCTCAAGGAGCGCTCACAGCATGAACCTTCGCGGCCTTCTCGTCATTCTCGGCCTCGCGTTCGCCGCGCTGGCCGCCTGCCGCGCCGGGTCATCCCCGCCCGATGCGGGGCTCGAAGGGCCCGGCGTCGACGGCGGCCTCGACGCTTCGGTCGACACCGGCGCTTTGCGCTTCATCGGCCGGTTCGACTTTTCGGACGACGCGGGCCCCCGCTTCGCCTGGTCCGGCAGCAGCGTCGTGGCGCGCTTCGAGGGCGCCGCGCTCACCTTGCGGCTGCAGGAGGCGAGCGGCGGGCTCGATTCGAACGGCGACCCGACCTACAACGCTTACGACGTCGTCATCGACGGGCGGCCGCCGCTCACCGTGCAGACCCAGGCCGGGGTGGTCGACTATCCGGTCGACGCCGGCCTCGACGCGGGCGTGCACCAGGTGCTCGTCCACAAGCGGAGCGAGGCGAACGTCGGCGAGGCGCAGCTGTTGGGGCTCGACTTCGGGCCTTCGGGCAAGCTGCTTCCGCCCCCTGCGCCCGCGGAGCGCCGCATCGAGTTCATCGGCGACTCCATCACCACCGCGTACGGCATCGAAGGGCCGGACAAGGACTGCGGCTACACGGTGGCCACGCAGAACCACTCTTCGAGCTACGCGGCGCTCACCGCGCGCTCTCTCGAGGCGGAGCAGGTGACCATCGCCTGGTCGGGCAAGGGCCTCTACCGCAACGGCGACGACTCGCTGACCGAGACGATGCCTGTGCTCTGGGAGCGGACGCTGCCCGAGCGCGCCGACAGCGGCTGGGACTTCACGCGTTGGGTGCCGCACGTGGTGGTGGTCAACCTGTCGACCAACGACTTCGCCTCCGACGCCCCGCCCCAGAGCGCCTTCCAGGACGCGTACCGCTCGTTCTTGCAGTCGCTGCGGGCGCGCTACCCCGACGCGCACCTCGTCGCGACGGTGGGGCCGATGCTGAACGACTTCTATCCACCCGGGGAACAAGCGCTGACGCGCGCGAGAGATTGGATTTCGGCCGTGGTCGCCGAGCGCAGCGGGCAGGGCGACGCCAAGGTCTGGTTCCTCGAGTTTCCAGAGCAGGACGAGGCCGTCGACGGACTCGGCTGCGACTGGCACCCCAGCCTCTCGAAGCATCAGAAGATGGCGGAGCAGCTGACGACCTTCATTGGTGGCAAGCTCGGGTGGTGAGTCGTTCCTTTGCCGTTCTGCTCGCGACGGCCCTGCTCGCCTGTGAGCCCGCGCTGGTGGGTGAGGGCGAGGAGCCGCCCCCGCCAGACTTCTCGCCCGACGGGGGAGACCCGCTCCCCGAGCCACCGCCGGACGGCGGCACTTCCGAGACGCCCGACGCAGGCGGCACACCCGAGCCACCGGCGGTGCGCTTCATCGGCCGCTTCGACCACACCGCGAGCAACGGGCCGCGCTTCGGCTGGTCCGGCAGCACCCTCATCGCGCGCTTCGTCGGCCCCAGCGTGGCGGTGGACCTCCACCAGGTGAGCCACGGCACCGACGAGAACGGCGGCACGCTCGACGACCGCTACGAGGTGCTCCTCGACGGCCAGCGCGTGGTGACGCTGGAGGCGCAGGCCGGCACCCACCGCTACCCACTCGCCAGCGGGCTCGACGGGGGCGTGCACGAGGTGACGCTGTACAAGCGCACCGAGGGGCTGGTGGGCGAAGGCCAGCTCATCGGCTTCGACTTCGGTGGAGGGCAGCTGCTCTCGCCGCCGCCGCGCGCGGCCCGCCGCATCGAGCTCATCGGCGACTCCATCACCGCCGGCTACGGCAACGAAGGCGCCGACGAGAACTGCCCCTTCACCGACGCCACCGAGAACCACTACCTGACGTACGGCGCCATCGCCGCGCGCGCGCTCCAAGCGGAGCAGGTGACCATCGCGTGGTCGGGCAAGGGCATCTACCGGAACGAGAACGGCTCGACCCACCAGCCGTTGCCCAGTGTCTACGGCCGCACGCTGCCCACCCGGTCGAACCCTTCATGGGGCCCGAGCAGCTGGATTCCCGACGTGGTGGTGGTGAACTTAGGGGACAACGACTTCGTGACCGGCGCGCCGCCGCAGATGCCGTTCACCGAGGCCTACCGGCAGTTCCTCGCCACGCTCCGCAGCCAGTACCCGAACGCGCACATCATCTGTGCCATCGGCCCGATGATGAGCGACAACTTTCCGGCTGGGGCCCAAGCGCTCACCAAGGCGCGCGCGTGGATTTCCGGCCTGGTGACCGAGCGGAACAACCAGGGGGACGCGAAGGTGTCCTTCCTCGAGTTCCCCAACACCGACGAATCCGTCGAGGGCGCCGGCTGCGGCTTCCACCCGAACCTCTTCACCCACCAGAAGCTGGGGCAGCAGCTCGAGGCGTTCATCCGCCAGCGGACCGGCTGGTAGGCCCTTCAGCGGCCGGTCTCGGCACGCCCTCCGCCGTTCTGTTATGGAGGGCCCGCTTCCCACCCTGTCGTACCCCTGACCACGAGGTAGCACCCCGTGTTGAACATCCAGAGCGTTGGCAGCCCGGCCCTGTGGGCCGGCTTCGTCGTCTTCATCCTGCTGATGCTGGCGCTCGACCTGGGCGTCTTTCACCGCCACTCCCACGAGGTGAGCGTCCGGGAGGCGCTGGGCTGGAGCCTGGTGTGGATCGCGCTCGCGCTGCTGTTCGGCGGCGGGGTGTGGTGGATGTTCGGCGGCAGCTTCGGGCTGCAGTACCTGACGGGCTACCTCATCGAGAAGGCGCTCTCGGTCGACAACATCTTCGTCATCTTGGTGGTGATGCAGTTCTTCGCGGTGCCCAAGCAGTACCAGCACAAGGTGCTGTTCTGGGGGATTCTGGGCGCGCTGGTGATGCGGGCCGTGTTCATCCTGCTCGGCGCGGCGCTCATCCAGCGCTTCGGCTGGGTGATGTACGTGTTCGGCGCGATTCTCATCTACACGGGCATCAAGCTGTTCCGGCAGACGGAAGAGGACGTCGACCCGAGCAAGAACCTGGTGTTTCGCCTCTTCCGCCGCGTGGTGCCGGCGACCACCACCTACCACGGCGGCCGCTTCACCATCGTCGAGAACGGCCGTCGCCTGGCGACCCCGCTGCTCTTCGTGCTGGTGACCGTCGAGGCGACGGACGTGGTGTTCGCGGTCGACTCCATCCCCGCCATCTTCGCGGTGACCAAGGACCCGTTCATCGTCTTCACCTCGAACATCTTCGCCATCCTGGGCCTGCGCTCGCTCTTCTTCCTGCTCGCCGGCGTGATGGGAAAGTTCCACTACTTGAAATACGGCCTGGGCGCGGTGCTCTTGTTCGTGGGCGGGAAGATGCTCATTCACTACTTCCACATCGTGATTCCCATCGGCATCTCGCTCGCGGTCGTGGCTGGCCTCATCGGTGGCTCCATCGCGCTCTCGTGGCTTCGGCCTCCGGCCGAGCAGAAGCACGACGACACCAAGCCGCGGCTGCCCGACGACTCGCCGCTGGCCCGCTGACGTGGCCCTGAAAGGAGCCAAGCATGGACCCCAAGCCGATCGAAGCGCAGTTCAAGGCGTTCTTCCTCAAGGCGCGTGACGAGCTGGTGCGGGCAGGCGAAGACCTGCGCCAGGAGGCCGAGCGCCTGCTCACCGAAGTCAAGGACCCCAAGACGCAGGCGAAGGTGCGCGAGAGCCTGGACGAGCTGGGCCAGTGGGCCAAGAAGGCGGCCGAGGACGTGGCCGACGCAGTGGAGCTGGGGATTCACAAGGCCGAGCAGGTGATTCGCGCCAAGGCGCCGGGCAAGAAGGCGGCCAGCCGCAAGAAAGCCGCGCCCAAGGGCCGAAAGCGGACCCGACGGGCGAAGGCGACGAAGAAGTAGATCCACCCAGAGACGACTACGTCGTTGGTGCGCGCATCGGGCCGTGCGATAGTCGACGCGTGTCCCGGTCCGGTGAAAAGGGTCAATTTTCCGCGGATATCAGCGCCGACGTGATCAAAGAGGCGCTCGAGAGCGTGCGAAAGCACACCGGTGAGGCGCCCGTCGAGCCCGCCCCTTCCGAAGCGGTCACCGCCGAAGTCGCGGTCGAGGTCGAAGGCGC
Source organism: uncultured Myxococcaceae bacterium (assembly GCA_964511185.1). Lineage (GTDB taxonomy): Bacteria > Myxococcota > Myxococcia > Myxococcales > Myxococcaceae > CAZEDU01. Next base: position 119,420 of record CAZEDU010000001.1, on the reverse strand, counting down.
CGCCGGCGCGGGCGGCCCGGTCGCCGCGGACTCGAAAGAGGTCGAAGCGCTGAAGGCGCAGCTCGAGCTGTCGCTCGCGAAGGGCCGCGAGATGATGGAGAAGGTCAAGGACTCGCACGAGAAGATGCTCCGCGCGGTCGCCGACCTCGACAACTTCAAGAAGCGGGCGGCGAAAGAGAAGGAAGAGATTCAGAAGTACGGCGTCGAGAAGCTGCTCAAGGACTTCCTCCCGATCATCGACAACCTCGACCGCGCGCTCGAGCACGGCAAGTCGGCGACGGACCTGGAAGGGTTTCGCGAAGGCGTGGCGATGACGCGCAAGCTCTTCGAAGACACCTTGGGCAAGCACGGCATCAAGTCGTTCGTCAGTCAGGGGCAGCCGTTCGACCCGCGCTTCCATGAAGCGATGCAGCAGGTGGAGACGGCCGAGCTGCCCCCCAACCACGTGGTGACCGAGCTCGTCCGCGGCTACACGCTGAACGAGCGGCTGGTCCGACCGGCGCTGGTGATGGTGTCCAAGGCGCCGGCTGCGGCTTCGAAGCCTGCCGAAGGCTCGGAGCCTCCGAGCGGAGACGCGTAACGTATGGGCAAGGTCATTGGCATCGACTTGGGCACGACCAACTCGTGCGTCGCCGTGATGGAAGGCGGCGAGCCGGTCGTCATCCCCAACAGCGAAGGCAGCCGCACCACCCCTTCGATGGTCGCCTTCACCGACTCCAACGAGCGGCTGGTCGGGCAGATCGCCAAGCGGCAGGCGATCACCAACCCCGAGAACACCGTGTTCGCGGTGAAGCGGCTCATCGGGCGGCGCTTCGACTCCGACGAGGCGAAGAAGGCGATCTCGGTCAGCTCGTTCAAGGTGGTCGCGTCGCCCAACGGCGACGCGTGGGTGGAGATCCGCGGCAAGGCGTACAGCCCGCCGGAGATTTCGGCCATCGTGCTGATGAAGATGAAGCAGACCGCCGAGGACTACCTGGGCGAAGCGGTGACCGAGGCGGTGATCACCGTCCCCGCGTACTTCAACGACGGTCAGCGCCAGGCGACCAAGGACGCCGGCCGCATCGCGGGCCTCAACGTGCTGCGCATCATCAACGAGCCGACCGCGGCGGCGCTCGCGTACGGCCTCGACAAGCAGAAGGACGGCAAGAGCGAGAAGATCGCCGTCTACGACTTGGGCGGCGGCACCTTCGATATCTCCATCCTCGAGCTCAACGCCGGCGTGTTCGAGGTGAAGTCGACGAACGGCGACACCTTCTTGGGCGGCGAGGACTTTGATCAGCGGATCATCGACTTCCTCGCGTCGCGCTTCATGGAGCAGCACAAGATTGACCTGCGCAAGGACCGCATGGCCTTGCAGCGGCTCAAGGAGGCCGCCGAGCGCGCCAAGCACGAGCTGTCGAGCGCGACCGAGACCGAGGTGAACCTGCCGTTCATCACCGCCGACGCGACCGGCCCTAAGCACCTGACCGAGACGATGGACCGCGGCCAGCTCGAGGAGCTGGTGAGCGACCTCATCGAGCGGTCGATCGAGCCGTGCAAGATCGCCCTCAAGGACGCCGGGCTGACCGCGCAGCAGGTGGACCAGGTGCTCTTGGTCGGCGGCATGACGCGCATGCCCAAGGTGCAGGCGCGGGTGAAGGAGTTCTTCGGCCGCGAGCCGCACAAGGGCATCAACCCGGACGAGGTGGTCGCGGTCGGCGCGGCGATTCAAGGCGGCGTGCTCAAGGGCGAGGTGAAGGACGTCCTCTTGCTCGACGTCACGCCGCTGTCGTTGGGCGTCGAGACCGCCGGCGGCGTGTTCACCAAGATCATCGAGAAGAACACCACCATCCCCTGCAAGAAGGGCCAGGTGTTCTCGACCGCCGTCGACAACCAGCCGTTGGTGAGCGTGCACGTGCTGCAGGGCGAGCGCGAGATGGCGTCCGACAACAAGACGCTCTCCCGCTTCGAGCTGGTCGGCATTCCGCCCGCGCCGCGCGGCGTGCCGCAGATCGAGGTGACCTTCGACATTGACGCCAACGGCATCGTGCACGTCAGCGCCAAGGACTTGGGCACCGGCAAGACGCAGCAGGTGCGCGTGGTCTCGAACTCGGGCCTCACCGAGCAAGAGATTCAGCGGATGATCGACGACGCGCAGTCGCACAGCGCCGACGACAAGAAGAAGAAGGAGCTCGCCGACCTGCGCAACAACGCCGACGGCCTCATCTACACGACCGAGAAGAGCCTCGACGAGTACGCCTCGCTGCTCAGCGAGAAGGACCGCGAGGAGATCAAGGCGGACACCGAGAACTTGAAGACCGCCCTGACGACCAACGACCCGGTGAAGATCAAGGACGCGATCACCCGGCTCGAAGGCTCGGCCTACCGCATCGCCGACGCCATCTACGCCGACGCGAGCGGCGGCGAGAACAAGGCCTGATCAGGTCTTGAACGGGCCGCGGTAGTTGAGCGCGTTGAGCAGGCGCTTCGCTTCGATCGCGACCAGGCCGTCCTTGCGCTGGGCGCAGAGGATGAGCATGCGAACCACGGCGGAGCGCGCGGCGCCTTTCACCGGCGCGACCGGGCCGACGTCGAGCCGCGCACCGACCGAGCGATTGACCTGCATCACCGCGCGGTTGCTCGCGTTGGTCCAGAGGTAGAAGGTGCGGCCCTTCGTCAGGTTGACGGCGAAGCGGTCGGGCCCGAAGAGCAGCACGGGCGCGACGCCTTTGCTCACCTGACGAAGCGCTTCGCGCGCGCCGAGGCGTGGATCGGTCGGCGAGGGGCGGGCGAGGGCGATGGCCGGAGCGGGGGTCGAAGGTGATTTTCAGAGCCATGTCTGAATTCTCGCCGCCGCGCTGCAGCAGTTGTCTCGAGCTCGAGAATTCAGGCGCTTGCGCGTGTTAAGAGGCGCCATGACCGCCGGTTCCCGAACGGATCAACTCGCCGCCATCCGCGCCCACTGCAGCCGCCCCGGCGGACAGGTCCTCTTCGATGAGCCGGCCTCCCAGCTCTTCGACGTCTTCTCCGGCCGCTCGCTCGCCCTCGACGCCGCGCAGCTTTCGCTCGTCGAGCCGCGCACCGACAAGCAGACGCACCGCCCCTATCTCTTGCTCGTCTTCGGCGACGGCCGGCAGCTCGCGCTGACCGACGCCGGCATCGCCTTTCCTCCCGACACCAGCCACACCGGCCCGCTCCCCGAGCTGTCCGAAGCGGTGTGCTTCCGGGACTTCACCACGCTGCTCGAGCGCTTCAAGCACGAGGTCTACGGTCACCCGGATCAGGAACCCACCCGCGGGACCGTGAAGCTGCTCATGATGTGCGTCGCCATCCTCACCGGCGCGCGCCACCACGGCTTCGACGTCTCGCGGGAAGAGAAGGAGCTCGACCACCACCTCACCGAGCTCGAGAAGCGCGCCCCCCGCTAGCGGGGATTGTCCCCCTGGGGACTGTCCCCGGCCGTGCCGAGCCCCCGAACTTGCCTCCGCGCATCACCTGGGCGTTGGATCAGCTCCACCGGCCCATGGCCCCGCTTGTCCGCGCCACGCCCGTCTTGCTCGCGCTCGCCGCGCTTCTGTCCGGCTGCCCGAGAGCGACCTGCGACGCCGGGCAGCCGGTTCGCTGTTACCCCGGCCCCGCGGGCACCGAAGGCATCGGCGTTTGCCTCGCCGGCCAGGCGCTGTGCGGCCTCGACGGCCAGCCCGGCGCCTGCGTCGGCGCCGTCTCCCCAACCACCGAGCTGTGCGACGGCCGCGACAACGACTGCAACGGCTTGGTCGACGAAGGCGTGGCGAACGCGTGCGGCGGTTGCCTCGCGCTCGAGCACGCGCCGGGCGACCCGTGTGGCGCGTGCGGTGAATGGGCGTGCAGCGGTCGCGACGAGCTCACCTGCACGCTGGGCCTCCCCAACAACTGCGGCGTCTGTGGCGCACCCCACGTCCCCGGTTTGGGCGCCCCTTGCGTCACCGCCGAAGGGTGCGTCGGAGAACTCGGCTGCGGCGAGGCCGGCGCCCAATGTCACGCGCCCGCCGCCAACAACTGCGGCGTCTGCGGCGCGCCCGACGTGCCGGGCGTGGGAGAGAAGTGCCAGCCGCCATCCCCCGGCTGCGGCGTGCGGATGTGCACCGGCCACGGGCAGGCCACCGTCTGCGTGGTCGCCACCGACGACCCCGACAACGACATGGTCCAGGGGCCGTGTGACAACTGCCGAAACGTCGCGAACCCTTCTCAGACCGACAGCGATGGCGATGGCGTGGGCGACGCGTGCGACAACTGCTTGAGCGTGCCGAACCCCAGCCAGGCCGACACGGACGGCGATGGCAAGGGCGATGCGTGCGACAACTGCGTGGCGGTCTCCAACCCGAACCAAGGCGACGTCGATGGCGATGGCATCGGCGACGTGTGTGACGGCGACAACGACAACGACGGCATCCCCAACGCCACCGACAACTGCCCGTTCGTCGCGAACGTGGGCCAAGCCGACTCGGACGGCGATGGCCGCGGCAACGCCTGTGACAACTGCCCGAGCGTCGCGAACGCGAATCAGGCCGACGGAGATGGCGACGGGAGAGGCGACGCGTGCGACAACTGCCCCGCGCTCAGCAACGCCAACCAGACCGACTCGGATGGCGACGGCCGCGGCGATGTCTGCGACAACTGCCCGGGCGTGTCCAACGTCTCGCAGGCCGACGTCGACGGCGATGGCAAGGGCGACGCGTGCGACAACTGCGTGCTGGTGGCCAACAGCAACCAGGCCGACTTCGACACCGACGGGCGCGGCGACGTCTGCGACATTGTGCTGAGCGAGGTCGCCGCCGCAGGGCCCGGCGGCGCGGGCGACGAGCTCGTCGAGCTGTACAACGGCGGCCCCCACCCGGTGAGCCTCTCCGGTTGGCGGCTGCAGTACCGCTCGGCGTCGGGGACCACGTACCAGAACGTCGTCGCCTTGCCGGCCGACGCGTCGATTCCTGCCCGCGGCTACTACCTCATCGTCTCCGGCGGCGCGCAGGGCTACCAAGGCGGCGTGACGGCGGATCACGTCCGCGTCACCAGCGCGGGCGCGCCGACGACGCTCGGCTTCAGCGACAGCGCCGGCCACGTGCGCATCGGCTCGCCGAGCTTGAGCACCGCGCTGGTCGACGCCGCCGTGAGCGACACGTTGGGCTACGGCGCGGCGGCAGGGCCGGAAGGACAGGCCGTCGCGGCGCCGGCCTTCACCTCGGGCGAGTCGCTCGAGCGCAAGGCCAAGTCGACCTCGACCCCCCAGACGATGGAAGGCGGCGTCGACGCCACGGCAGGCAACAACTACGACTCGAACAACAACGCGGCCGACTTCGTGCGCCGGGTCTCTCGCCAGCCGCAGAACAGCGGCTCCACGCCGGAGCCGTAGGCGCGCGTTCGCGGCTCGGCCCGGAGGAAAGGGAATGGGCATGGCGTCCGGCGGCTCCGGGCGAACCCGACCAGCGCAGCCGAGCCTCCACCCAGGGATTTGACGCGTTGGAGATGGCGGCGGAGAGGCTAGCCCTTTCGAAAGTACCGGGCGAACTCGTCCTCGAATGCGCGCAGCCGGGCGGCGAGCACCTTCACCAGGTGCAGCGCCATGGACAGGTTGGTCTGCAGCGCGGCCTTGAATTGGTACTCGTCGAGCACCAGCGTGGCGGTCGGCTCGAGCGCGCTCACCGTCGCGCTGCGCGGCGCGGGGTCCAGAATCGCCAGCTCACCGAAGAAGTCGCCCGGCTCCAAGTACGCGAGCCGCACCGCCTCGGTGCCCGAGCGCCGCCGCACCTCGCAGCGGCCGGAGACGATGAAGAACGCCGAGAAGCCGCTGGTGCCCTCCTTGATCAGCTCGGCGCCGGTGTCGAAGCGCTTCTCTTGGACGTGCTCGGCCAACCGCTCGAGCTCGCCGTGCGGCAGGCCCGCGAGCAGGGGCATTCGTTGCAGGAGCTGCAGTCGTTCGGAGTGCATGTCCAAGCACCTTACCGAAGCCCGCCATCGAGCGCGCAAGTGTCCGTGGCGCCTCGGGAAGATGCGCTCTTCGCGCGTGTTCCTTGGCTTGACCCCGGGTGACTTCGCCCCATAGAAGACCCCGGCCTTTCACCCAGCTTGAAAAACGGGGAGGACTCACCTGATGCGTCAATGGTCTGCCGTGGCGTTCGCCGCGCTGGCGATGAGCTTCTTGGCCTGCGAGAAGAAGAGCACGCAAACGCCCGCGGGCGGTGAAACGGGCCAGGCACCTTCGGCCGCCCCGGGCGCCGCGCCCGCGTCCGATGATGTCATCTGGCTGGGCGAGGTGGGCTCGCTCACCGGCTCCGAGGCGGCGTTCGGCATCTCGACCCAGCGGGGCATCGAGCTGGCGCTCAACGAGGTCAACGCGGCCGGGGGCGTGAAGGGCAAGAAGGTGATGGTCCGCGTCTACGACAACCAGTCGAAGCCGGAAGAGGCGGCGAGCGCGGTCACCCGCCTCATCACGCAGGACAAGGTGAAGCTCATCCTGGGCGAGGTGGCCTCGTCGAACTCGCTGGCGATGGCGCCCAAAGCGCAGCAAGCCAAGGTGCCGATGATCACCCCGTCGTCCACCAACCCGTCGGTGACCGAGGTCGGCGACTACATCTTCCGCGTCTGCTTCATCGACCCGTTCCAGGGCTTCGTGATGGCGAAGTTCGCGCGCGAGAACCTGAAGTTCGGCAGGGTCGCCATCCTCGAGGACATGAAGAGCGCGTACTCGAAGGGGCTCACCGAGGTCTTCGACCGCAAGTTCACCGAGCTGGGCGGGAAGATCGTCGCGAAGGAGGCCTACTCGAAGGGCGACACCGACTTCCGCGCGCAGCTCACCGCGCTCAAGCGCGCCAAGCCCGAGGCCATCTACATCCCCGGCTACTACTCCGACGTCGGCATCATCGCGCGGCAGGCGCGCGAGCTGTCGCTCAAGGTGACGCTGCTCGGCAGCGACGGGTGGGACTCGGACAAGCTGTTCGAGCTGGGCGGCAGCGCCATCGAAGGCGCGTACGTGTCGAACCACTACTCGGCCGAGGACCCCTCGCCGCGCGTGCAGAACTTCATCAAGGCGTACAAGACGGCGTACGGCAGCGTGCCCGACAGCTTGGCGGCGCTCGGCTACGACGCGGCCAAGGTGGCGATCGACGCGATGAAGCGCGCCCCGGACTTGTCTGGCCCCGCGCTGCGCGACGCCCTCGCGCAGACCAAGGACTTCCCCGGCGTGGCGGGCACCATCAGCATCGACGAGAAGCGCAACGCGGTGAAGCCCGCGGTGGTGCTGCAGGTCGCCGACGGCAAGTTCAAGTACGTCGAGACCATCTCGCCATAAGGCTTCAAGCGCCTCGATGAGCGACTTCCTTCAGCACGTCATCAACGGTTTGGCCGCGGGGACCATCTACGCGCTGGTCGCGCTCGGCTACACCATGGTCTACGGCGTGCTGAAGCTGATCAACTTCGCGCACGGCGACGTGATGATGGTGGGCGTCTACGTCGGCTACGCCACCGCGTTCCAGCTGGGGCGCCAGGCGCAGTCGAGCCTGCTCGGGGTGGTGCTGGTCTTCATCGTGGCGATGGCGTTCTGCGCGGGCCTGGGCCTGCTCATCGAGCGCTTCGCGTACCGGCCGCTGCGCAACAAGCCGCGGCTCACGGCGTTGATCACCGCCATTGGCATCTCGTTCGCGCTCAGCTACGGCTTTCAGCTCGACTGGAAGGTGGAGCTGTTCGGCCGCTCGCTCACCGTGCTCCCCGGCGCGGCGCCGCGCGCGTTCCCCGAGGTCATCCGCCCGGTCGAGTGGCTCACGCTGGGCGACGTGGTGGTGTGGAACTGGCAGGTCATCTCGTTCGGCATCGCCGTCTTCCTGATGGTCGGCCTGCAGCTGCTCGTCTACCGCACGCGCTTCGGCCGCGCGATGCGGGCGGTCTCGTTCGACCACCGCACGGCGGCGTTGATGGGCATCAACACCGACCGGGTCATCGCCGGCACCTTCATGCTCGGCTCGGCGCTCGCCGCCGGCGCGGGGCTGCTCTACGCCATCAAGGACACCGCGGTGCAGCCGCTGATGGGGCTGTACGTGGGGCTCAAGGCCTTCGTCGCCGCGGTGATCGGCGGCATCGGGAACGTGCCGGGCGCCGTCCTGGGCGCGCTGGTCCTGGGGCTGTGCGAGGAGTTCGTGGTCGGCTACACCTCGTCGAGCTGGCGCGACGCGGTGGCGTTCGGCTTCCTCATCGTGGTGCTCCTGGTGCGGCCCGAGGGGCTGTTCGGCCGAGTCGTCGCGGAGAAGGTGTGATGGACAAGCGCCTGCGCGGCATCACCCCGGTGCTGGTCTCCATCGTCCTCCTCGCCGCGCTGCAGTGGGTGGTGGGCGAGCAGCACTTCTTCGTCTACCTGTCGTCGCTCGTCGGGGTGAACGTCATCCTCGCGGTGTCGCTCAACATCGTGAACGGCATGACCGGCCAGTTCTCCATCGGCCACGCCGGGTTCATGGCGGTGGGCGCGTACACCGCTGGCAAGTTCTCGCTGGCGGTCAAGGAGCTGGCCATCAGCGGCCTGCCGGTCGCGGCGTCGGATCAGCTGCTCTTCCTGGGCGCGCTGTTGGTGGGCGGGGCGGCGGCGGCGCTGTGCGGCTTCCTGGTCGGTCTGCCGTCGCTGCGCCTGCGCGGGGACTACCTGGCCATCGTGACGTTGGGGTTCGGCGAGATCATCCGCGTGGTGGTGCAGAACACCCAGGCGTTGGGCGGCGCGCTCGGCATCGCCGGCATCCCCCAGCGCAGCAGCTTCTTCATGGTGTGGTTCTGGGTCTTCCTGGTGATTTTGGTGTCCCGCCGCATCGCCGCGTCCTCGCACGGCCGCTCGCTGTGGGCGATTCGCGAGGACGAGGTCGCCGCCGAGGCGATGGGGGTCGACACCACCGGCTACAAGGTCCGCTCGTTCGTGGTCTCGTCGTTCTTCGCCGGCATCGCGGGCGGGCTGTTCGCGCACTTCGTGCCGATCATCAACCCCGGCTCGTTCACCTTCGTGAAGTCGATGGAGGTGGTGGTGATGGTCGTCGCCGGCGGGCTGGGCTCCACCACCGGCGCCATCGTCGCGGCGGTGGCGCTCACGCTCTTGCCCGAGGGCATGCGCACCTTGTTCACGCAGCTGGGCGGGCACGACGCCTCGCTCACGCAGAAGGTCGACCAGATCCGCATGCCCATCTACGGGCTGCTCCTGGTCGCGCTGATGCTGGCGCGGCCGCAGGGGCTCTTCGGCACCGCGGAGATTTGGCAGGTCTTGCCGAAGCGCTTCTGGCCGGGGCGGCGCACGCGCGCGTCGGGAGAGCCGGCATGAGCGGCGCGGCGCTCCTCGAGGCGAGAAGCGTGAGCATCCAGTTCGGCGGCCTGAAGGCGCTCAGCGGCTTCAACCTGACGGTGCGGCGCGGGGACTTGAAGGGGCTCATCGGGCCGAACGGCGCCGGCAAGACGACGGCCTTCAACGTGCTCACCGGCGTGTACCGGCCGACCCGCGGCGAGGTGTTCGTCTCGGGCGAGCGGGTGAACGGCAAGCTGCCGCACCAGATCAACCGGCTGGGGCTGGCGCGCACCTTCCAGAACATTCGCCTGTTCAAGGCGCTCACCGCGCTCGACAACGTGCGCGTCGCGTGCCTGGCCGAGAGCCACCCCATCGTCTCGCGCGAGCGGGTGGACGCCATCCGGCGCGCCCGCCGCTTCGGCCGCATGAGCGACAAGGTCGCCTCGGGGCTCGAGGCCTTCAACAACTACTACGACTGGTGGCGCGCGCTCTTCCTCTCCCCGGGCTTCCTGCGCGAGGAAGAGGAGCTCACCCAGCGCGCCGAGGCGCTGCTCGAGGTGATGGGGCTCTCTCACCGGCGCGACGAGGAGGCGCGGAACCTTCCGTACGGCGAGCAGCGGCGGTTGGAGATCGCGCGCGCGCTCGGCACGCGCCCCAAGGTGCTCCTGCTCGACGAGCCGGCCGCCGGCATGAACACGCGCGAGAAGGCCGACCTGATGGTGTTGATCCGCGCGCTGAAGGAGAAGTTCGACCTGGGCATCCTGCTCATCGAGCACGACATGAAGCTGGTGATGGGCATCTGCGAGGAGATCACCGTGCTGGACCACGGCGAGACGATCGCCTGCGGAAGCCCCTCGGCCGTGCGCGCGGATCCGAAGGTGATTGAGGCGTACCTGGGCGACGCGGGCGCCGCGCAAGGAGCGACCGCGTGAGCGCGCCGGTGACAGTCCTGGGGGCGCGCGCCCCGCGGCCGCCGCTGCTCGAGGTGAAAGGGTTGAAGGTCGGCTACGGCGCGATCGAAGCGCTGCACGGCATTGACCTCACGGTCGGCCAGGGCGAGGTGGTCGCGCTGATCGGCGCGAACGGCGCGGGCAAGACGAGCACGCTGCGCGCGGTGAGCGGCATGGTGAAGCCCACCGCGGGCGCCATCCACTTCCGCGGCGAGCCGATCGCCGGCAAGAAAGCCAACGAGCTGGTGCCCAAGGGCATGGCGCACGCGCCGGAGGGGCGCGGCATCTTCTTGAACCTCACGGTGGAGGAGAACCTGGAGCTGGGCGCGTACATTCGCCGCGACCGCCCAGAGATTCTCAAGGACGCCGAGAACTGCTACCGGCTCTTCCCGGTGCTGAAGGAGCGCAGGAAGCAGCTCGCCGGGACGCTCTCGGGCGGCGAGCAGCAGATGCTCGCCATCAGCCGCGCCTTGATGTCGCGGCCCAAGCTCCTCTTGCTCGACGAGCCGTCGCTCGGGCTCGCGCCGCAGGTGGTGCAGACCATCTTCCGCATCTTGAGAGAGGTGAACGAGCGCGAGGTGTCGATTTTGCTCGTCGAGCAGAACGCGCAGCTGGCGCTGGCGATGGCGCACTACGGCTACGTGCTGGAGACCGGCGAGGTGGTGATGGCCGGCCCCGGCAAGGCGCTGCTCGAGAGCCCCGAAGTTCGGAAGGCGTACCTGGGCGAGTGAAGGCCGCGCGGACCAAGACCGGCAGCACCAAGCGGCCGGCGCCGAGCGTCTCGGCGTCGGCGTCGCTGCTGTTGTCTCTCTCGGAGATCGCCGCCCGGGTGCAGCGGGCGCGCACCGTCGAGCAGGTGCTCTCGACCGCGGGGGAAGGCCTCCTGGCGATCGGCATCCTCTTCTCGGCCGCCGAGCTGCACGACGGAGGCGTGGTCGTCCGCCTGATGGTGGGCGCCCGCGCCGTGCGCGAGAAGGTGGAGCCGCTGCTCGGTCGCTCGCTCAACGGGTTTCGCGGCGCGCTCCCGCCCGGGAGCCCGGGTCAGCGGGCGCTGGCCGAGCGGCGCTGCGTGCTGGCGGAGGACCTCTCCACTTGGATCGCCAGCTACTTCAGCGAGCTGGACCCCCAGTTCGTCAAGCAGCTCTACGAGGAGAACGGCCTCGGCCGGGGCGTGCTGGCGCCCATCTACCTGGGCGAGGTGCCTTGGGGCATCGCCATGCTCGCGTCCGAGACGCTGAGCGAGGCCGACCTGCCGGCGCTGTCGCTGTTCGCCAGCCAGCTGAGCTCGGCCGTCGAGAGCGCGTCGGCGATCGAGAGCTTCGAGCGGCGCACGCAGCAGCTGAACGCCATCCACGCGGTGGCGACGGTCGGCAGCGCGCAGAACCTCGAGGCGCTCCTGCCGAACCTCCTGGAGATCGCCGCGCACGCGACCGAGAGCGAGCTGTCGCTCATTCACCTGCTCGACCCCGAGCGCGAGGAGCTGGTGATGACCACGCCGCCGTTCGGGCAGGCCGAGGTCCCCGACGGCTACCGGCGCGTCCCGCTCGCCGCCAGCTGGCTGGGCCTCTCCGAGCGGAAGCTCAAGCCGGTGGCGTTTCGGCTCGGCGACTGCACGCCGGAGATCGCCGCGCAGATGCGCGCGCAGGGCTTCCTGGAGGCGGCGCAGGTGCCGCTGCACGTGAGCGGGAAGCTGTCGGGCTGTCTGCACCTGCTGCGCCGCTCGCCGCGTCCCTACACCGACAGCGACCTGCGCTCGGCGGAGATCCTCGCCGGGCAGATCGCCATTCAGATCGACAACGCGCGGCTCTACGCGGATGCCCAGCGTCGGGTGCGGCAGCTCTCGCTCCTCTTCAACTTGAGCCGCATTGGCACCGAAGAGCGCGAGGTGAAGCCGCTGGTGTACCGCATGCTCGAGCAGGTGCTCGAGGCGCTCTCGGTCGATCACGCCGCCATTCACTCGTACACCGAGGGCCGCCTGATCACGCTCGGGGTGCGCGGCAAGGCGGCGCCGCTCGAGTCGGTCAAGGGCCTGGAGTCGCTCCCGGTCGACCGCGGCTCGGCGGTCGGCTGGGCCGCGCTGGAGCGGCGCACGGTCCAGGTGGCGGTGAGGGACCTGCCGCAGCCCGCGCAGGAGGTCGCCCGGCAGCTCGGCTTCGCGCAGGTGACGGCGACGCCCTTGATGGTGAGCCAGCGCCTGTTCGGCGTGTTCAGCGTGGCGCGCCGGGTCGACACGCCGTTCAGCGGCGAGGAGCTGCGGCTGTTCTTGAGCTGCGCGGCCCAGATGGCGATCGCCATCGAGCGCGCGCAGCTCGACGAGGCCGAGCGCCGCCGCATGCTGGACTTGAGCTTGATCAACGAGCTCGGCGGCCTCATCGCCCGAGACCTCGACCGTTCGCACGTCTTCTCCACCGCGGTGCGCTACCTGTCGCGCATCACCGAGGTGCCGCACGTCTTCGTGATGTTGATCGACGAAGACAAGCGAAGCCTGCGCATCGCGGCGAGCAACGTGGGCGACAAGACCATCGACATCCGGCTGGGGCTCGACGAGCCCTCGGCCGTGGCGGCGGCGTTCCACAGCCTGAAGCCGGTGGCGGTGAACGACGCCGCGAGCGACGAGCGGGCCACCCGCGCGCTGGTGGAGCGCTTCGGCCACCGCTCGCTCCTGGCGATTCCGCTCATCTCGGAGGGCCGCCCGATGGGCGTGGTGTTGATGGGCGACAACCGGAGCTCGCGGCGGTTTCACGTCGCCGAGGTCGATCGCGCCGTGGCCCTGTCGAACCAGCTCGCCACCGCGCTCGCCAACGCGCAGCTCTTCCAAGATTTGAAGACCAGCTACGAGAAGCTCGAGCGCGCGCAGGCCGAGGTGGTCAAGCACGAGCGGTTGGCGGCGGTCGGTGAGATCGCCGCGGTGATGGCGCACGAGGTGCGAAACCCGCTCGGCGTCATCTTCAATTCGTTGGGGCAGCTCAAGAAGCAGCTGCAGCCGACCGGCGACGCCAAGCTGCTTTTGCAGATCGTGGGAGAAGAGGCGGACCGGCTGAACCGCATCGTCGGTGATCTGCTCGACTTCGCCCGGCCGTACGAGCCGGTCGCCAAGGTCGAGCGGCTGGACACCGTCATCGGCGGCGCGGTCGAGGCGGCGCGGCGGGCGGTGCCCGACTCACCCGTCCAGGTCGAGCTCGAGCCCATTCGCGACCTCGACAGCTTCGCGATGGATGGCCACCTGATCCGCCAAGCGCTGATCAACTTGATCATCAACGCCATGCAGTCGATGCCGCGCGGCGGCAAGGTCACCGTGCGCGCGGTGTCGGACGTGCGCGAGGGTCAGCCCGGCGTCCGCATCGACGTGTGCGACCAGGGCGTGGGCGTGGCCGCGGCCGACGCGGAGCGCATCTTCGAGCCGTTCTTCACCACCAAGGCCAGCGGCACCGGGCTGGGGCTCGCGGTGGTCAAGCGCATCGTCGACGCCCACAAGGGTGAAATCTGGGCGCACGCCGCGCCCGACGGCGGAACCATCTTCAGCGTGCGGCTCCCGGGGAGCTAGGACTGGGTGAGCCCGCCAGGAGTCGGGGCGGGCGCGGTCACCTCGAGCGGCGGCTCGCCCTTCTCGTGGCGCTCCCACTTCGCCTGGAACGCCGCGCCCAGCTCTTCGAACTTCGGGTAGATCTTCTTCTTCTCGACGAGCTCTTTGCAGTAGCTGCATTGGTGCTTGCCGCCCTCGACGGGCTTGATCCAGCTGACGTGGTGAATGCAGGCGAGCATCGGCATGGCTCGGACGTTTATCCGATGACGTTCGGAGGCGCCACAGCCACATCGCCGGCGACCGTGGTTACACTGGGCGTCTATGGCGGGTCGCTATCGCTACCAGCTCGCGCACTTCGTCAGCGGTGAAGACCGCGAGTCGCTCGAGTCCGGGCTGGAAGGCGAGCCGGGGTTCCGCCTGGCGGAGCTGGTGGGCGCCGACGCGGTGCGCGCGATGATCTCCGACGGCGAGTGGAACATCGACCTGACCGTCTCCGACCGCTTCTTCGGCTTCGGCCCGTCGCTCGAGATTCTCTCGGTCTACCTGCCCGAGTACGTCATCGGGGTCGAGGTCGCCGAGGAGCTCGACCTGGGGCTCAAGCGCACGCGCGTCGAGTGCTGGCGCTACATCGGCCGGCAGGGCGAGCTGCTCGTCGTGCCCTTGCAGTACGCGCTCTCGATGGAGCGCGAGGTGATTCCCGGCAAGGAGGACCTCGCCGCGCTTCGTCGCATGTGGCGCGAGCTGCCGCAGTGGGCGCGCGATGGCTACAAGCTCTCGTACGGCGAGCTGGCCGACCTGGACTCGGGCGGCTGAGCCTCAGCGAACCATTCGCTCTTGACGACCGTCATCCCAGTCGATGAAGCCGAAGCCCTCGATGCGGCCTTCCAGACGAGTGCCAGCCACTGGAAGCAACGCTCGAAACTCCGCGGGGAAGAACTCGTCCGCTGATCGGCCGAGCCGCTCATACGCCTCCGCGAGGGTCTGGGGCTTGGGCCGGATGGCTCCGTACCAGAAGCGAACGGGACCTTGGGCGGTCAAGATGACCGGCTGGAGGCTGGAGAGGTCGCTCGAGGTGACCGCCGTGCAGAAGCCTTCGTAGCGTCGTCCGGACTTGGCGAAGAAGAGGCACTTGACGAGATGGCCGCCCCGGACTGGGTCAATCGAGCGAAGGCCAAGGCAGGGGCGTACGGTCGTCTCGTCTTGGCCCGGCCGGCTTTCCTCGTCGAGCGCGTACTCCCAGACGGGACACGCCTCTAAATCATCCAGGCTCAAGTCGGCGACCGACTTGCGTGTCTGAGCCGAGAGCTCGGCCATGGGTCAGTACGCCCTCGAGAACACGATGCGGCCGGGCGACGGGTTTCCGCACACCACGCACTTGCCCGGCTCCTGCTTCAGGTCGAACGGGCGGCAGCGGGTGGTCGCGGCGGTCTCTTCCTTCACCCTCGCCTCGCACTTCGGGTCGTTGCACCAGTGCGCCAGCAAGAAACCGTCGTCGGCCTTCGCTTTGAGCTCGTCGTAGCTGTTCACCTCGAACGTGTGCTCGTCGCGGAAGCGCTTGGCCTTCTCGAACAGGTCCTTCTGCATCGCCTCGAGCATCGACTGCGCCTGACCGACGACTTGGCCGAACGGCACGAACTCTTTCTGGCGCGTGTCGCGGCGCACCATCACCACTTGCTCCTTGGCCAGGTCCTTGGGCCCCAGCTCGAGCCGGAGGCAGACGCCCTGCAGCTCGTACTCGAAGTACTTGAAGCCCGGGCCCTTGGTCTCGTCGTCGTCGACGATGACGCCCAGGCCCTGCTTTCGCAGGTCGGCCGCGATGGCTTCTGCCTTCGCCTTCACTGGCGCGCGCTCTTCGGTCGTCTTGCCGATGATGATGATGACGACGTGCGTGGCGGCGAGCTTGGGCGGCACCACCAGCCCGTTGTCGTCGGAGTGGGTCATGATCAGCCCGCCGATGAGGCGGGTGGAGACGCCCCACGAGGTCTGCCACACGTAGGCCTGCTTGCCGTCGCGGCCCTGGAACTGGGTGTTGAACGCCTTGGCGAAGTTCTGCCCCAGGTTGTGCGAGGTGCCGGCCTGCAGCGCCTTCTTGTCCTGCATCATCGCTTCGATGGAGTAGGTGCGCAGCGCGCCCGCGAACTTCTCGCTCTCCGACTTCTGGCCCGCCAGCACCGGCATCGCCATGTAGTCTTGCGCGAAGGTCCGGTACACCTCGAGCATCTGCCGCGTCTCCTTCTCGGCGTCCTCTTCCGTCTCGTGGCAGGTGTGGCCTTCCTGCCAGAGGAACTCGGTGGTGCGCAGGAACAAGCGGGTGCGCATCTCCCAGCGCATCACGTTCGCCCACTGATTGATCAGCAGCGGCAGGTCGCGGTAGCTCTGAATCCAGCGCGAGAACATCGAGTTGATGATGGTCTCCGAGGTCGGCCGGATGACGTACGGCTCCTCGAGCTTCTTGCCGCCGGCGTGCGTCACCACCGCGAGCTGCGGCGCGAAGCCTTCCACGTGCTCGGCTTCCTTGCGCAGGAACGACTCGGGGATGAGGAGCGGGAAGTACGCGTTCTTGTGCCCGGTGGCCTTGAACATGCCGTCGAGCACCCGCTGCATGTTCTCCCAAAGGGCGTACCCGTTGGGGCGGATGACCATGCACCCTTTGACGTCCGAGTAGTCGGCGAGCTTGGCCTTGAGGACCAGGTCCACGTACCACTCGGAGAAGCCCTTCTCGCGGGCGATCAGCTTGTCGGCCATGGCGCGCTCCCAAAAAAGCGTGAGGGGACGCTCGCTTATGCCGGCGACACGGAGAAAGCAACGACCGCCAGGAGCGCCGCTGGGGTGGATCCGCCGGGTGGGGAAAAAAGGAGGGGCAGCCGAGGTATGGCCGCCCCTCCACCCCACCCATGGCTCTCGTCGAGCCATCGGATCTGTCAGGGTTATCGGACGGTTTGGCCGGAAGTTGCGTGGCGCAGACGAAAAAAGGTGCACGACGGGTTGTCGCGATTGCCCCAAGCGGGCACCCACCGCGCCAACCGCGCTCCATCGCGTTTGCACGCCTAGGACTTGTTGGGCTCGGCGAGCTCGACGCGGTTTCGACCGGCGGCCTTGGCGCGGTACAGCGCATCGTCGGCCGCCTTGAGGAGCCCCTCGCCAGCGATGCCTCCATGAAACGGAGGTTGAAGGCTCGACACGCCGAAGCTGGCGGTCACCGCGATGTCCTGCCCGCGCACGTGCACGTGCGTCTTCTCGAGCGCGGCGCGCAGCCGCTCGGCGACCATCCTGGCCGTCGGCGGGTCGGTCTTGGGCAAGAGGATGGCGAACTCCTCACCGCCGTAGCGCGCGACGAAGTCGGTGCCGCGCAGCCCGCCGGTGAGCACCCCGGCGACGTGGCGCAGCACCGCGTCGCCCGCTGGGTGACCATGCGTGTCGTTGATCCGCTTGAAGTGGTCGACGTCGACCATCACCAGGCTGAGCGGCAGCTCGTTGCGGTCGGCCTGCGCCAGGTCGCGCTTGAACGCCTCACGGAACGCGCGGTGGTTGGCGATGCCGGTGAGCTCGTCGGTGCCGGCGTTCTTCGCGAGCTGCTCGTTGGCCTTGGTGAGCTTCTCGACCAGGACGTCCTTCTCGCTCGAGAGCGCCGCGAGCGCCTGCACCAGCTCGTCATAGCTCTGGTTGAGCGCCTCGAGCTGCGCCTGGGAAGCGCCGGCCAGCTGGTCGAAGGACGGCGGGCGGACGACGCGGCCGAGCGCGCGCGCGAGCGCGGCGAGCCGGTCCGGCAGCTCAGCGACGGCGTGGCCGAGCGCCGCCCCGTCGACTTCGACCTTCTGCGCGGCGGCCAGCGCTTCGAGCCGGTTCTGCGCGGGCGCGCCGGCCTCGAACACCGCGGCGGCGCGCTCGGTGAGCCAGGCCAGGCGCGCTGGAGCGTCGGTCGGTGGCGCCGCGTCGTGGTGCCGCTGCACCGCGGCCAACAGCTCGGTCGACAGCCCCAGCTCGCGCGCGAGCACCGCGCTCCGCTCGGTGTGCACCAGCTCGCTGCCCGCCTGTTCGCGCGCCGCCCGGTGCCGCGCCGGCATGCGCGCGACTTCGAGCGCGCCCAAGGGGTCATGCCGCGCGCGCAAGAGGAGCCCGGCGTCGAGCGCCGCGCCGAGCACCAGCGCGCAGGTCGGCGCCATCGACGGGTCGATGCGCGGCGAGAGCAGCCACGCGACCGCCGCGCGCCGCAGCACGTTCTCGAGCACCGGCTGCACCGCAGGGTCTTCGCCCGCCAGCGCCACCAGCGACAGGAAGCGCGCCGCGTCCGCAGCGGCGGCCGGCCCCGCGACGCGGAGCGCCTCGTCGAGCGACGAAGCGGCCTCGCCGCCGGAGGTCAGACGCAAGAGCTCGCTCAGCCTGCGGGAGAAGGCCTCGTCCTGCGCCGCCAGGCGCGTCAGAGCGTCGACGTCGGCCTGGCGGGTGGCGGCCTCGACGAATTGATCGGCGAGCTGGGGCCGGGTGCTCAGCACCAGCGAGGAGAGCGCCGTGGACAGCTCGGCGAAGTTCACCGGCTTCGAGATGAGCCGCTGGGCGCCGGCCTGTTTGAGCTCGTCCTCCGAGTAGCGCGCGCGGTAGGCGGTGACGAACATCACCGGTATCTCGAGCTTGGGCAGCTGCTGCGCGTAGTCCGGCACCGGGCGCGGCAGGGACTCACCGCGCAAGAGCCGGGTCAGGTCGATGCCGCTCAGCCGCGAGCCGCGCAGCTCGATGTCCATCAAGATGGCGGCGAGCGCGCGGCCCGAGCGGTGGATTTCGCTGCACGCGTCGGCGTCGTTGCGCGCCCAGACGAGGTCGAAGTGACGCCCCAGCCTCAGCTGCGCCACGGCCCAGTTCTCCGGGTCGTCCTCGACGTAGAGGACGCGTGTGCTCAGGTCGGCGGCCCTCGGCCCGGCGTTCGTGGGTGCTGACCGCAGGAGCTTCACGCGGCCTCGAGTGTACTCGACGCCCAAGCGTCGTGAATGTGAGGTGTGGGCGAGGCAGGCCCGATGTCGGTCCGGCGGCGATCTAACTTTCACCGCTGAACCGGCCTATCGTTGAGCCGCGCCGTCTGTGTCACCGAGGAATCCTCCATGATTCGTCTTCTTCGTCGGGTGGCAATCTGGCTCGTCGCGCTCGCGCCGGTGGTGGCCTTCGCCTACCTCTACGCGCTGCACCACCTGCCGCTGTCGGATCGGTTGATCAACCTGCAAGGGTCCTGGCGCCTGCTGGAGGGAGGGGAAGGGCAAGACCTCTCGTCGCCGGAGCTCGACGACTCCGGGTGGAAGGAGATCACCTTCCCCGGCTCGTACTCGGGGCAAGGTTTCAAGGATCCGCACAGCTGGGTGCGCCGCACCTTCGAGCGGCCCGAGCACCTGCGCGACACGGACCTCTTCTTGATGATCGGCGACTCGCGCAGCGGCGTCGGGCGCGTCTTCGTGAACGGCGTCGAGGTGGGCCGCACCGACCCCGGCGCGCGCGGCCTCAAGTCGGAGCTGAGCGGGGTCGAAGGCTGGGACGTGCCGAAGGCGCTGATGCGCGATGGCAAGAACGTCGTCGCCATTCAGTACCACTGGCACTTCCTCGGCGAGGACGGCATCTCGGATCCGCGGCTGTACCTGGGCGATGCGGGCTACCTGAAGCCGTACTTCGTGAAGAACAACGACGCCCGCAAGCTCATGCAGTACGGGTCGGTATTTCTGCTCGGCTTCCTGATCGTGCTGTTCGGCGCGCTGCTCATCGCCGAGTGGTCCAGCCCCACGCGCCCGCTCTACCTGGCTTCGTTGGGCATGGTGGCGAGCATCGGCGCGTACCTGGCGCTCAACGTGGGGCTCATTCCGCTCACCACCGACTCGTATTGGTACTTCCCGATCGTCTACTTGCTGGTGGTCGTCTTGGCCGCCGGCCTGGTGGCGTTCTCCGCCCGCTACTACCACGGCGCGCGCTCGCGGTTTCGGAAGATCTCGCTGGTCGCGGCGGCGCTCTTCTGCACCGCATACCTGGCGGCGGCGCTCACCGGCGAGTCGACGTACCCGCGCGGGCTCTACGACCTGCACTCGCTCTGGCTCCTCGTCATGATGGGCTACATGCTGGCGAACAGCGTCGTCGGGGCGCTTCGCCAGCGGCGCGACTTGGACCCCGTGCTGATCGCCGCGGTGCTCGTGGTGGCGGCCACCGGGGTCAACGACCTGCTCAACGACACCTACGTCATCCAGGGCCCGCGGCTCTTTCCGCTCGGCGTCTCCAGCGCGGCCATCCTGGCCTCGGTGGTGCTGATCGCCGACTTCACCAAGCTCTTCTTCGTCAACCGCGAGCTGTCCTCGTCGCTCTCGAAGACCAACGTCGAGCTGGCCGACGCGCTGGTCAAGGCGCAGGAGGCGTCGCGCCTGAAGAGCGAGTTCGTCGCCAACGTGTCGCACGAGCTGCGCACGCCGCTCAACTCGGTGATCAACGTGCCGGAGGGGCTGCTCGAGTACTTCGAGTCGCGCACCACGCTGCAGTGCACGCGCTGCGACGCGCGGTTCGAGAAGGAGCCGAGCGATGTGATCAACGAGAGCACCCGCTGCTTGAGCTGCCAGTCCGCGGGTACGCTCGTCGAGCAGGCGCAGTGGTTGTTCAAGGGCGACCTGGGCATGGTCGCCAAGAACCTGCAGCAGATTCACCGCGCCGGCTCTCACCTGCTCCGGTTGATCAACGACGTGCTCGACTTCAGCAAGCTCGAGGCCGGCAAGATGGTCTTGAACCTCGAGAAGGTCCACGTCTCGGCGATGCTCGACGACCTGGTCCACACGCTCGAGCCGGTGGCCAAGCAGCGGCGCATTCGGATCGAGGTGCTGCGGCCGCCCGCCGACCTGAGCATTCAGGTCGACCGGGTCAAGTGCGTGCAGGTGCTGATCAACCTGGTCGGCAACGCGCTCAAGTTCAGCCACGAGGACGGCGTCGTCACCTTGCGGGCCGCGCGCGAAGGCGAGGCGTGCCACTTCTGGGTGCAGGACCGCGGCATCGGCATCGCGCCGGAGCACCACGCGACCATCTTCGAGAGCTTCCGCCAGGTCGACGGCAGCCACACGCGCAAGTACGGCGGCACCGGCCTGGGGCTCTCCATCACCCGCAAGCTGATCGAAGCCCACCAGGGGAAGGTCTGGGTGGAGAGCGAGCTGGGCCAGGGGAGCACCTTCCACGTGGTGCTGCCGATCGCCGGTCCGGCGCTGCCCGAGGACGGGCGCGCGCCGGCGGTCGAGACCGTCGAAGCGACGCCCGCGCCCGGAGGCAAGACCATTCTGGTGCTCGACGATGAGCCCTTCGCGGTCGAGAACGTGAAGCTCGCGCTCAAAGACCTGGGCCACAAAGTGGTGGGAACCACCCAGCCCGACCGGCTGGCGGAGATGCTCGCGCAGCACTCGCCGGATCTGTTGATCCTCGACATCATGATGCCGCGCATCAGCGGCATCGAGGTGCTCAAGGCGCTTCGCGCCGACCCGACGCGCCGGCTCCCGGTGCTGGTCTCCAGCGCGTACCACTCGAACATCGACCTGGTGCGCGCGCTCGGCGCGGCGTGGGTCGGCAAGCCCTGGAAGGGCGACGAGCTGGTCCGCGAGGTGCGCCGGCTGCTCTCCGAGTCTCCGGTGCCCGTGCCCGAGCTGGGCGCCGCTCCGATGCAGGTGGCCAAGTCATGAAGCCGCTCCAACCGCCACCTGGCCGCGGGCCGCTCCCCGAACGCCCTTTGGTGCTCTACGTCGAAGACGAGCAAGAGAACTGGGACGTCACCGAGCTCAGGCTGCAGAAGAAGTACCGGCTGATTCGCGCGGCGAATGACCAGCAGGCGTGCTCGGCGGTGCGGCAGCACGGCAACGCGCTGTTCGCGGTGTTGATGGACATTCAGCTCTCGGGCTCCACGCTCGACGGCATCCAGCTCACCCGGCTCTTTCGCGGCAAGCTCGACGCCACGTCGCTGCCCGCGTACGCGCGCGCCTGCCCGCTGCTCGACGTGCCCATCTTCTTCGTCACCGCGTACGGAGACCGCTACTCCGAGGCCGAGCTGATTCAGCACGGAGGCAGCGGGCTCGTGCACAAGCCGGTCGACTTCGTGAACTTGACGCTGCGGCTCGCCACGGTGAACGCGCAGCGGGCGGTCACCACGCTCGAGCGTGGTTTTTAAAAGGCGTCGAAGCCAACAACGAGGGGAAGACCACTTGAAACGATTCGTCAGCGCCATTCTTTCCATCGCCCTGCTCGCGCCGAGCGCGTTCGCGCAGGACGCCGTGGAGGCCACCGATGCGCCGGTCGCCCCCGCGCCAGAGGCCGCCGCGCCAGCGCCGAGCGAGGCCGCCGCGCCCGACGCGCAGTTGATGTTCGACGGTCAGCCGGTGGTGCTCTCCGACAAGCTCAAGGCCATCGACCCGCAGCGGCGGCTCACCTTCATCCAGGACCGGCTGCGCCAGCAGGCCAAGTACGCGCGCATCTGGACGTTCAGCTGGGTGGGCATCAACGCGGCGCTCACCGGCTACCAGCTGTACATGATTCCCAACGTGCCGGTGGTGGAGCGGCCGGACTACGTCGTCGGCGCCTCCGCGACCGGGCTCGCGCTGGTCAGCTTGTTCGCCTTTCCGCTGACGGTGCGCTGGTCACAGCCCGAGCTCGACGAGATGGTCGCCAACGCGAAGGACCCGCTCACCTTGTTGCCCGAGGCCGAGCGGATGCTCTTCGAGCACGCCGACAACGAGCTGTTCGGGGTGAGCCCGTTCATGCACATCGCCAACCTCGCGCTCAACGCGGCCGCCGCGGTCATCATCGGCTGGGGCTACGGGCGTTGGTGGCCTTCCGCCGCGTACATCTTCGGGGTCGGCGTGGTGCTCGCCGAGGCGACGATTCTCACCCAGCCCACGGGCCTCATCGACGCTGCGCGCCAGTACATGGCGGGGGACTTGCCCGAAGAGAAGCCGGCGCCGGTGGCGTGGGGCTTCACCCTGGCGCCGTTGTTCGACGCGCGCGGCAACGCGGGGGCGCAGGGCGTGGTCGCGTTGAGCTTCTAGGGCGCACGGCTTGGGCCTGGAGGGGAAGGGGTCTGGATTGTCAAACGCTCGGGCGAGAGGCCACCCGCGGTGCCGCGCTTCGGGCCGGGGGATTGTCGCGTTCACGAGTGGGGAAACTTGCACCCCTCAGGAGGGGGACGAATTACCCCACAGACCGCGCGCACGGCACGGCGGACCGTGAAGCGGTCGTGTCGGCACAGCACGGGCCATCGAAGCGCGGGCGAAGCATTCACCCAGTCCAATTGCCCGCTTCAGAGCAAGACTGCTCCCGATAAGGACTAAGGCGCTGAGAAGCCGCGCCGTCGCGACAGGAGCGCCACGCCGAGCGCGAAGGCGGTGGCGAGCGCCGAGGCGCCACTCAGGCAGCCGCCGCCGTCCGCGTCGCGCACGCCGGTGTACACGCACGCGCCCTGGTCGCACGAGAAGCCGCGTTCGCAGTCCTTGTCCGTGCTGCAGGCGGTCGGCACGCGGCCGGCGTTGTCGTCTTGTTCGGGGTTGTCGCGATCCGCGCCGCCGCTTCCCACCGAGGCATCCGGGAGCGAAGCGTCGGGTGAGTCGCCTGCGTCCTGCGCCCACACCGCGAGCGGAAGCGAGAGCAGGAGCACTGCGAGCGGAAGAAGACGGTGGCGTCGCATGGGTGAAAGGAACTTAGCCAAAACCGCCTCTCCCGACGTAAGTTCCTCTGTCGATGGCGCCGCCGATTCTGGTCGTCGATGACAACCGGGAGCTCCTTTCCCTGCTCACGCAGCTGTTCGAGAACGTGGGCTACCAGGTGCTCGCGGCGGGCAAGGGGCGGCAGGCGCTGGAGCTGGCAAACGACAACAAGCCGCAGCTCGCGGTGCTCGACATTTTGCTGCCCGACATGATGGGCTTTCAGCTCGCCGAGCAGCTGCGCAAGCTGCACCCCGAGCTGCCGCTCATCTTCATCACCGGCGTGTTCAAGGGCGGCAAGCACGCGCTCGAGGCGCGCACCAAGTTTCAGTCGGCGGGTTACTTCGAGAAGCCGTTCGAGGCCGAGAAGCTGCTCGAGATGGTGGGCAAGCTGGTGCCGGCGCCGGCCAAACCGCCGCCCGCGCCGGCGGAGGACTCCTTCGAGGTCGAGCTCGACGTCGACGTGGAGGAGGACCAGCCGCAAGAGGCGATGGAGCTCACCGGCCGCATCAAGGTGACCGGCGGCGACAACATCAGCGCCGAGCTTCGGGGCGCGAACCTGACGGCGAGCGCGGTCTCGCGGGGCGGCGCGGGCCCGGTGCGTCAGCCTGCGCCCGGCCGCATCGAGGCGCCGTCCCCGGGCGCGAAGAGCCGCCGCGGCGCGCTGCAGGACAACCTGCCGTCGTTGATCAACGCCTTCTACATCGCGCGGGAGACCGGCGAGCTGGGCGTGCAGCGCG
>CAZEDU010000001.1:0-95252 GCA_964511185.1 uncultured Myxococcaceae bacterium | reverse complement strand
GAAGAAGATTGTCTACTTCGAGAAGGGCTACCCGGTGTTCGCGTTGTCGAACCTGGTGTCCGACCGCTTCGGGCAGTTCCTGGTGCGGGTGGGGAAGATCAAACCCGACCAGCTGCAAGACGCGGCGACGGTGGCGGCGGCGACCAAGCGGCGCACCGGCGACGTGCTGGTCGAGCGCGGGCTGCTCAAGGACACCGAGCGGCTCTACTACGTCGGCCAGCAGGTGAAGGCGATCATCTACTCGCTCTTCGGCTGGGAAGATGGCTCGTACGTGATGAGCTTCAAGGACAAGGCGGGCGCCGAGTCGATCAAGCTCGACGTGCACCCGGCGAACCTCATCATTCGGGGCATCCGCAAGCTGTACAAGCCCGAGCGGCTGCAGCGGCTCATCGCGCCCGACGACCGGCTGATCCCCTCGCTGCAGCCGGCGTATCAGCTCAACGAGATAGAGCTCGAGAAGTGGGAAGCGGAGCTCTTGCCGAAGGTGGACGGCACGCGCCCGGTCGGTGAGCTGCTCGCGCTCGCCGGCCGTCCGGACCGCGTGGTGTACGCGTTCCTGGCGGCGATGCTCGCGGTGTCGATTCTCGAGAAGCGCGAGGGCAGCTAGACGCGGACGGCGATCCAGAAGACGCCGACCAGCCCCGCCATCACCGCGCTGCCGCGCTGCACCCAGCCCGAGGCGCGCTCCCCCAAGCGGTGAACGCCTTCGGCGAACAGCAGCCCGACCGCGCTCATGCCGGCCATCACCCCGAGCGCGAAGCCGGGCACGTAGGACCAGGCCAACGGGCTGTGCGTGCCACCGACCAGCAACGGCGGCAGTGCCAAGAGAATCGACCGCACGCCGGAGAAGGCCATCAGGGCGCCGGCCGCCAGCGGCACCGCCGCGCGCAGGTGCGTGTGTTGGCCGACCTCGCCCAGGTGCACATGCGGGTGGCCATGCCGCAGAGCGTTGGGGAAGAGCAGGGCTGCCACGCTGAGCGCGACCAGGATGAGCCCGCCGCCGATTTCCGCCCAACGTTCAAAGGCTTCCGATAGGCCCGCGCCGAGCAGCAGGCAGACGGCCGCCATGCCGCCCAGGACGATGGCGTGGCCCACGGCGAAGCGCAGGGCGATGGCGACCACGGTCCGGCGCCGTTTTTCGCCGGTTTGCCCCAGGGTGAGGAGCGCCGCGCAGTGGTCTGGACCCAAGGCGTGGAGCAGCCCTTGGCTCACGCCGATAATGAGAGGTAGGAAGGAAGCCGCCCCCACGGGTGCGAAAAGTACCCGGGGTGCTCGAGGAGCGCCAGCACGGGCTTCATGAAATTGAGACGCCATGCCTGGTTCATCCCGCTCGTTGACTTTGGCGTTGATTTTGGTCCCGGCCTTGGCGTGGGGGTGGGGGTTCGAGGGCCACCGTCGGCTCGCCTCGCAGCTGCACGAGCCGCTCCCGGCGGGCAGCTGCCTCAGGCAGCTCATCGAGTCGCGGCAGGGCGCCGGCTTTCAAGATCAGGCGGCGGACCCCGACCGCTGGCGGCTCGACTCGCACCCGCAATACGACCCGAACGAGTGGCACAGGCACTACCTGCAAATCGACTGGGTGAACCCGATTTGGGACTACCCGCGCGACTGGGCCGAAGCGCAGGCGAAGCTCAAGCACAACGCCGAGAGGAACGGCCGGGTGCCGTGGCGTGTCGAGGAGTACTACGGGAAGCTGGTCGACGCGCTGAAGGAGAAGGACGAGGCGCTGGTGATGACGACCCTCGCGCACCTGTCGCACTACGTGACCGACGCCTACTCGGTGCTGCACGACACGCGGAACTTCGACCCCAGCGGGCTGCACGAGCGCTGGGAGTCCGACATGCTCGAGGCGCGCGCGCGGCTCGACGGCGTCACGCAGGCCTCGCGGGGCTACTACGGCACGCTGGGCAAGGCCGACGCGAAGAACGACATCTTCGAGGCGATCATCACCGGGAACGGCTTGGTGGCGGAGCTGATCAGCGCGGATCAACAGAGCAAGACGAGCTCGGGCGCGCCGGACGTGCAGGCCTTGTACGAGCGGGTGAAGGACTTGACCGCGCGCCGCTGGGGCGACGCGCTCACCTTGATGGCGAGCTTGGTGGCGACCGCGTACGTGGAGGCGGGCGCGCCGCGCCTGTCCGGGATGTCGTCGAGCTGCTCGACCGCGCTGCCGCAGGGGAAGATTGTCTTCAAAGGGTACCCGCCGGTGGAGCGGCCCGCGGCGGTTGACCCGGGACCGGGCGAGAGCCCGTCGGGCGAGCCAGCCGGCGAGGCGCCCCAGGTGTCGGCGCCGGAGGGGCAGCGGCGCTCGGAGCCGCTCGGGTGCTCGGCGCTGCCGGGGAGCGCCGCGCTCTTCGCGTGCGCCGCGGCGCTCTGGGGCCTGCGAAGGCGCGGCCGTTGAGGCGACTCGGCTGGCTCGTGGTCGCGACGGCGCTGTGGGGCTGCCGAGACGAAGGGCTTCAGCGGTACGAAGAGGCGCGGGCGAAGCACCAGGCGCTGCTCGCCCAAGGCCGGCCGCTCACCGACCCCCCGTTTCAGGAGGTGCTCGAGGCGCTGCGCGCGGTCGACCCGACGTCGAGCGCGGCGCCGAAGGCCAGGCAGTTGGCGCAAGTCATCGAGCAGGCGCGCGCGCCGCTCGAGCGGCCCCTCGCGGGTGGGGGGAGCCACGCGGTCGCGCCGGGGTGTGAGGGCTTGGCCCAGGCGCTCGGGCAGGCCTCCGCGGAGGAACGGCCGAAGCGCAAGGACGCGCTCGCGCAGTGCCAGAGGCGGCTGGACCAGGCGCGCGAGGCGGCCCACCCGCACGCGCCTTGAGCCGCGGCGTCAGCCCAGGGCTTCGGTCGGGTCGCTGCCGGAGACCTCGGCGGACAGCCCCGCGCTCAGCGCGTGGTGCTCGGGCCGGTCGAGCTGGGCGAAGAGGTCCACCGGCGCGTGGAAGAAGCGCCGCGCGAGCAGGTCGAGCCGCCCGTTCGCTTCCGCCACGCGCGCGCGTGACAGCGCGCCGCTCTCGACCGCGCGCACCAACGCCTCGATGACGCGCCGCTGCCGCTCGGCTTGATGGCAGACCAAGAACAGGTCGATGCCGGCGATGGCTCCTTGCACCGCGGCGTCCTCGATGGAGTAGTGGTCCGCGATCGCCTTCATCTCCAAGTCGTCGCTCACCAGCACGCCGTGGAAGCCGAGCTCGTCGCGCAGGACGCCCTGCAGCACGCGCGCGCTCATCGTCGCCGGCACGCCCGGCTCGACGGCTTCGAAGATGACGTGCGCGGTCATCAGCGACGCGAGCCCCGCCTCGGCGTACGCACGAAACGGCACCAGCTCGACGGCGCGCAGCCGCGCGAGGTCGTGGGGCAAGCGCGGCAGCTTGTGGTGCGAGTCCTCGTGCGTGTCCCCGTGGCCGGGGAAGTGCTTCCCGCACGAAGCGATTCCGCCCGCCTCCAAACCGCGCGCGAGCTTGACGCCGTAGCGCGCCACCTTCTCGGCGTCGCGGTGGAACGAGCGGTCGCCGATGACGGGGTTCTTCGGGTTGGTGTCGACGTCGAGCACGGGCGCGAAGTCCCAGTCGAAGCCGGTCGCCGCCAGCTCCAACGCGAGCAGCTTCCCAGCGCGTTCGATTTGCGCGTCGTCGCCGCGCTCGCCCAGCACCCGCATCGGCGGCAGGCGCGTGAACGGCGGGCCTTGGAGCCGCGCCACCCGTCCGCCTTCCTGGTCGACAGCGACGAGAAACGCGCGGCCGGCGCGCTCCTTGAGGGCCCGGTTGAGCGCCGCGACCTGCCTGGCTTCGACGACGTTGCGCTTGAAGAGGATGGCGCCGAAGAGGCCGTCGTCGATGAGCCGGTTCAGCTCATCGGTCGGCGAGGTGCCCGGAAAGCCGGCCATCACCATGCGCGCGCATTGCCGATAGAGCTCGGGGGCCATGGCGCGAGGCTAGGTCAAACCCGCCGCGGATGTCAGGCCATCCCGCTCCCGGAGTACAATGGCCCCATGGTGCGTCGTCCGTGGCCCGCGCTGACGCTCTTGCTCGGCGCCTGCGTCATCTCGAGCAGCGGTACGGCCCTCGTCACCGTCGACGGCAGCTTGTCGCCGGGCGCGGACTTCGACGCGCTGTGGCTCGACGTCCACCGCTCGAGCGACGGCGCGCTCGTCCACCAAGAGCAGCTCTGGCCAGGGGAGCAGACCGGCTTTCCCTTCTCGTTCACCTTGACCTCGAGCCAGAGCGCGCCGCCCGCGACGGGCGTTCGGTTCACCGCGCGCGCGCTCCAAGGCGGCAACCTGGTCGCCGCGGCGGAAGGCGCCGGGAGGGTCCGCACCCAGCCCGCCGAGCCGGTGCCGCTCACGCTCGCGCGCGTGACGCTGCCTGGCACCCTCCCGAACGGCGCTGCCTGCGACGGCCCGGACGACTGCGTCAGCGCCTTCTGCGCCGACGGCGTCTGCTGCGCGAGCGCCTGCGACGGCCCTTGCGACAGCTGCAACCTGCCCGACCGGCTCGGCCGCTGCGAGGCGCGCGCGAAGGGCGACCCGGGCGTGCC
Organism: uncultured Myxococcaceae bacterium; assembly: GCA_964511185.1. Lineage (GTDB taxonomy): Bacteria > Myxococcota > Myxococcia > Myxococcales > Myxococcaceae > CAZEDU01. The sequence goes on along the minus strand of CAZEDU010000001.1, from coordinate 90,729 downwards.
CAGCTGCGGGCTCACCACCTGCGACGGCGTCTCGTCCGCGTGCGCCGCGGGGTGCGGCCCGACGCAGAGCTGCGCGCCCGGCGTTGACTGCAGCCCGAGCGGGAGCTGCCTGGGCAAGCTCGAGACGCTCACCGACGACTTCGACCAGCCGCTCGACGCGGGCACTTGGAGCATCGTCTACAACAATGGCAACCCGACCACCGTGTACACGAGCGGCGGGCAGCTGCAGCTCGGGACGCTCACGACGCCCGGCTTGAGCCAGCTGTACTCCAACCGCAAGTACGACTTTCAGGGCTCGTCGGCGACCATCGAGCTGGTGAGCGCGGGCAACCAGACGTACCAGTCGCGCAACACGTGGTTCTCGATTCGGGTCGACGCGGCCAACTACATCGCCATCCACGTGCAGAAGGGCAACCTGCGCGCCGCGCGGGTCATCGGCGACGTCTACTCCGACATGAGCTCGGAGATTCCGTACAACCCGCAGACGATGCGGTTTCTGCGCATGCGCGAGGCGGGCGGCACGACCCACTTCGAATACTCCGCGGACGGCGGCAGCTACACGTCTCTGCACTCGGTGGCGAACCCGATGCCGGTGCGGGAGGTCTTCGTGCTGCTCGAGGCGACCACCACCGCGACCGAGGCGGGCACGAGCCAATCTTCGTTCGACCGCTTGAACGTTCCTTAAGTGGTGAGCCCGGGCAAGGGGCCTTGGTTCCAGCGGGCCGCGCCGATTTGCGTGAGCGGCTTCCGCGCGCCGGTGGCGTCGGCGTAGGTCGTCACCCCCATGCCGTGGGCGAGCGAGACGAGGTAGTCGCTGTGGCCGCGGTTCGAGAGCTTCACCGCGCGCCCCGAGCTCCACACCCGCTTCCCCGCCGCGGTCCAGCCGCCGCCGCCGCCGATTAAAAAGAGCGTGGGCGTCTTGTACTGATGGTCGCCGTTGGCCATGTCGCTGAACGAGGCGACGGTGGTGGTGTCGAGCATCGTGCCCGAGCCTTCGGGGATGGATTTGAGCGTCAGCATGATGTCCAAGAACATCTTGATGATGGTCTTGTTCGCGGTGAGCGTGATGCCGGCCAGCTTGTCGCCCGAGTGTCCGCCGTGGCAGACGCCGTCGTGAAAGGCGCCTGACGCGCCCGGGTACCAGCGCGACTCGTTGTTGTTGTGGCCGAAGGTGTGCATCGTCGCGACGCGAATGCGGTCGAACGCCATCGCGTTGGCGATGACCTTCGCCGCGGTCGAGGTCATTGGCACCAACTGGGTCCGCCCGTCGACGGCCGAGGGTTTCGGCGGCACCTGGCCAGCGGCGGTCGCGGGAGCGCTCGTCGCCTGGCTGGCCGCCGCGTAGTCGTTGTTCACCTGCGTGGTGAGCTCGTTCATCGCCTCGAGGTGGCGCTCGAGCGCGATCTGCTCTTCCCGTCCCAGCCTGCGCAGCAGCGCGTTGAGCTCGGCCCGCGTCTGCCCGGCGAGCAGCTGCTGCCGAGCGTGCCTGTCGACGAGCGCTTGAGACGGGCCCGCCGGCGCGCCGGCGCCACCCGTGGGCGGCGTGAAGTCTTTGAACACCGCGTCCCACAGGGCGGGCAGGTTGCTGCATTCGAGCGAGGTCCCGCCCGCCGAGGCCTGGCGAATGTCACGCCCGTAGCCGAAGTCGCCGAGCAGCACGTTCAAACACGCCGACTTGAGCGAGAGCGGCCGGGGTTGGTCGAGGAACAGGTTGGCCCCGATGACGCGGTCGATGCTCCAGTTGTTGAACGGGCCAGGGTCCGGGTTGTCCCGAAAGGTGATCGGCCGACCGCGCAGCGCCGCCCAGATGCCGTTGTCATGCTCGGTGGGCGAGTTGCCCGAGGTGTAGCCTTCGACCGAGCGCATGTCGACGCCGTCGAGCATGATCAGCTCTTGCCGCAGGGCTGAGTAGGCCGGCGTGTCGAGCGCGTCCAGGATGTTCTGGCGGACGCCGTCGACGGTGGAGCCGAAGGTGACGTTGCCCAGTGGCGCCGAGGCGCCGGCCGCCAGGTTGGATCGCCACCCCGAGGGGAAGAACCCGGCCGGCATGTAGAAGAGGATCAGCCGCCGCGGCGTCGCCGCGTTCTGGCCCCAGCTGCGCTTGCTGATCAGCGTGCTGGCGACGAAGCCGGCGAAGCCGTACTGGAGCAGGTCGCGGCGAGCGATGGTCGAGCGAGGCATCGGTGCGGTCCTTTAAGGGTTGGTCCACCGCTGTTGAAACGCCTCGGACTGCACCATCGCGGCGAGCAGCTGCGGCACGTCCTGCCGGGTCGAGAACTGAAGCGACAGTTGCTCGACCGAAGGTTTGTCCAGCGCGACGAGGGGGCGCCCCAGCGCGTAGCTCAGCCACTGGGTGACGTGGCAGCGGCGCACCTGCGCGCTGCTCGCGAGCTGCGGCATCATGCCGGCGAGGTTGGCGAAGCTGCCGTTGGCGTCTTCGCTGATGGTGATCGACCCGCTGGTGTCGATCGGCTTCCCGTCGCGCGTGGCGCGCTGGCGGCCCACCGCGTCGAACCCATCGAAGGTGAAGGCGGTGGGGTTGAGCACGTTGTGGCAGCCGGCGCACGAGCCGGTGCTGGTGCGCTGCTCGAAGTTCTCGCGCCACGTCTTGTTCGGGTCCGGCTCGAACGGCTGCATCAAGGCGTCCGCGGGGGGCGGCGGCATCGCCTGGCACAGCACCCGCTCGTAGACGAGCGCGCCCATGTGCATGGGGTGCGAGTCGTCGAACTTGCTGTTGGCCGCGAGGAAGGCGACGCGGGTCAGGATGCCTCGGCGCGTGCCAGGGTCGAGCTCGACCGAGCTGGGCTGCGACGGCGCCGGCACCCCGTAGAGGCTGGCGAGGCTCGAGTCGATGAAGCCCCGCGTCGACAGGAAGAGGTTTCGAAAGCTGCCACCCGGGGCGAACACTTCTTGCTCGAGCATCTGCGCCAGCTCCGCGCGCGCGGCGGACCTCAAGGCGGGGGTGAAGACGCCGTAGGCGGCGCCCTTCTCGAGCGTGTCGAAGTGCTGCATCTCGAGCCAGCGCGAATAGAACTCCTGCAGCCCGAGCTTGCCGCGGCCCGTGCGGGCCAACCGGAGCACCTCGGCCTCGAGCGCCGCCGGGTCGTTGAGCCGGCCTTGGTCGGCGGCCGCGAGGAGCTGCGCGTCGGGTGCGCTTCGGGTGATGAGGTACGAGATGGCCGAGGCCAGCTCATGTGAGGTGAGCCGCCGCCGGCCGTCGGCGTCGGGCTCCGCGCCGAGCTCGGTCCGGTAGAGGAAGTGGGGAGACAACAGGAGCGCGCGCACCGCCAGCTCGAGCCCCGCTGGGTGCCCCTTGCGCGCCCGCTCCTGCGCGTAGAGCTCCGAGTAGGCGGCGAGCTCGTCGCCGCCGACGGGCCGTCGAAAGGCGCGCTTGGCGGTGCTGGCGAGCAACGCCTGCACGCACGGCGCGACGGCGCCCGGCTGCTCCGCGCAGGGGCTCGCCGACAGCTGCGCGGCGACGAACTTCTGCGCGAGCGAGGCGGTCAAGTCGACCCAACGGGTCAGGTCGCTGAGCCCCATGAAGTCCGACGGCGGGCTCGCGAGCAGCGTCGGCTCGAGCGCCGCGAGCGGCAGGTCGGCGAGCGGCACCTCCAACCCGAGCGAGTCTTGCAGGGTGTTTCGCAGCTCCTCGCGGCCCAGCAAACGCACCACCGGCGCTCCCGGCCGGCCCGCCAGCGGCGCCTCGCCTGGTCCGTTCGACGCGTCACCCCCGGGGCCGTTTCGCGCCGGGTCGGAGTCCCCGCGAGGTGAGAAATCCATTCGGCCCGCACCGTCGCAGGCGACCAGCGCCAGGGCGCTGATCAGCGGCAGGAGTCGTACTTTCGAAAGCATGTCGGCTCAGACAGCAACCGCTGTGCCGGTCCACAGGCGCTGGCGGGGGCAGCGCGAATCGACGCTTGGGCGGACCCGGCGTCGAGCGGCGGTCGACAGTGGGCCCTGCAGGGAACGCGCAGCTCTCCAGGTCGGATAGCATGGGGTGCTTGACGGTGGTTCCTCTCTGGTTCGCAAGCTGGCTCGTGGTCGCGCTGACGCCCAACGCGAAGCTCGCGGAGGGCAAGCAGTGGCACGCCGACTTTCAATACGAGCGCTGCCTCGAGGCGCTCGAGCAGGCGCGCGCGCTCGAATCGACCGCCGCCGAGAAGGTGGAGATAGAGCTCTACGGCGGGCTCTGCGAGTTCGGCCGCGGCCGCGAGAAGGCCGCCGACGCCCGCTTCGAGCGGGCGCTCCGGTTGGACCGAGAGGCGAGCCTGCCCCCGTTCACCAGCCCGAAAATCGTTCAGCGCTTCCGCGCGGTGCAGGCGAGGCTTCCACCGCCCCCCAAGCCCGCGCCGCCGCCCGCGCCTCAGCCCGTCGAGTCCGCTGTGACTTCGCCGCCGCCGCGCCCGGTGCCCTGGCTGCCCATCACCTTCGCCGGGGCGGGACTCGCGGCCGCCGGCGCCGGCCTCTACTTCGGCCTCGACGCGCGCGCGCTCGAGGCGCGCTCCAACGAGGTGGTCGACGACTCCGACGCGGCCCGCTTCCTGAACGACGCCCGCGGCCAGGCCCGAAACGCGAACATCAGCTACGCGGTCGCGGCCACCGCGCTCATCGCGGCGGGAATCACCTACTGGCTCCAGACGCGGTAGCGGCTACGGCTCGCGGAACAGATCCGCCTTGAGGATGGCCTGGCCGCCGGGGGGAACCCTCACGGTCACCTTGCGGCGAACCTTGAGGTCCTCGTTCACCAGCGTGAACTCCTGCTCGCCCGCGCCGACCGACAGAGGAGGCAGCGGCGTGAGCCCGATCGCCTTGCCGGCGTGGAACACCTCTGCCCAGGGGGTGATTTGAAAGACCACGCGGCCCGGCGCTGCCGGCTTCTTCACGCGCGTCGTCGCCGGAGGGCGCGCGGGCCGCGGCGGCTCACGCTTGGCGGGCGTGACCGGCGCCGCCACAGGCGCTGGCTCGCGGGCGGGCGGGGGCGGTGGCTCGACGGCGGGCGGCACGACGTCCGCCGGTTTCGGCTCGGGCGGCGGGAGCGCTTCGATGTGCGCGCTCGGCGCCGGCGTCCGGAGGCCGCGGCTCGCCAGCACCCCGCCCATCGCGACCAGCCCGGTGGCCAAGCCGAGCCAGAGAAAGCCCCAGGGGAGCGGGCGGCGGGGACCTTCGGCTGGCGTCGAAGACCGGGCCTTCACGCCCGGCACGGTGCGGGTGCCTCCCTCCTCCACGGTGCGCGGATCATCGGCCGCCTCGCTGCCGAACAGCGCCCGCATCCACTCGGAGAGCTGCGCGGCGCCGACCGAGCCGGCCGTCTCTTCCAGCGCGGCGGCCATCGCCTCCGCCGACTCGAAGCGGTTCTCCGGCTGAGGGGCCATCGCCCGCATCACCGCGTCGGCGAGCGGCCTTGGCACATCGGGCACGCGCTCGTGCAGCGGCACGGGCCGCGTCGAGAGCACCTGGTGGATCAGCGCGATCTCATTCGGGGCGCTGAAGGGGCGGACGCCCGCGATGAGCTCGTAGAGCACCACGCCCACCGCGTACACGTCGATGCGCGGCGTGAGCGGCTCGTTGCGGATCTGCTCGGGCGCCATAAAGGCGCAGGTGCCCTTCATCGGCCCGGTGCGCGTCGCCGGCGTGCCGAGCGCCTTGGCGATTCCGAAGTCCACGACCTTCACCGCGCCGTCGAACCCGACCAGCACGTTGTCGGGCGTCACGTCGCGGTGTACGAGCTGGAGCGGGCGCGCGTCGCCGTCTTGCAGCTGATGCGCGTAGTGCAGGCCCCGGAGCGCCTCGCCGCCGATGCGCGCCGCCAGCGCGAACGGCACCCGCTGGCCGGTGCTCCTCGCCTTGGCCGCCACCGCGCGCAGGTTGCGGCCGTGGAGGAACTCCATCGCGATGAAGTAGGTGCCCGCTTCCTCGCCCAGCTCGAACAGCTGCACCAGGTTCCGGTGCGAGAGCATCGCCGCGAGGCGGGCCTCGTTCAGGAACATCTCGACGAAGGTCGGATCCGAGGCGAGGTGCGGCAGGATGCGCTTGAGCGCGACCGTCTTCTGGAAGCCGGCGGGCCCTTGCGCGCGGGCGACGAACAGCTCGCCCATGCCGCCTTTGCCCAATCGGGTGACGAGGCTGTACTTGCCCAACCGCTCGGTCATCGCCAAGAGAGAGCTTAGTCGGTTCGCCGCAGGTGGTAGCGAGCGACCAGGCGGTGCAGGTACGTCCGCCCGACCTTCGCCATCTTGGCGGCGGCGGTGACGTTGCCGCCCGCCCGTTGGAGCAGGGCCTCGACGTACTCCTTGGTGAAGGCGTCGACCAGGCGCTCCTTCGCCTCGCGCAGCGGGAGCGAGACGAGCGGGTGCGCGGTCGACGGCTCGGGAGTCATCGACGGGGTGGAGGCGAGCGCGGGGTCTTCGATGCCGGTGGCGAACCGCTCGACGATGTTCCGAAGCTCGCGCACGTTGCCCGGCCAGTGGTGCGCGGCGAGCCGAAGCTTGAGCGTCTGCGAGAGCTGGAAGTCTTGCTGGCCGAGCTGCTTCAAGAAGTGGGCGACCAGGTAGGGCACGTCGTCGGCGCGCTCGCGCAGCGGCGGGACCACCGCCTTCACCCCACCCAGGCGAAAGAAGAGGTCCGCCCGAAAGCGGTTGGCGCGGACCTCGCGTTCGAGGTCATGCGTCGAGGAGACCAGCACGCGCACGTCGATGGGCCGATCGGCCGAATCGCCGACCGAGCGAATCGTTCGCGACTCGAGCGCGCGCAGCAGCTTGGGCTGCAGCTCGAGCGGCAGCTCGTCGATGTTGTCGACCAGGAGCGTGCCACCGTTGGCGAGGCGAAAGGCGCCTTCGCGCGATGTCAGCGCGCCGGTGAACGCGCCCGCCACGTGGCCGAACAGCTCGCTCTCGGTGCGCTCGGCGTTGATCGACGCGCAGTCGAGCACCACGAAGGGGCCGTTGGCGCGCGGCGACTCCGCGTGAATCGCCGCGGCCAGGACTTCCTTGCCGGTGCCGGTTTCGCCTTCGAGCACCACGGTGGCGTCCGTTTGCGCCACGCGCTTGAGCATGCCGAACAGCCGCTGCATCGCCGCGTTGTGGCCCACCGCTTCGCCGAACTGGGTGATCGACTCTTCGACCCCGATGCTCTCGTCGATGACACCGATGGCGATGGTGGTCTGTCCGAGGATGAGCATCGCGTTGTTGTCGAGCATCGCCTCGCGCACGCGCGCGCCGGCCACGAACGTGCCGTTCTTCGAGTCGAGGTCGCGCAGCTGCAGCCCGTCGCGGCGCGCGACCAGCTCGGCGTGGCGGCGCGACACGGTCGGGTCGCTGAGCACGAAGCCGCAGTCCGGGTGGTTGCCGATCACCACCGACCCCGAGACGACCAGCGTCTTCTTCGCGTCGGGGCCGTCGAGCACCGTGAGCCGGTACTCGCGCAGCTTGAGCTGACCCGTTGGATCCACCCAGATCAGCTTGTTTCGCGATGGAAGTGGCTGCGTCATGCCAGGTGCTCCGGCCGACGAGAGATGTCGGCTGTTGGTGAACTGTACACTCGCGAAGAGTGCACCGTGGGTGGTCTTGCCTGGCATTTATCGGCCACCCACGTGTCCGCGCGCACCTGCGCGTACCGAGGAGCACTGTCGACTCCGCGTATACATTCACCGGTTTTCCTTCCGTCCACCCGTCGTCGACAGTGCATCCTTCCGCTCGCATCGTGAGCGCGCACCGAGCCCACGCGTAGTGTCGATCGCGTGTTCACACGAGTCCCCTGCTTCCGTTCTCTCCTGGCGGCCGCGACGCTGCCGTTCCTTCTCACGCTCGGCTGCGACCATCCGCCCGACGCCGGCCTGCACGTCGTCGTCGAGGGAGGTCTGGTGCCGGACCGAGACTTTGATCAGCTCACGCTCGCGGTCCACCGCGCCGAGACGGGGGAGCCGCTGCTCTTCGAGAGCATGGGCCCGATTGGCGACTTTCCCTTCACCTACAATTTGCGGTGCGGTCGGGCCCGAGCACGCCGCCTGGCACCGAGCTCGAGGTGGTGGCGATCGCCCGCCGCCGCGGCGTCAAGGTATCGACCGTGAGCGGCGTCGGCCGGCTGAGCGAGGTCAGAGCCGGCGTGCTCGCGCTCTCCTTGCCCGCCCTCGCCGCTGCTCCATTCGAGGAGACGAACCCCGACGCGGGGAGCCCGGTGGTCGTCGACGAGCCACCCGATGCCGGGGCCTTCATCGACGCGGGGACTTTCACCGACGCCGGCGCGACGGTCGATCCCGACGGCGGGAGCTCGGGTGAGCCGCCACAGGACGCGGGGGTCCCGCCGCCCCCTGGACAACCTGGTATGGCTTGCAGCGCCGCGGCACCCTGCGCGACGGGCATTCCATGCGGGGCGAGCGGGCTGTGTCTCGCGAAGCTCGCGACGCTGCGCGATGACTTCACCACGTTGGATGCTGGGACTTGGGACATCCGTTACTCCAACGGCGATCCCGCCACGGTGACGGCCACCAACGGCCAGCTTCACCTCCGCAGCCTCACCCAGCCCGGGATGAGCCAGCTCCAGTCGGCGGGGACCTTCGACTTCAAGGACTCATCGGCCACCATCGAGCTGATCAGCGCGGGGCGGCAGTCGATCAACTCGCTCCAGACTTGGATCTCGGTGCGGGCGGATCAGTTCAACTACGTCGCGATGCACGTGCACCACAACAACCTGCGCCCCGCCCGCGTGGTCGGCGACATGTATGACGACTACATCGAGGTCCCATACAACGCGACCGCGATGCGCTGGCTGCGCATCCGCGAGTCCTCCGGTCGGACGTATTTCGAGTACTCCGCGAACGGCCAGAGCTTCACCGTGCTCACCAGCGCGACGAACCCGATCAACGTGCGCGAGGTCCGCCTGATGCTCGAATCAGGAACCGGCGCGAACGAGACGCAGGTCAGCACCGCCATCTACGACAACGTGAACCTGCCCTGACCGGGGCGCGCGTGTTCAGCCGAGGCGTCGACGCACCAAGCTCGAGCGCCCAGGGGCCTGGAGGGGAACGGGGGCTGGAGGGTGAAGCAGTCGCGTCTGGGCGAGCACCACCCGGAGGCCTGGAAGTGATCAACCTGTCACATCGGCGACTCGGGCGTGTGCGTCGCACAAAGACAAGAATGTCGTCGCGCGGTCGGCTCATCATTTCCAAGTGCGCACGATGCCTAGGGCTCCTCGTGGCACGCCGCTCGCTTTGGCGGGCGACCGGCCGTCTTCCAACTTTTGCCGAGGAGCTCTTTCCATGTCTTCCCTTCCATCCTGTCCTTCCTGTGGAGGTCTGGTTCCTGCCTGCGCCGCGGCGTGCCCGAACTGCCGCCGTCCGTTCCGCTCGCCCAAACCAAGGCGCAAGTCGCTGCTCCTCGGGCTGGGCGGCGCGAGCCTCGCCAGCATCACGTTGATGGCCTGCTACGGCCTACCGCCGTGCCAAGACGTCGAGCCCGGACAAGACCCCTACAGCTGCCACGGCCAGGATGAGGTCGACGCCGGCAGCGACGCTGGGGTCGACGGCGGGCCGTGATGCACCGGCGCGTCGACACCGCGCGGGGTGACTTTCACCCCGCCTACGTTGTGTGGGAGCTGACGCTGCGCTGCGATCAACGCTGCACGCACTGCGGCTCCCGCGCCGATCAAGCGCGCGCCGACGAGCTCTCGACCGACGAAGCGGTGGCGCTGGCGAACGACTTGGGGCGGCTCGGTGCGAAGGAGGTCGTGTTGATCGGCGGCGAGGCGTACTTGCACCCCGGCTTCCTCGACGTGGTGCGCGCGCTGCGCGGTGTCGGCGTTCGGCCGGTGATGACCACCGGCGGCCGCGGCGTCGATCCGGCGCTGGCGGCGCAGATGGCCGAGGCGGGCTTGGCGGCGGCCTCCGTCAGCATCGATGGGCTCGAGCGCGCGCACGACTTGATGCGCGCGAACCGAGGCAGCTTCCGTGCGGCGACGGCGGCGCTTCGCGCGCTGAAGGAGGCGGGCATCGAGATCGCCGCCAACACCAACGTGAATCGGCTGAACGCCGCCGACTTGGAGCCGCTCTACGAGCACCTCAAGGCGTGCGGTGTTCGCGCGTGGCAAGTGCAGATCACCACGCCGCTCGGGCGCGCGGCGGACCGCCCCGAGCTGGTGCTGCAGCCGTACGACCTGCTCGACGTCGCGCCGCGCGTCGCGGCGCTCAAAGACCGCGCGCGCGCCGACGGCATTCTTTTGATGCCGGGAAACAACCTGGGTTACTTCGGTCCCGAGGAGCAGAAGCTGCGCTCGACGCCGCTCGGACGCGACCACTGGCGTGGCTGCCAAGCCGGCCGGTTCGTGATGGGCATCGAATCGAACGGAGCGGTGAAGGGCTGCCCGTCGCTTCAAACGGCGCACTACGTCGGCGGCAACGTGCGCGACACCCCGCTCGAGGAGATTTGGGAGCGCGCGCCCGAGCTCTCGTTCGCCCGCGCGCGCACGGTCGACGCGCTCTGGGGCTTTTGCCGAACGTGCCCGTTCGCCGAGAGCTGTTTGGGCGGCTGTACGTTCACCGCGCACGCCGTGCTCGGGCGGCCGGGCAACAACCCGTATTGCCACTACCGCGCCCGGGCGATGGCCGAACGAGGCCTGCGCGAGCGTCTGGTGCCGACCGCTCCCGCGCCGGGCGACCCGTTCGACAACGGAGAGTTTCGCATCGAGGTCGAGCCGCTCTCGGCTCCCGACGCGCGCGCCGCGGTGCCCAGCCACCTGCTGCGCATCAAGCGCTGGTCCAATCACCGGGGCAGTGACGTTTAGATGGGGACTGTCCCCGGTGTTGTGTCTGCTGATCCGCGACCGAGCCCGCCCAACCGCGTCCACCTGCGGCTCGGCCGCCGCGGCCGATGCGAAGCTGGCTGAACCTTTCGATTTCTCCGCTGGCGACTCCCTTGCAGTGCCTCGCGGCATACACGAGGAGGCGCACGGATGCGGTCAGTCCCGTTGGCGTGGATGCTGGGCAGTTTGCTGGTGGCGTCGGCGAGTGGTGCGACGCCCGCCGAGGCAACGAAGACGCTGTCGCCGTACTTCGTGGTGGAAGGCGGCGACTCGAGCGTCGAGCGACTGCCGCTCGAGGAGAATCGAATTCACTTCGAGGTGTCCGGGGTCATCGCCAACGTCAAGGTGATCCAGACGTACCAGAACCGCGGCACCGAGCCGATCAACGCGGAATATGTCTTCCCCGCGTCGACGCGCGCGGCGGTTCACGGCATGACGATGCGAGTCGGCGACCGAGTCATCGAGGCGCGGATCAAAGAACGCGAACAGGCGCGACAGGTCTTCGAGCAGGCAAAGCGCGAAGGAAAGAGCGCTTCACTGCTCGAGCAAGACCGCCCCAACGTCTTTCGAATGAACGTCGCCAATGTCTTGCCTGGCGACCGCATCGAGGTCGAGCTTCGGTACACCGAGCTCATCGTGCCCACCGACGGCACGTACGAATGGGTCGCGCCGACGGTGGTCGGGCCGCGGTACTCGAACACCCGCGGGAGCGAGCACGACCGATTCATTCAGAGCCCGTACACCACCGAAGGGAAGGCGCCGAGCTACGGCTTCACGCTCTCGGGCCACATCTCGACCGGCATACCGCTGCAGGAGCTGGGCAGCCCTTCGCACTTGGTGAACGTGCGCTGGAAGAGCCCTTCGCTCGCCGAGGTGCAGCTCGACCCATCCGAGAAGCAGGGCGGTAATCGCGACTTCATTCTGCGCTATCGGCTGAAGGGCAAAGAGATTCAATCCGGGCTCATCGTCAGCGAAGGCCGCGACGAAAATTTCTTCCTCTTGATGGTGCAGCCGCCCGCGCGGGTTCGGCGCGAGCAGATCCCGGCGCGGGAGTACGTGTTCATCGTCGACGTGTCAGGCTCGATGCGCGGCTTTCCTCTCGAGACCGCGAAGCGGGTGATGGCGCAGCTCCTCGCCGACTTGCGCCCGCAAGATCGCTTCAACGTGCTGCTCTTCTCGGGCTTCTCCGAGCTTTTGTCGAAAGAGTCGTTGCCCGCGACGCCCGAGAATGTGTCGCGGGCCCTGGCGCTGGTGGATCAGCAGTCCGGCGGCGGCGGGACCGAGCTCTTGCCCGCGCTGCGCCGGGCGCTGTCGCTGGCGGCGGCGAGCGGCATGTCGCGAAACTTCGTGGTCGTGACCGACGGCTACATCGGCGCCGAGAAAGAGATGTTCGCATACGTTCGCGAAAACCTCGGCGACGCCAACGTGTACTCGTTCGGCATCGGCAGCTCGGTGAACCGGTACCTGGTCGACGGGCTGGCGAAGGCAGGCTTGGGAGAAGCGTTCGTGGTGACCGCCCCCTCCGTCGCAGCGAGGGAGGCGCAGCGCTTCGCCGAGTACGTCCGCGCTCCCGTGCTCACCGACGTGAGGGTGCGCGCGGAAGGGGTCGAGCTGGTCGACGTCGAGCCGCGCTCGATTCCCGACGTGCTCGCCGACCGGCCGGTCGTGATTCATGGGAAATGGAAGGGCAGAAGGACCGGCAAAGTTCAGCTCGCCGGCCAGTCGGGCGAGGGACCGTTTCAAGCGACCTTCGACCTGGGTCGCGCGCCTCGAGGCATGAACGAAGGGCTTCGCTACTTGTGGGCGCGCTCGCGCATCGCCCACCTGTCCGACTTCGGGACCGCGCCAGCCGACGCCGTGAGGCAAGAAGTGACCGAGCTCGGCCTTCGCTACAACCTGCTCACCCCGTTCACGTCCTTCGTCGCGGTGCACGAAGTGCGGCGCACCAACGGACAAGCCGTCGACGTGAAGCAGCCGCTCCCGCTTCCGGAAGGCGTCAGCCATTCGGCGGTCGGAGGCGGACTGCAGGTCGGAGACGAGCCCGAGCTGCTGTGGGTGCTGGTCGCGGCGGTGTTCATGCTCTTCGCGGTTCGCCGGCGCATCCTCCCGGAGCTTTGAGCGATGCGCCGCGATTGGTTGCACGACGCGCTCTTCGTTGGCGCTGCGCTGTCGGTGGCGTACCTGCTCAAGCGCCACTACAGCGCGGCGTCGCCCGACGCGCTTCGGTGGGTGCTGGCGCCGACCGCCGCGCTGGTCGAGCTCGTGACCGGCGTGCGTTTCGTCGCTGAAGCGGGGGCGGGCTTTCTGAGCGTTGAGCGCTCGTTCCTCATCGCCCCTTCGTGCGCCGGGGTGAACTTTCTCATCGCCGCGTTTCTATCTGGTTGTCTGGGGCTTCACCGCATGACGAGCGGAGCCGCGCAGAAAGCGCTGTTGTTGGCCGGCTCACTCGTCGTCTCGTACGGAGCGACGCTGTTGACCAACACCGCGCGAATCTCCATCGCGCTCGCGCTGCGCGGGCGCGCGTTGTGGCTGTCGGCGGAGAGTGAGCACCGGCTGCTCGGGGGCGCTGTGTACTGCGCCTGCCTCTTCGCGATGTTTCTGTTCGCCCACCGAGTGGTGGCGGGGGCACGCAGTGGCGCGTAGACCTTCGCTGCTGGTGCCGCTCGGCTGCTATCTCGCGGTCTGCGTCGGCGTGCCGCTCTTCAACGGCGGAGGTCCACGGCCCGGGTTTTGGTCGCACGCGCTCGAGGTGTCGCTCGCCGCAGTCGGGGTCGCGCTCGCCTTTCGAGTGCTGCGCCGACGCCGGGTCTAACTTCCCGCCTCAGTGCATCGCGGGTTGCGCTTCGGCTCCCGAGCGGGCGAACTCGAGCAGGTCGGCGTTGAACCTGTCCGGGTCGATGGTCGCGATGCCGTGCGCGCCGCCTTCGTAGATTTTCAAGGTGGCGTTGGGCACCAGCTTGGCCGAGCGCAGCGCCGTCACGCCGATGGGAACAATCTGATCGTCGTCGCCGTGCGCGATCAGCGTTGGCACGTCGAGCTTCTTCAGGTCGTCGGTGAAGTCGGTCTCTGAGAACTGCTTGATGCAATCGATTTCGCCTTTGATGCCGCCTCGCATGGCTTGGAGCCAGAAGGAGTCGACGGCGCCTTGCGAAGCCGTCGCGCCCTCTCGGTTGAGGCCGAAGAACGGCACCGCGAACTCCCTGAAGAACTTCGACCGGTCTTTCGCCAGCGCGGCACGAAGTTGATCAAACGCCTCGATGGGCAGGCCGTCGGGGTTGGAGGCGGTCTTGAGCAGCAGCGGCGGTACGGCTCCCAGCAGCACGACCTTGGCAAGGCGATCGGTGCCGTGGCGGCCGACGTACCGTGTCACCTCTCCTCCGCCCGTGGAGTGGCCGACCAAGATGACGTCGCGGAGGTCGAGCGCCTCGATGAGCTCGGCGAGATCATCGGCGTAGGTGTCCATGTCATTGCCGTCCCACGGCTGGCTCGACCGCCCGTGGCCGCGCCGGTCGTGCGCGACGACGCGGAAGCCGTGCTCTCCGAAGAAGAGCATCTGCGCGTCCCACGCATCCGAGCTCAGCGGCCAGCCGTGCGAAAAGACCATTGGCTGCCCGTCGCCCCAGTCCTTGAAAAAGATCTCCGTACCGTCCCGCGTCAGATGCGTGCTCATGAGGCCTCCCGTTCACCCCGTGAGCTAGGTACTGGCGCACGTCGGAGCAAGCGGATGACCAGGTGGCGCGGCGACGTCTACGTCGTCAGGCCGCTGAGCGGTCCCTGGTTCCACTGCGCTGATCCGATTTGGGTCAGCGGCTTGCGGTTGCCCGCCGCGTCTTTGTACTCGGTGACGCCCATCGCGTGGGCGAGCGAGACCAAGTAGTCGTTGTGCCCGCGCGGCGCGTACTTCAGGCAGCGGCCGGTGTTGAAGTAGCGCGCCCCGGAAGCGGTGCGGCCGCCGCCGCCGCCGATCATGAACAGCGCGGGCACGTTGATGACGTGATCTCCATTCGACATGTCGGTGAAGGTCGCGACCGCGGTGGTGTCGAGCAGCGTGCCGTCGCCCTCTGGAATCTCTTTGAGCGCCAGCATCACGTCCAGGAACATGCGGACCAGCGTCTTGCTCGCGTTGAGCGCCGCGGGGACGAGCCGGTCTCCGTTGTGCCCGCCGTGGCAAACGCCTTCGTGGTACGCGCCGTTCGCGCCTGGGTACCAACGCGACTCGCTGTTGTTGTGTCCGAAGAGGTGAAACGTCGCGACCCGAATCCGGTCGAACGCCATCGCGTTCGCGACCACCTTCGCCGCGGTCGCGTTCATCGCCGCCAGGGCCGTGCGGCCATCGACCGAGGCCGGCTTGGCGGGGACCTGCCCTTGCGCGCCCGCCGGCGCCGAGCTGGGCTGGCTGGCGGCCTGGTAGTCGTTGGCGATCTGCGTGGTCAGCTCGTTCATCGCCTCCAGGTGCCGGTCGAGCGCGATCTGCTCTTCCTTCCCGAGTCGCCGCTTGAGCCCGCTGATCTCGGCGTTGGTCAAGGCCGCGAAGCGCTTCTGCCGCTCGTACCGGTCGACGAGCTGAGGCGACGGCCCGGTCGGACCGGTGGGCGCGCCGGAAGGCGTGAAGCCCTGAAAGACCGAGTCCCAGAGCGCGGGCAGGTTCGAGACCTCGAGCGAGGTCCCGCCTTCGGACGCCTCGCGAATTCCGCGCTGATGCCCGAAGTCACCGAGCAGCACGTTCAGGTTCGGCGACTTGAGCATGAGCGGCCGCGGCTTGTCGTTGAAGAGGTTGCTCCCGATGATGCGGTCGAGGCTCCAGCCGGGAAACGGGCCTGGATCATTCGTCGAGATCGGCCGCCCGCGCAGCGCCGCCTTGATGCCGTTGTGGTGCTGATCGACGCCCGCCCCGGTGTTGTTGGTCACCGCGCGCATGTCGATGCCGTCGAGCACCAGCAGGTCTTGCTTGAGGGCCTGGTACTTCGCCTCGTCGAGCGGGTCGAGAATGCTCTGCCGCGCGCCATCGATGACCGCCCCGAACTGGGTCTGCGCGATGGGCAGCGCGCCGCCGGCGGGCACGTTGCTGCGCCACCCACCGGGAAAGAACCCGCCCGGCGTGTAGAAGAGGATGAGGCGGCGAATCGAGGTCTCGTGGCCCTGCGCGAGCGCCCTTCGGTGGCGGATCAACGTCGCGGCGACGAGGCCCGCGTAGCCAAACGCTCGGATGAGCTCGCGTCGGTGGAGTGTCTTGCCTGGCACGTCACGCTCCTCAGGAGTTCAAGTCGGCCCCTGGCAAAGGCTTGCCCGAGCAGAAGGCCCCTGGGAGTTAGCAACCCGCGCGCCGTGTCGGTGCCACCGTCGGATCAGTGGGTTATGGGCGTGGAGGTGGGGAACCGGTAGGTCGCCGCGCTCGTACGCGGTTGACAGCGTCTTCGGGCGGTGGACACCTCCTCGAGGCAGACGCTCTTAGGACTTGAGCAGCACGCCTTCGAAGAAGAACGCCACCGCCGCCAGCACGATGAGCCAGGTCCAGAACGGCGTGCGTTGATCCGTCCCGCCTGACGCAGTCTTCAAGGTCTCTTCCCCGAAGTAGTGGGTGAGCGCTTCGGGCTTGTGCCGCGACAGGTCGCTCTCGGCTGGGTCGAGCACCACCGAGATTCCGTGCGGCGGCGCGGGCTGATCATCCGCGCCCAGCACCGTGTATGGACCGGGCTCGTGCAGCGGGCCGACCGAGCCTTGACCGCCCTCGGCGACAGCGACCTTGAGCTCTTCGCCGCTCGGCGTACGGACCTTCCGCGCGACCGTGGTGGTGTCGAGCGGGAACGTGAGGACCTGGCCGACGCGGGCCTTCAGCTCCTCGCGCTCCTCCAGCGCGCCGCACAGGTACGCGGAGAAGCGCTGCATCAAAGGCAGGAAGCTGGTGCGAATGGCGAAGTCGGCCCAGTCGCGGTCGACCGTCGAAGTGAAGAGCAGCACGCGCCCTTTGCCGCGGCGCGCGACCGCCAGCGCCGGCGCGCCGTCCTCGAACGTCGCGAGCACCTGGGAGCGCTGCTTCTCGGCGGGCGCGTCGGCCTCGAGCAGCATGTAGCGGTAGAAGCGCGAGCTGAAGAGCCCTTCGCGCGCGCGGCCGGTGAAGAGCGAGAACACCGGGTGCTCCTGCGAGACCTGGCTCAGCTTCTGCGACTTGGCGGCGACGTCGGGCTCGTCTGGGTTGACCGCGGTCTTCGTGAGCCGCAAGCGGCGCGGCAGCACCCCGCCGAGCGCCAGGTTGTACGCGTCGGGCTCGACGTTGTCGCCCATCGACAGGAAGAGGCCGCCGCCTCTCTCGACGAACGCCTGGAGCCGCGCCGCCACGTCCGCGGGCGGCACGGGCGTGTTGAGCAACATCACCAGGTCGTACTGCGCGAAGTCCTCCTTGTAGCCAGAGTCGACGTCGCGCAGCGCTTGCCGCACGGGCGAGCCGGGGGCGTTGAGCGCCGCCTCGACGAAGAACGCCTCGTCGCGGTAGCGCACGCTGTGGGGCGCGCCGTTCACTACCAGCGCCTTGAGCTCCTTGGGGACGGCGACCGCGAACGCGCGCCGGTCGTCTTCGGTCAGCCCGTCGGCTTGCAGCACCACCTCGCCCGTCGCGGTGCCGCCCTGGTCGAAGCGGTGCGCGAGCGACTTCTGCGCGGTGCCGAACGGCGGAAGGTCGATGAAGCCCTTGGCGACGAGCTGGCCGTTGATCACCAGCGAAGCCTGCAGGTCCTTGACCGCTTCGCCGGAGTGGTTGCGCACCGTGATGGTGAACTGAAACGCGCGCGGGCCCACCTGGGTGGCGGGCTCGACCTTCAGGTCGACGATGGCGTGGTTGACGAGCGCCTTCCCGTCACCGACGTCGCGCAGCACCACCTCGGGGCGGACCTTCTCGCCCTTGGGTCCGTTGAGGGTGGGCGGCGGCCGCTCCAGCCTGAGCGAGCCCTGCGTCAGGTCGGAGATGAGCACCAGCCGCTTGCCCGGCACCGGGCTCTCTTCCAGGTCCTTCGCGGCGAGCTCGAGGCAGCGGATGAGGTCGGCGCCGCCGTAGGTCACCCGCGCGTCGTCGATCTGCGAGCGCAGCCCGCTGCGGTTGAAGTGCGGCGCGCCGGGCGGCGACGCGCCGTCGTGGCAGAGCATGAAGCTCGCGGGCTCTTCCGCGGTGAGCTCCTTGAGCGCCTCGCGCGCTTCGTTCTTCGCGCGCTCGAAGAGGCTGGTGCCGTCGGACCAGCGCATCGACAGCGAGCCGTCGAGCACGATGGCGGTGGCCGCGGGCCCGTGCGCCGCGAGCGCGGCGCTGCCCTCCTTGCGCAGCTCGGGGCGGGCGAGCGCGATCGGCAGCGCGAGCAGCACCGCGGTGCGCAGCAGGTAGAGGATGAGCCGCTTGAGCTTGAGCCGCGAGGCGGTGCGCCGCTGGCTCTTGAGCACGAAGGAGATCGCCCCGAACGGGTGCGGCCGTGGCCGGCGGCGGTCGAACAGGTGGACGAGCAGCGGGATGAGCGCGGCGAGCGCGCCGAG
Organism: uncultured Myxococcaceae bacterium; assembly: GCA_964511185.1. GTDB lineage: Bacteria > Myxococcota > Myxococcia > Myxococcales > Myxococcaceae > CAZEDU01. The sequence goes on along the minus strand of CAZEDU010000001.1, from coordinate 72,423 downwards.
CAACATCCAAGGGCTCGCGAAGGTCACCGTCGACCTCCCGCCCGGCGCGCGAGGAAGCGCAGCAGCACCTGGTCGAGCGCGGCGTCGGTCGGCACCAGCTCGTAGTCGACGTCGGCCTCGGCGCAGGCCAGGCGGGTGCTCTCGAGGAAAGCCTGAAACTCCTCCAGGTAGCTCTGCTTGATCTCCCGCGGGTTCACCTCGATGCGCCGCTCGTCCTCCATCGAGAGGAACAGCGTCGGATCATCGAACGGGAAGTGGAGCTCGGCCGGGTCGACGATGTGGAACACCACCACGTCGTGCTTGCGCGCGCGCAGCTGGAGCAGCCGCCGCAGCGCCTCGGGCCGGTCGTCGAAGAAGTCGGAGAAGACGACGATCAGCGAGCGGCGGGTGACCTTCTCGGCGAGGTGATCCGCCGCGCCGAACAGGTCGGTGCCGCCGTCGGCGGTCAGCGTCTCGAGCTGCTCGAGCAGCGTGTTCAAGTGGCCCGCGGCGGCCTTCGGCGGCAGGTCGGCGAAGCGGCCGCGCGTCATCACCGACAGGCCGGCGGCGTCTTGCTGCCGCACCAAGAGATAGGCGAGCGCGCCCGCGAGCGTCTTGGCCACGTCCAGCTTCGAGAGCGGGCCGCTCGCGTACGCCATCGACGTCGAGCCGTCGATGAGCAGGAACGCGCGCAGGTTCGTCTCGTGCTCGAAGCGCTTGACGTAGTACTTGTCGAACTTGCCGAACGCCTTCCAGTCGATGTGGCGAATCTCGTCGCCCGCGGCGTACTCCTTGTGCTCGGCGAACTCGACGCTCTGGCCTTGGTGGGGGCTCTTGTGCAGGCCGGAGAGCACGCCTTCGACCACCGCGCGGGCGCGCAGCTTCACGCCGGCGAGCTTCGAGAGCGTCTGTGCGTTGAGGAGCTCCACGAGAGGCTACCGCTGCACCACCTGCACCAGCTGATCCACCAGCCGCGTCGAGGTGAGCCCTTCGCTCTCGGCGTGGAAGTTGGGGAGCACGCGGTGGCGCAGCACCGGCCGGGCGAGCGCGGCGACGTCGTCGACGGTGGCGACGAAGCGGCCGGAGAGAATGGCGCGCGCCTTCGCCGCGATGACCAGGTACTGCGACGCGCGCGGGCCGGCGCCCCACGTCACGTTCTTCTGGATGAAGTCGAGCGCGCCCGGCTCCTTCGGGCGGGTGTGGCGGACCAGCTCGACCGCGTAGCGCACCACGTGGTCGGGCACCGGCACGCGCCGCACCAGCTCTTGCAGCGAGAGGATCTGCTCGGGCGAGAGGATCTTCTCGAGCGGAGGCTGCTTGCCGACCGTGGTGGTCTTGACGATCTGGACCTCTTCTTCGACCGACGGGTAGCCCACGTCGACCAGGAACATGAAGCGGTCGAGCTGCGCCTCGGGCAAGGGGTAGGTGCCTTCCTGCTCGATCGGGTTCTGCGTGGCGAACACGAGGAAGGGAAGCTCGAGCGGGTAGGTGCGGCCGCCGGCGGTGACGCGATACTCCTGCATCGCCTGCAGGAGCGCCGCTTGGGTCTTCGGCGGCGTGCGGTTCACCTCGTCGGCGAGCACGATGTTGGCGAAGAGCGGCCCGCGCATGAAGCGCAGCTCGCGCCGGCCAGTCGAGCGGTCCTCTTCGAGGATGTCGGTGCCCGTGATGTCGGACGGCATCAGGTCGGGCGTGAATTGGATGCGGTTGAAGGAGAGGTTGAGGACGTCGGCGAGCGTCGAGATGAGCAGCGTCTTGGCCAGGCCCGGCACGCCGACGAACAGGCAGTGGCCTCGCGAGAAGAGGCTGATCAGCAGGTGATCGACCACCTCGCGTTGACCCACCACCCGCTTCTCAATCTGTCCGAGGATTTTGTTTCGCGCCTGGGCCAGCTCTTCCACGGCGCGCAGGTCGTCGCCGCCGGGCGCCGCTTCCCGCGCCACTTCCGTCGCGATGCTCATGGGCATGACTCTTAAATAGGGTCGGGGCCAAACGCTAGGTACAAACGCAGCTGCAAACCGGCGCAACCTCGGCGCATTCCCTGGCCCGGGCGGGGAGCCCGGGCGTCCGTTGGGGCGGTAAGCGAGCGCTCCGAGCAGGCAACCTTTCCCGCCCAACGTCTGAAAATGGGCACGATGCCCGTCTTTCTCGCCCGCCTTCACCGCGTCGTCAGCCGAACCGTCATCGGCGGCTATGGCCGCGACGGAAACAACCTCGCATGGCCGCGGCAGGTCCGAATCCCCAAGACGAACTTCCCTTCGAAGAACGTCCCCCTGCCGCCCGCAACGCCGCTGCCGGGGAAGGTCGCGCTCCCGATGTCGGCGCATGCGAACCGGAACTGGCGTCTGTCGGCACCGCGCATCCCCCCGGCGCCTCCGTTGCCCGCCGCGCTCAAGCTCCCGCCGCCGCTGCCCCTCCCCCCGTCGCTGCCGAGGCTCGACCCGGTCGTTTGGCCCGCCTCGACGGTCCAGCTGCCCAAGGCGCTCCCCGTGCCCAAGCCGTTGCCGGTGCCCAAACCGGTCGATACCGGCACGCCGGCGCGCTTCCCGCCGCCGCGGCAGTTCTGATCCGCATCGCGCTTCAACCCAGCGAAAACGCTCGACATCCACCCTGCGAATTCTCGCGGTGGCCACGCACCTCGGGCAGGGAAACCCTCGATAACCAATCGAGATGATTCGGCCCCCACCTCGATTCGCTCCGCGCCTTCCCCGGTCGACCTTTCGTGTCCAGCGCGCGCTCGCGTCGCCGCTGAAGCCCGTCGCTCTCGTGCAGCGCGCGGTTTCGAAGAACGTCGTTCGGCCGCAGCCGCAACGCGTGTTGGGGCCCATCACGTCGAAGCTGGATTCGTTCGACCCGAAGGTGGAGACGCGGGCGATTCGCGCGGCGATCGACGGCGCGGACAACCCGTGGGCGCCGCTCCGGAAGCTCTACGGCAAGGAGCTCGGCGAGTGGGACCGGGTGCTGCGCGACCGCGTCGACGCCTTGGCCGGCGAGCGCGCCGACGAGGTCTACGTCCTCACCTGGAACCGAATCCTCGAGGCGAAGCTGAACCAGTCGAAGGCGGTGCGCCGTTTCTACGAGCGCATCCCGGAGGACCTGGAGGCGCGCGGCCCCATCTTCCACGGCTACGTGGGGCACGTCGCGGTTCCCCAGGGAAAGCAGAACGCGACCTTCACCGACCTGATCGACTTCCTGCCGGTGATGCAGGGCAAGAAGCCGGCGCAGAACCGGCTGGCGCGCTTGGGGCAGCGGCTCGCGGCCTGGGCGGGGCTGCCCGATCGCGGGCTGTCGTTCGATCGCTACATGTACCCGCCCGACCGAATAGAAGACGGCCTCGACGGCGGGTACTCGCAGATTGATCCGACGCGGGTGGATCCACGCTACGGCGGCGACGAGGCCTACCGCGCCTTCATGAAGGAGATGGTCGAGCGCAACATCGGCGCCATCACCGACTTCATCGCCAACCACAACTCGCGCTTGCACCCGCGCACGCAAGCGCTGCTCGCCGGCGACCTCGATCTGTTGGATCAGCACATCCACTACACCGGCGCGGTGAAGGTCGACGTCAACGACTGGGTGAACGGCCAGACGATGAACGTGCTCGTCCACACCGGTGGAGAACACGGCGGCGCGGTCTCGCGCATGTGGGCCATTTTCCCGGACTCGAACCCGCACTCGCTGGTGCGCAAGATGATTCCGGTCCAGGGCAAGTTCCGCGACCTGGACGTGCTGGAGCGCACGCTGGGCGCCTTCGCGCTCGACGCCACCGCGCAGAATCAAGTGCGCGCGCTCTACCAGCGCCACGGGCTTCCCGAGCCCGACGCGGAGGGCAAGCGCTTCCTGCCGAAGGCCGCGCAGCTCGAGCTTCAGCGCATTCAGCGGGCGAACCGCGACCGCGTGCGCGCAGAGCTGAAGGCCCAGCTCGACCGCGGCGAGACGCCGGAGGTGGCGGTCGACTTCGCGATGTCGTTCATGGGCAACATCCAGTTCGACAAGAACATCGCCCACCCGAAGGTGCTGCACGAGGACCTGGAGTCGACCGGCCGCGGCGCCGAGCTGGGCCAAGCCGACGAACGGCTCGACGCCATCATCCACGCGAAGGACAGCACCGCGGCGATCGGCACCGACCACCTGAACATCCCGCTCACCCACGCCTACGGGGAGTACAAGGCGGTGGTCGGGCAGCTGATGGCGCCGGGCCGGCAAGTCCTGCCCGAGGCGTTCTTGCCGCCCGAGCAGATCCGCAGCGACTGGCTCGACCCGTCGTTCCAGGTCGCCGGCCGCACGTACTCGTCGCGCGGCTCGCTCGCGCTCGAGTTCAAGGCGGCCCAGGTCAACAGCGAGGCGCTCTTGACGGGCGACGCGACGGCCTTCCTGCGCCACATTCGGACCGAGGCGGCGAACCCGCCGAAGAACGGCAAGAAGCTGGGCTACGGCCAGCGGCTGCACGACGAGAACCTGCTGCCCGAGCCCCTGCGCGACGCGCTCACCGCCGAGGGCCGGCTGCGCGATCCGCTCGACGCCATCGACGCGCTCGAGAAGAAGGGGCCGGTCGACATCGACACCGCGCTCGCGGCGCTGCGGGAGGAGCTGAAGAAGCCGGCGTTCAGCAACTTCGCCGGCCGCGCCGCGGGCGATGACCCCGCGCACCTGTTGGGCCTGGACCCGAAGAAGATGGCGCTCGCGCAGGCGCTCAACTACGCGGGCACCGAGATGCCGGCGGTCTACTACCGCTCGCTCATCCCGAACGGGAACAACATCGAGTTCGCGCTCGGCCAGATGCGCGGGCGCCTGCGGAAGCAGCAGGAGGCGGGCGAGCCGATCAACTTCCGCAAGGCGTTCGACGCGCGCGACCTGGGCCGCGGCCCGGTGGCGCTCTCGGATTGGAAGCGCCACGTCCGCGCGCGCTTCGAGCCGCTCGAGGTGGTGCGGGTGCTCAACCGGCTGTGGAAGAAGAACGCCGCGCTGCGCAGCCGCCGTCCGGCGGTGGTGCCGACGGGCGATACGGCGGTGGCGGTGCTCGCGCGCACGGCGCCGCGCCACTCGGGCTTGCTCCAGGTGTTCAACGTGTCGAATCAGCCGCGCACGGTGCGGATCAGCAAGGCCGAGCTCCAAAAAGCGCTCGGCTGGAACCGGGTGCCGGGCAAGCTGGTCGACGTGATCGCCACCGAGCGCGGGCGCGTCTACCGGCCGTTCGACCTCAAGACGGTTCAGAGGGTCGAGCTGCGCGACGCGGGCGACCACGTCGAGCTGACCGTCGGTCCGAACGGTTTCTTCTTCCTGCAGTAGGGGACTGTCCCCAACGGGGACTGTCCCCGGAAGCTGCGAGCCATCGATAGGGCTCGAGCCGCTGTCTCCCGCTCCAGCCTCGGATCTTCACCGCGCTGTGGGCGCGCTCAGTGGCCCACGGGCCGGAGCCGCGCGTGGTCCAGGCAGCGCGCGAGCGCGAGCTCCTGCTCGAGCTCCATGTCACCGAAGGCGACGTGCAGCCCGGTCTGGCCGTCTTCCACCGTCGTCCGCAGCACGCGGGCGGTCAGGTGCAGCTCCTCGCGGAGCGGCGGAACGAAGAAGCGCACCTCGAGCACCGTGCCGCGCGGCAGGTGGCGGTCCTGGAAGTAGGCGCCGGCGAGCCCGACGTTGCCTTCGCGCTCCTCGAACGACCCGCCCACCGACTGCACCCGTACCCACAGCTTGGTCCGGATGCGCGGAGAGTCGCGGCGCTCCTCGCTGCGGCGGGCGCGTCTGCGCTCGAGCGGATCAGAAATCTTCGCGACCAGGCGGCGGTCGGCGTCACTGCGGCGGTCGGGAGTGAGTTTCATGGTGCCGCAAGCATGTAGCGACCCGCAGCACTGGGCAAAAATTTCGCCGCGCGCGTGAAATCTCGAAAGTGATCAGAAGTGGTGATTGCCTAGCGAAACGCCATGAGCCTCACCCCCGTCGTGCTGGTCGCCTGGATGGCGCTCCACACGTCCGAGCCATCCACGGCGCCGCCTCCGACCGAGCCGCCGGCGCAAGAAGAGAACGCGGGCTCCGGCTCGGACGTCGCTGACTTGTCGCTCGAGGCGCTGCTCGACGCCGAAGTGTCGGTGGCCACCAAGAAGGCAAAGGGGCTGCGCGACGTGCCGGGCGTCGTCACGATTGTGACCCGCGAGGAGATTCTGGCGTGGGGCGCGCGCGACTTGGTCGACGTGCTGCACCGCGTGCCCGGCTTCACCTTCGGCGTCGACGTGGAGGGTGTGGCGGGCGTCGGCGTCCGCGGGAACTGGGGATACGAAGGCAAGGTGCTCTTCCTGCTCGACGGGCAGGAGCTCAACGAGCGGCTGTACTCGACCTTTCCGCTCGGCAACGAGCTGCCGATAGATCAGATCGAGCGCATCGAAATCATCCGCGGCCCGGGCTCGAGCATCTACGGCGGCTTCGCCGAGCTGGCGGTGGTGAACATCATCACCCGCGGCGCGGCGCTGAACGGCGCCTACGTCTCGGCGCGCGCGGGGTTTCACGCCGACGCGTTCGCCCGTCGGGGCATCGGCTTTCAGGTCGGCCGGGAGCTCGAGCACGTGCCCGGCCTCTCGTTCAGCGCCGCCGGGGCGCTCGGCCAGGCGATTCGCAGCGGCCGGCCCTACTACGACTTCTCCGGGCAGAGCTACTCGATGGGCGACGCGTCGGGTCTGTCCTTGGGGTACTTGAACCTGGCGACCGCCTACCGCGGCGCGCGCCTGCGCTTCGTGCACCACGACCACGAGGTGGAGACGCGCGACGGCTACGGCGACGTGCTGCCCCGGGCGGACGTGGTGGCCTTCCGCTCCACCTTCGCCGAGCTGCGCTACGACTGGGCGCTGGGCGACGCAGTGCTCGCTCCGCGCTTTCAGTGGAAGCGGCAGCAGCCCTGGCGCGTCACGGATTCCGCGTCGGATCTCTTCTACGACAAGACCGTCGACCACTACCTGCTCGGCGCCACCTTCTCCTACGACGTGACCGACGCGCTCAACGCGCTGGTCGGGCTGGAAGGCTACGTCGACGACGCGCGGCTCAACCAGCTGCTCGAGACCGGCTCGCAGTCGTTCTTCTTCGGCAGCGAGGCGTCGCTGCAACACCGGAACCTGGCGGCGTTCACGCAGGTGCTCTGGGACACGCCGTGGCTGAACCTGACCGGCGGCGTGCGCTACGAGCTCCACAGCGAGTTCGGCCCTTCCTTCGTGCCGCGCGCCGGCGTGACGAAGACGTTCGGCCGCTTTCACTTCAAGCTGCTCTTCGCAGACGCGTTCCGCACGCCGGGCATCGAGAACGCCTCGCTGGGGCTCGACGTGCTGCCCGAGCGCACCCGGGTGTTCGAAGGCGAGGCGGGCTACCAGCTGACCGACGCGATGTACCTGGCGCTCAACGGCTTCGACATCACCGTGCGCCGCCCCATCGTCTACGGCTACGACGCGGCGACCGACACCGAGGGCTACGCGAACTTCCCGCGCACCGGCTCACGCGGGCTCGAGCTCGAGTACCGCGTCCAGCACGCCCGAGGTTGGCTGAAGGCGAGCTACTCGTTCGCGACCACCGCCGGGAAGAACCAGGTCGATTCGTACCGGGTGCCGTCGCGCGGCGCGCTGCTCTTGGGCTTTCCGCTCCACAAGGTCGCCGCGAGCGGAAGCGTTCGTGTGCTCCGCGGGCTGTGGGTGACGCCGTCGCTCCTCTGGCTCTCGAGCCGCTACGGCTGGCGCGGCGTCGACGCGGCGGGGAATCCGCTGGTGGTGGGCAGCGGGGACACCGTGCTGCTCGACCTGTTCGTCCGGCAGACCGACCTGTTCGGCGCTCAGGGGCTCGAGCTCGCCGGCGGCCTACACAACCTGCTCGGCGCGCGGTACGACTTCCTCCAGCCTTACGACGGAGGACACCGGCCGCTGCCGGGCCTCGACCGCGAGCTGACGTTGCGGCTGTCGTACCAGCACGACCTCGTGCGCTGAGCGGAAAGGTGCGGTCGGGTGCGGAGGGTCCCGACCTTCCGCGGCGAAAAGACGGACGGCATTGTCGCTGGCCAGCGAAGTTGATCGAGAATGTGAGGCAGCACGAGCCGTTCATTGGGGGGGGTGGTCGCGCTGAAGAAGCTCAAGCTCGGTGAGATTCTCAAGCAGCTCAAGCTCATCGACGAGCTGCAGCTGCAGTCCGCCATCGCTCACCACCAACAATGGGGCATGCCGCTCGGCCGCGCGCTCGTGGAGAAGGGCTTCGTGCGCCCCGAGCAGGTGCTGGAGGCCCTCGCGAAGCAGACCGGGCTGCCGTGGATTGATCTGGATCAGGTCCCGCTCGACCCCGACCTGGGTGTGCTGATCAGCCAGCGCGTCGCCGAGCAGCACCGGGTGGTTCCCCTGCGGCTGGAGGGCGCGCGCCAGGAGACGCTGGTCGTCGCGATCGCCGCGCCCGCCGACTTGAGCGCGCTCGACGCGGTGCGCGCGGTCTCGAAGAAGTCGCGCGTCGAGCCGATTCTGGCGTGGGACGAGGCCATCGAGCGGGCGATTCGCTGGGTGTATTCGGGCGAGAACGTCGAGCTGCAGGCGGCCGCTTCCCCCATCGGCACCGGTGCGGGCCTCAAGGCCGACGAGCAGGAGTTCGACCCCGAGTCGCTGCGCACGCAGGCCCCGAACCCGCCAGCCACCGCGCCGCAACCGGCGAGCGACGCGAACGGCTCGGTCTTCCTCTATGGCTGGCCCGAAGGGGTGGGTCAGGCGATGGCGCAGGCGCTGCAGGCGCAGAACGTCGCCGCCCAAGTCGTGGCGCACGACAAGCTGGTCGGCGCGCGCGCGAAGGACGTGGCGGTGATGCCGCTGCCGTCGGCGGAGGCGCTGATCAAGGCCGGCGTCCGGTGCAACGCCTCGCTGGTGGTGGCCGGCAAGAACCCCGAGGCGGACGTGGAGAAGGCGCGCGCGATGGGGGCGCGCAGCTACATCACCGCGCCGGTGGACCTGCGGCGGCTCCTGCAGGCGATTCAGCAGGTGCAGCGCGGGCCGGCCGCGCGGGCCTGAAGGCGTTACTCGGCGGCGCGCGCCGGCATCGCCGCGCTCGCCTTCTCGATGCGCTCGCGACACTGGTTGCGGAACTCGCTGTTCGCCGACACCAGGTAGCGGCCGTCGGTGCGAATTCGGTCGAGCGCCTCGCAGCGCTGGTCGGTGCTGGTGGCCCGCTCGAACGCGCGCTTCCACCGCGCCACCGCGCCCGAAGGGTCGCCGCTCAAGGCGAGGATGTCTCCGCACGCCAGCTCGTCGCGGTACGAGACCGGCGTGGCCAGCGCCTTCGCGTCGCTCTCGCAGTGCAGGGACTCGAGCGCGCCGGGCGTGTCCGTGGTGGAGCGGCGAGGGCCTTGCGCGTCGCGGCCCGCGGCGCAGCCGGCGAGGAAGAAGAGGGACGCGACAACGAATGCGCGGAACGACATACGGCGAAACCTCGGGTGAAAGCGGGGCGCCTTGTACGGGCTGATCAACTTGGGTCGCAAACGCGCGCGCGCCAACACGGAACCCGAGGGCGACACGGTGTCGAATGGCGGACTGCGGGGTGTCGCGAGGCGTGTGCTGGCTTCAGGGCCTGGAACCGCCGGGGCAGTCCCCTTCGGGGACGGTCCCCGTCTTCACCGGGTGCGGGCGGGCTCTGCGCGCGCGCCGGCGTCGCCGCTTGCGGGCGCCTCGGGCGCGGTCGGCAGGTCGACGTTGGCCAAGTTCTCGCCTTCCTTGGCGAGCGCCCGGGCCAGCTGCGGCACCAGGTCGGGCTTCACCCCGGTGAGCAGCGTCACCGCCTTGCGCGCCCGCTCGCGCAGCGCCTGCTGCCCGAGCGCCTCGTGCACGCGGTAGAGCGCGACGTGAATCTCCTCGTCGAACGGGTTGGCGGCGAGCGCGGCCAGGTACGCGTCGAGCGCCGCCCTCCACTCTTGCCGGCGCAGGTGAATGCGCCCGAGCTTCACGTGTGTCGGCGCCGAGCCGGGGTGCACCGTGAGCGAGCCCTTCAACACCTTCTCCGCCTCCTCCAGCCGGCCCAGCTCGAGCAGCGCGAGCGCGTACTTGTTGGAGATGGACTCGTACTTGTCGCCCACCACCTTGTGCGCCTTGCCGTACTCCTCGGCCGCGGCGCGGATGCGGTTCCGCTCGCGCAGCAGCTCGCCTAAGTGCGCGAACCGGCGCCCGTCGGGCTCTCGCACCTCGTCGAAGTCGCCGAACGAAATCTCGCGGCCCTTCTTGCCCGGGTCCTTGCCCTTCGCGCGCTCGTCCTTGAGCTCCTTGCGCTCGTCGGTCGAGGGAGGAAGGACGTCCTTGGGGAAGGGCTGCTTCTTCACGTGCGCGAGCCACGAGCGCTCGAACGCGGCGAAGGGCTTGCCGTAGGCCGTCTCGACCGCGCGCTTGTCGGTCTTCCCCGAGGACAGCTCGCGGATGATGTCGCGGAAGGCCTGCGTGCCCTTCTCGCGGTGAATCAGGTCGATGGCGAAGAAGACCTCGGCGAAGGCGGTCGCCGCGTCCTCCGCGGTCGGCAAAAGCGCGATCGACGGGTGCATCTTCTCGAAGGGGATCAGCTTGTCGCGCTTCACCCGGTCGCCGAGCAGCGCGAGCGTCGACGGCGACATCGCCAGGCCCGGCTGGCCGCGCCACCGCGACTCGAGGAACTTGGCGAGCCCCTCGTGCAGCCAGATGGGCACCGTGTTGCGGCTCTTCTGCGAGACGACCAGGTGCACGTACTCGTGCGCCAGCGTGTCTTGCCAGTCGTAGCCGCGCACCACCGCCTTGGGGCTGGTCACCATCAGCTTGTTGAACTTGCAGATGGCGATGGTGCCGGTGGTCTTGATCTGCTCCTTGGTCAACGTCGACAGCTTCGACAGCTCGGTGGCGTCGTTCACCACCTCGACGCGGACCTTCCCCGCCGGCGCGTGGCCCAGGTCCTCGAGCAGCGCGCGGCGGATGTGCTCGAGCGTCTCCAGCGCGTAGGGCGCGAGCACCTCGTCCTTCCCCGGCGGGTAGAGGAAGATGAAGTTCTCGCTCTCCACGCGCTGGTGCCCCTCGGTCACCCGCAGCGTGTCCTTCGCGAGCCGCAGGTACGAGCCCGGCTTGTCCGACAGCCCGGCGCGGGAGAGGTGCTCGACCGCCTCGGCGTAGCGGCCCTCCTCGAACGCCACCCGGCCGGCGTAGTAGTGCAGCGGCTCGACGTCTTCCGGCACCAGCTTCCGCAGCGCCTCGAGCTCTTCCTTCGCCCCCGCGACGTCCCAGTCCTCGAGCAGCTGTTCGATGTTCTGCAGCTGCGCCTTCGCCTCGGCCTTGAGCGTCTGGGCGCGCGCGGGCACCACCGCGAGCAGCGCGAGCAGGCCCAAGGCGACGCGCGGCGCGGTGCGGGTCATTTCACCAGCTCCTCGTAGTAGCGCTTGACCTGCTCCTTGTACTTGTCGGGCGCGCCCTGCTTCATCGCGTCGAGCAGGTCCTTGCGGAACTCCTTGGGCGCCTGGAACTGCTCCTCGTCGGGGATTTCGACCTTGTCCTGCGTGCGGCCGTCGAGCCCGGGCCGGCGGCTGGAGAACATCGGCAGCGGCATGCCTTTGCCCTTGCCGCTGCGCTGGCTGCTCTCCTTCATCTGCTTTTCGAACTGCTGCAGCTGCTCGAGCGCGGCCTTCTGCTCACCGTAGCCGCGGCTCACGTCGCGCATCTCCATGCGCTGCGCCGCGCCGCCCATGTGCTCGCCGATCTGCCCCATCTGCTCTTCGGCCTCTTGGCCGAACACCGGCGCCATCTGCGACATCTCCTCCATCTTGCGGCGCAGCCCGTCGGCCTGCTTCTCGAGCTGGCGCTGCTCCTGCGAGAGCGAGCGCAGCCGCTGCTTGTCCGCCTCGGAGAGCATCGAGCCAGGCTGCGGGAACAGCTGCTGCAGCTTCTGGTTGATGTCGGAGACCTTCGCGGAGTCCTGCCGCAGCCGCTCCGCCGTCTCCCGGGAGCGCCGGCGGACGTCTTCGGGGTTCTTGAACGCCTCGTCGCGCTGCCGCTCGAGCTCGGCGTAGCCAGCGAGCTCCTGCGAGGCGCGCTCGGCCCGCGCCGCCGCCTCCGCCGCCAGGTCGAAGTCGTCCACCTTGAGCGCGTTCTTCAGATTGTCGAGCTCGGCGCGCACCTCCTCCAGCGGACGGTCGGCACGCATGCTCAGCTGGTCCGGCTCGAGCGACTGGTAGCTCTTCGTCGCCTGCTCGGTCTTCCGGAGCAGCTCGTCCTTGAGCTGCTGCCCGCGCTGCTTGAGCCGCTGCTGCATCTGCTGCTTGTAGCGGTCCCGCAGCGCCTTGGTCTCGTCGCTCACCCGCTTCTGCGCCTCGGTGGTCTTGCCGAGATCGTCCATGAACTCCTGAAACTTTTCGGCGAGCGCGCGGTACTCCTCGTCGCCCATGCCCTCTTCGGCCTGCGCGAGGCTCTCGACCATCTCGTCCATCTCCATCGCCATCTGCTGCAGCTTCATCAAGGCCTCGTCGGCCTTGCCTTCGCGCACCAGCTTCTCGACCTCGTCGAGCGCGGAGGCGAAGTCGCGCTCCTCCATCAGCTCCCGGAGCGCCTCTTGGTTCAGGTGCTCGTCGCGGATGCCCTTGGCCAGCTCGGACATGCGGCGCATCAGCTCGTTCATGCGCTCTCGGAGCGCCTGCACCTCGCGCAAGATGTTGTCCTGGAGCGCCTCGTCCTTCGTCTGGCGGAACTGCTCGAGCAGCGAGGCCAGCTCGCGGCGGTCGGCCTGCAGCTGTCGCCCCAGCTCCTGCAAGTCGAGCAGCTTCTGCCGGTCGAGCAACGACTCCAGGTAGAGGATGTCCTTCTCGACCTCGGAGATCTCCGCGCTGACCACCGCGGTGAGCCGCCGCCCCATGTCCAGGTCGCTCTGCATGCGCTGGTAGCGCAAGAACGTGCGGCGCGCGTCGGCGGTGGAGAGCACGTGCCGCTGGAACGAGTCGCTGATGTTCACCAGCGCGCCGATCAGCTCGCGGGGCGCGTCGCGCTCCTTCGCCAGCTCCCGCGCGGCGGCCACCAGGTCCGCGGCGAGCTGCGTGCCGGACTGGTCGGTCGTCTGGCCGGGCGCCACCAGCTCCGCGGTCTTCTCCTTCGCGCGGTCGTTGCTCTCCAGGCGGTCGGCCAGGTGGGTCACCATGCGGTCCCACAGCTTCTGCACCCGCTCGACCGCGGCCCGGCGGTGCTCGGCGGCGCTGTAGAGCTTCAAGACCTGCGTGCGCGAGACGCCCTTCTTCTTGCCCTCCACCTCGTCGTTGTCTTGCGCTTCGACGTGGTACGTCACGCGTTGCCCGGGCTTGAGCTTCACGCCCGCCAGGTCCCAGACGTACTGGCCCTTGGACCGGCGGCCTTCGTCGTGGCGGAGCTTCACCCGCTGCGCCTCGGCGCTGCCCGGCAGCCGGTACACCAGCTCCAGCGAGGTGAGGCCGTAGTCATCCGACGCCTCGTACTTGAGCGTCACCTTCGCGCCCTCGTCGATCTCCAGCTCCTCGGCGGGGGAGGTGAGCCGGACCTGAGGCGGCGTGTCGGCCTCGGCGTTCACCGGCACCTCGGGCCCGCGCGCGATGAGGTTGTTCTTGCGGAAGAGCTCGAAATGGTACGAGCCGGACTGCTTGAGCACGAACGTGCCGCTCAGGTCGCGCGTGCCCTCGAGCTGCAGCGGGACGCGCTCGTCGCCCAACACCAGCTCCGCTCTCGTCACGTCGCGGTCGGCCCGGGTCTTCAGCGCCACCTCAGTGCCCTTGGGCGCGGTCACCTCGCCCGTGCTCACCGGGAGCGTGCGGGGCGCAAGCCCGGTGTACGCCGGGTACCGGTAGGTGATCTCGATGTCGCCGGTGACGGGCTCCAGCCGAACCGGGCCCGCCAGCTGCGCGCCGCTCTGCGTGGCGTGCACCAGGCCCGACCACCACCGCACGCGCAGCGCCCCGACCACGGCCAGGCTCACCAGGAGCACGGCCCCCAACGCGGCCCCGGCCCGGCGGGTCCGCCGAGCGTCCAGCGCGGATTGGGCGCGGACGCCCTTCGCCCGCTCGTCGATCTGCTGCACGAAGGCCGCGGCGAGCGCTTCGGAGTGTTGCCCGGCTTTCGCCTCGCGCAGGAGCTCCACCGCGGCGAGCACGTCGAGCTGAAGCGAAGGGAGCCGCTCGCCGAGCAGGCGCGCGGCCTTGAGCTCGTCCCCCACGCGGGAGACGGCGAGCACGACGCCGAGCGCGACCGCGACCGCCGCGGCGATGACCGGCGCGAGGAGCAGCAGCCAACGCCCCAGCCAAGGGAACGGCTGCCCGAAGAACCCGGCGGCGACCAAGAGGACCAGCGCGGCCGCGAGCCCGTAGAGCGCGCCTTCGACCCAGAGCTGCCGGCGCTGCTGCGCCTGGAACGCCGCGATGAGCTGTGCGTGCGGACGCCGCTCCGGGGGCGGCGGGTTGGCATCGGGCGGCGCGACGGGCAGGGGCGGGGGTGGCTCGGAAGTGCGCGGGGGCTCGACGTTCACGGTGAATGGCTGCCGAACGGCAGGTGGGGTTCAGTATTCCTTCTTAGGTAGGGCTTGGGCGAGCCGATTGCCCGTCCATGTGCGTCCGTGTGTGAAGCGGCTGAGCCTATTTGGATGGGGAGGGCTGGCCGATGCCGCCGAAGACGATGAACGCCATCAGCTCGGCGCTGTCGTGCGGAAGTGGCTTGACCCGCGACTTGGGCACGACCGTCAGAAAGCCGGCGAAGTTGTACGACTGCGGCAGGTAGACGGCGCAATCGTCGTGCAGCCCGAAGTCGGCCAGCGACTCGCGGGTCATGAAGCCGAACGCCCGCACGCTGCCGTCCGGCGTCAGGTCGACGAGCACGGGCCGGTCGAACTTCTTCTTCTCGCCGACGAAGGCGTTCATCAGGTCCTTGAGCGCGCTGTAGAGGACCTTGATGAACGGCAGCTTTCCGAAGACCTCGTCGGCCCACTGGTTGATCCGGTCGGCGAAGAAGCTGGAGAGGAGAAAGCCGATGGCGGTGATGATTCCGATGACGAGGAGCAGCCCGACGCCCGGCACCGGCGCGCCTATCCAGCTGTCCACCTCGCGAAAGGTGAAGATGAGCGCCCACAGCGTGATGGCAATCGGCGCGACGAAGACGAGGCCCTTGAGGAAGTAGTTCAGCAGTCCGCGCATGCCGACGGTCTACTTCAAATGCTTCGCGGAGCGGAGCCCTCGCGCGGGTGAAGGCGCCCGGAGGAAGAGGTTGGGGGGAATCAACGCGTTGGGGCGACCGAGGGATTGCTGAGACACTGGAGGCGCATGAGCACTCGCCCGAAGCGACGCAGAGAAGAGCGGGGAAAGTTGTCCCCCTCCCAGGGGGGACCGGTTTCCCCAGTCCACTCGGAGCGCTGGCGGGTGGTGCGGACCCGGCGCGGCGCGCGCGTGATGTACGGCAAATACGTCTTGAGCGAGGTGCTCGCCCGCCCGGGGCCGACGCACAGCGTGTTCGACGTGATGGCGGCGCTCATCTCGGTCGCGAAGCCATACGCCGATGCCATCGCCATGCTCGGCTTCGCGGGCGGCGGCATCGTCGCGCCGCTGCGCGCGCTGGGCGTTCGGGGGCGCGTCTCCGCCGTCGACCTGTCGGTCGAGGCGGTGCCTTGGTTTCGTCGCTTGAGCCGAAGCTGGTCGGGTGCGGTCGACGTCACGAAGGGCGACGCGGTGCCGTGGGTGAGCCGGCGGCGCGGCCGCTTCGACGTCGTCATCGATGACCTCTCCGAGCAGATCGACGGAGACATCTTCAAGCCGAGCGTCTCTCTCGAGCGCCTCCCTCAGCCGATGGCCGCGGCGCTCAGGCCCGGCGGGCTGGTGGTCATCAACGCCATCCCCTCGCCCAGCTACCTCTGGGAGGAGTCGCTCTGGTTCCACCTGCAGCCGCACCGCGACGCGCGGGCGGTGCGGCTCTTCGACTTCGAGAACCACATCCTGCTCGCGGGCGAGCGCCTGCCCACCGCCCCGCGGCTCGGGCGTTTGCTTCGCCAGGCATTGAGGCGGTTGGGGTCGAAGCTCGCGACGAGGGTCAGCGTTCACACTGTCCGCCGTGCGTGAGCGCTCGCATCGGTTGGGGCGGGAGCCGCTCGAAACGCTCGAGCGGCCCCCACTCGCTGCATCAGCTCATCGGCCCGGTGGCCCAGCGCGGCCTTGGGCGGTGAGCTTTTCGCGCTGCACCGTCAGGTTGGTTGGTCCGGTCACGGTGAGGTGCGGCTTGAGCTTCTCGAAGCGCTTCTTGCCGAAGCCTTTCACCTTGACCAGGTCTTCGATGCGTTTGAACGGCGTCTTCTCGCGGTACGCGATGATGCTGCGCGCGGCCTTTTGGCCAATCCCGGGCAGCTCGTCGAGCTGCGCTTCGCTCGCCTGGTTCAGGTTGAGCGTCCCGGACATGCGCACCACCGACTTCTGCTTCGCCGCCTCCGCCGCGCCGGCGAAGGACAACGCCACCGTCAGAACAGACAGCCACAACCCCGTCTTCATCGACATGTTCAGTGCCCTCCCGCTGCCACGTTCATGTTCATGCCCGACTCGGTCGCGTCGAAGGGGCCGGGGACGTTCGGGACCGCTTCGGCCCGCCGCTCCCCCGCCTCGCGCACGTGCAACACACCATCGATGGGAAGCACGTCGAGCCTGACGTTCATCGAACCGTCTTTGTTGACCCACGCGCTGCCCGCCCTCACCCAGACGCTGCCGTTCTTGCCGCTGCGGATCGAAAACACCGCAAGGCGTTTCCCGCTCACCAACATGTCGTCACCTTCCTTCCTCGAATGAAGCGGCCTCGTGTTTGGCTCGCCGCTTCCGCCACCGCCCACCGGCGGCACTGAAAGCCTGAGCAGCTCTTGTGCCATGGCCCGCCCGCGGCGCTCGGCGGGGCGGCGTCGTACGGATTCGCCAACGGCATCTCGGGTCCGAGACGCATGGGTCTGCTTGACCGGCATCGACACCGCCGCGTACAAGCCGGGCCGCCTTCGGGTTGCCAAAGAGGCAGCTCAAAGAGGGAAGCCGGTGGAAGCCCGGCGCGGTCCCGCCACTGTGACTTGGGCGGCCCCCGTTCGGGGCCAGGCGGGGTCTCCAGCGCAGTCGCCACTTCGCCTGGGTTGGGCGAGGGAAGGTGGGAGGCCCCCGAATCCGGAACCCGCGCATCGTGCGCTTGGGTTCGAGCCCGAAGAAGCCAGGAGACCTGCCCGAGGGTGTGGTGAAGCGCCTCTTAAGAGGGCTTCGCCGCGAAGTGCCTTCTCTCTTCGCAGGAGGGAGCGGAAGGCGGAGCGATGCGGCGTCTCTCACTCATTCTTCTGGCGGTGCACGCCTCCGCGCTCCCGGCGCGAGGAGAAGAGAGCGAGCTGCCGCCGGTGGTGGTGCCCGCGCCCGCTCCCACCATCGACACGCCCGACGCGCCCGCCCGCCGCGACCCGACCGCGGCGATCAGCGAGGTGACGCGCCCGCCCGCCACCAGCGAAGTGAAGAGCACCGCCGACTGGCTCGCGCCCGCGCCGGGGCTGGTGGTGCACGACGTGGGCGGCTTCGGCCAGCGCCAGAACCTGTCGGTGCGCGGCGCCTCGCCGAACGCGGTGCTCGTCTTCCTGGACGGCGTTCCGCTGAACCCGGCCGGCGGCAACGTCGACTTGAGCCGGGTGCCGGCCGCGGCGCTCGAGGCGGCGCAGGTGCAGCGCGGCGGCGCCGGCGCGCGCTACGGCAGCGGCGGGCTGGGCGGGGCGGTGTACCTGTCGACGCGGCGCGCCCGAGACGGCGCGCGCGCGTTCGCGGAGGCGTCGTACGGCAGCTTCCGGACGGGCCTGCTGCACGCCGGGGCCACGGGCGCGCTGCTCGGCGGCGAGGGGCTCGTGCTCTTGCACGGCGGCCAGAGCGCCGGCGACTTCTCCTTCGCGCACGATGCGCAGCCCAACCTCGAAGGCAACCCGCTGTCGACGGTGCGGCGGCAGAACAACCAGGCCGCGCACGGCGGGGCGCTGCTCAAGTTTCGCCGCGCGCTGGCCGGGGCCTGGCAGGGCGAGGCGCTCCTCGAGGCCAACGCCGATGACCGCGGGCTCGCCGGCACCGCAGCCAACCCCACGCTCGAGTCGCGGCAGCGGGGCGAGCGCGTCTTGGGCGCGGCGCGGGTCGAGCGGAGCCTCTCTCCCGCGGGCGCGCTCTCGTTCCTCGCCTTCGGCCAGCGCGACGCGCTCGCGCTGCACAGCCTGACCTCGCTCGGGAGCCACCGGCAAACCACCCAGAGCGTCGGCGTGGACGCGACCTACGCGCAGCTCTTCGCCGAGCGGCACGGGGTGTCGGCCACGCTCCTGGTCGCCGGCGATTCGCTCTTCGAGCCCACCGAGGTGAACCCCGGCTGGGTGCGCTTCGCGGTGATGGCCGCCGACGAGGTGCTCTTCGCCGGCGGCGCCTTCGCGCTCACGCCGTCTTTGCGCTTCGACCGCACCGGGCCGTTCAACGGCATCTCCCCCAAGCTGGGCGCCGCGCTCCAGCTGCCCGCCGGCTTCGAGCTCAAGGCCAACGCCGGCCAGGCGCATCGGGCGCCGTCGTTCCTCGAGCTGTACGTGGTGCAGGGCTCGCTCTTGCCCAACCCTCAGCTCCGGCCCGAGCGGGCGCTCTTCGCCGACGTGGCGGTGGCCCACCGCACCGAGCGCACGCGGGTGAGCGTGGGCGGCTTCTACAGCCTCTACGAGGACCTGATCAGCTACGAGTACTACCCGCCGCTGCTCGCGCGCCCCTACAACTTCGCCACCGCGCGCGTGTCGGGGCTGGAGGCCGAGGCGCGGCTCGAGCCCACGCACTGGCTGGGCGCCACCGGCAGCTACACGTACCTGTCGTCGCAGAACCTGAAGGACGACCCGCGCTACTACTTGAAGACGCTGCCCTACCGCCCGCGCCACAAGGTCGCCGCCCGGCTCGAGCTGGGGCCCTCGACGCTGCGCGGCCACGCCGAGCTGCTCTTCCAGTCGCGCCAGTTCACCAACCGCACCGAGACGCTCTTCCTCGAAGAGCGCGCGTTCGTGAACGTGGGGCTCGTCGCCACCGTGACCCGGCGGCCCGAGCTCCAGGTCGCCGGCGAGCTCAAGAACCTGCTCGACGTCCAAAGCCAGGACCTGGACGGCTACCCCCTGCCTGGCCGCGCCGCGTACGTCACCGCCGCCGTCGCGTGGGACTTCGCATCGTCTCCCTCTCCCGCTTCCCGAAAGGACGTTCTTCGATGAACCGCCATCTCCTCACCGCGGGCGCGCTCGCGCTCGCCTTCTTCTCGTTCGGCTGTCCGGAGCAACGCGTGCTGTGCACCCAGGGGCTCGCGGCGTGCGGCCAAGGCTGCGCGGACCTGACGAGCGACCGGCTTAACTGCGGTGGCTGCGGCGTCGCCTGTCAGCCGGGCCAGGTGTGCCAGGAGAGCGCGTGCCGGTGCGGCCCCGGCACCGAGGTGTGCGGCACCGGCTGCGCCGTGCTCGCCACCGACCCGCTCAACTGCGGCGCGTGCGGCAACGCCTGCGGCGCGGGGCTGGTGTGTGAGGGCGGCCAGTGCAAGTCCGCCTGCAACTTCACCACGTCGACTCTGTGCGGCCAGTCGTGCGTCGCGCTCGGGAGCGACCCGCTCCACTGCGGCGCGTGCGGCAACGCGTGCCAGGACGCGCGCAGCTGCAGGAACGGCGTCTGCCAGTACGACGTGGTCGCCGCCTGCTTCAGCAACGGCCAGGTGACCGGCCTGCAGGCTCAGACGGGCTTGAAGGGGCCCAACGCCGCGATCGGCACCGCGCCGCAGTCGCTCGCCGCCGTCGCCGACGTGCTGCTCTCGCTCGACGGCATCGACGACCGCGTCTACCAGGCCTCGCTCGCGCCCACCGGCGCGCCGTTCGCGCAGGTTTCGGGCGCGCCGACCACCGGCTCGGTGCCCAACCAGGTGCTCGCGTTCGACCCGTACGTGTACGTGGTGAACGCCTCGAGCGGCACGCTGCAGGTCCTCCGGCGCAACGCGTCCACCGCGGCGAGCTACGCGTCCGTCGACGGCGGGCTCCAGCTCGCCACGGTCGCCGAGGTGTCCTTCGGCGCGAACACCTTCCCCGAGGCCGCGGTGAAGCTGGGCGACGCGATGTACGTGCCGCTCTACGGCGGCTTCGGCGCCGCGGCGGCCAGCGCGGGCCAGCGCGTGGTGAAGGTCGACATCACCCAACCCGAGGCGCCTTCGGCGGTGACGAGCTACCCCATGCCGCAAGGCGCCGCGCTCCAGCCGCTGCCCAACGGCGACCCGGTCGCGCGGCCGTGGTCCATCACCGCGCACCAGGGCCAGCTCTTCGTCGCGCTCAGCAACTTGAACCCCGACACCTACGTGCCCGAAGGCAACGGCATGTTGGCGCGCATCGACCCGGTGAGCGGCGACGTCACGCCCATCGACCTGGGCAACGACGTGTGCCTCAACGCGGTCTCGGTGGCGTCCGACGGGCAGCGGCTCTTCGTCACCTGCCAGGGCAAGGTGAGCTACGACCCGACCACCTTCCTCGCCAACGGCGTCGAGAAGGCGGCGCTGGTGGTCGTGCAGGCCGACGGCACGCGCCTGGCCGCCACGCCCATCGCCTGCCCTCACACCGGCGACTGCTCGCCCATCGTCCCAGGTCGGTTCGCGCTGGTCGGAGGCGACGTCTTCGTGGCGGACCAGAACGGCGGCCGCGTGTTCGTCTACGGCTTCACCGACGGCGGCCTGGTCGAGCGGCGCGGCTACCAGTCCGGCGGGCCGATTCAGGCGTGCGCGGTCGACTCGACCACCGGCGTGTCGAACGTGGCCGACCTGCTCGCGCTCCCGTGATGCGGCTTTTTGCCATCCTCTGCGCCGCCGCGTGCGGCTGGAGCGCGCTGGCGTGGGCGGACGCGCCTGCCTTCCACGGCCCGCCGCTCGACCGGCCGGTGCGGCGCGTGGTGACCCTCGCGCCGTCGCTCACGCAGACGGTGGAGGCGCTGGGCGCCGGGGAGCGGCTGGTCGGCGTCTCGCGCTACGACGAAGGCGAGGCGGTCCAGCGCCTGCCCCGCGTCGGCGGCTTCTCGGACCCCAGCGTCGAGGCGGTGGTGAAGCTCGCGCCCGACTTGGTGCTGGTGCAGCCCGGGCCCGGCAACCGCGCGCCGGTGGAGAAGATGGCCGAGCTGGGCATCCCCGTGCTCGCGCTGCCGCTCCACACCGTGGCCCAGACGCTGGCCGCCATCGAAGCGGTGGGCGCCGCGCTCGACAAGAAGCAGGAGGCGGCCGCGCTCGTCGCGCGGATTCAGGCCGCGCGCGCGGAGGTGCGGCGCAAGTCCGCGGGGCTCTCGAAGAAGAAGGTCCTCATCGTCTACGGCTTCGCGCCGCTGGTGGTGGCGGGCCCCGGCTCGTTCGGCGCCGAGCTGCTCGCGGACGCCGGCGGCGTCAACGTCGCGGCCGACGCGCGCGTGCCTTACCCGGTGTACTCGGTGGAGCGCGTGCTCGCCGCGCGGCCCGACGTCATCATCGACCTCGCCGATTCGCGCACCGGCGTTCAGGCGCTGCGCGCGCTCGAAGGGCTTCAGCGCGCCCGCTGGGTGCGGCCCGCCTCGCAGGACCTGCTGCACCCGGGCCCCAGGCTCGCGCGCGGGCTCCACGAGCTGTTCGCGCTGGTGCACGGCAAGGACGTCCCGTGAGCGCGGCCCGCGTTCGCCCCTGGAGGCTGGCGCTGGTGCTCGTGGGGCTCTCGTGCGTGCTGGCCGTCGCGCTCGGCTGCGCGGTGCTCTTCGGCGAGCAGCCGATTTCGCTCTCTCGCGCGCTGGGAGGGGAGGCGCCCGACGCGGTCATCTTCTGGTCGCTGCGTTGGCCGCGCGCGGCCTTGGCGGCGTTGGTCGGCGCCGCGCTCGCCGCCTCCGGCTGCGCGCTGCAGGGGCTGACCCGAAACCCGCTCGCCGAGCCGCTGCTCTTGGGCGTCTCCGGCGGCGCCGCGCTGGGCGCCACCCTCGCGCTCGCCTTGGGCTTGGGCGGCATTGGGCTTCAGGCCGGTTGGGTGAGCGACCTGGGGCCGCAGGCGTTCGCGCTCGGCGGGGCGCTGCTCGCCACCGTGCTCGTCTTCGCGCTGGGCGAGCTTGCGGGGGGCCGCGGGCCGCACGTGGTGCTGCTCGCCGGTGTCATCGTCAACGCGTTCGCGCTCGCGGCGGTGACCTTCATCAAGACGCTCGCCGCGCCCGACAAGCTCGGTCAGATTCTCTACTGGCTCGCGGGCGCCATCGGTTACGAGCGCTCAAGCACCTTGCTCCTCGCCGCGGCGCTGCAGGCGCTGGCGCTGGGCGGGCTGTGGGCGCTCTCCGGGCAGCTCAACTTGCTCGCGCTGGGCGACGAAGACGCCGCGTCGCTGGGCGCGCCGGTGCGGCGGGTGCGCGGCCTGATCCTGCTGTTCGCCTCACTGGCGGTCGCGGTGGCCGTCGCGCTCGCCGGCCTGGTGGGATTTGTGGGGCTCGTGGTGCCACATCTGCTTCGCCTGCGCCTCGGTGCAGACAACCGTTTGCTGCTCCCGGGCAGCGCGCTGGGCGGCGCGGCTTTCCTGGTGTTGGCGGACCTGGCGGCGCGCTCGCTGTTCCCCTGGTTCGGCGCCGAGCCGCCGGTGGGTGCGCTGACGGCGCTCATCGGCGGCCCTTTGTTTCTGCTCTTGCTCGCTCGCCGCGCCTGACGACGTGCTACGCTTCGCGGGCTCCGCACATGTGGCAGCTCGTCATCAATGGCCCGGGCTACTTCGACACCTCCTACGACTTGCCGGAGGGCGATACCAGCTTGGGCCGCGCCGATGAGAACGACATCGTTCTCTCGGGGGACATGGTGTCCCGCCAGCATGCGCGGCTGCGCGTGCAGAACGGCCGCGTCGAGGTCGAAGACCTGGAGAGCCGAAACGGCACCAAGGTGAACGGCCTGGCGGTGGAGGCGGCGATCGCCCTGAAGCCGGGCGACACCATCACCGTCGGCGAGAACACGCTGCTCATCCGCCAGCCCGAGGCGAGCGAGGACGTGCGCACCGAGGTGGTGGACATCTCGACGGGGGGCGTGCGGCGCTTCGGCCAAGGCGTCGACATCGCCCGCGAGGTGGTGCTCTCGCGCGGGGTGAAGGAGAGCTCGCTCATGCGCGCGCTGGACAACGTGGCGCCGTTCGAGCCCACCCAGCCGCCGCTCGACATGAACGCGCTCGCGGTCGAGAAAGGCTCGCTGCCCATCCGCTACGAGTCGCTGCTGTTCCTCTACAAAGTCTCCGAAGCCCTCCACGCGGCGACCTCGCTGACGCGCTTCCTCGACGACACCGTCGACAAGCTGATGCAGGCGGTGAACGCGACCACCGCGGTGGTGATGCTGCGGCACCTGTCGGGCGCGCTCGCGCCGGCCACCGTGCGTCACCGCGGCAAGCTGACGGAGGGCGAGGCGCCGGTGTCCGACGCGGTCATCGAGGCGGCGCTCGAGCAGGGCGCGGCGCTGGCGGTGCGCAACGTCCGCGACGACTCCCGCTTCGCCTCGCGCGAGAGCGTGGTGATGTACGGCGTCGACCAGGTGCTGTGCGTGCCCATCGGCGCGCGGCCGCCGTTCGTCGGCGTGCTGTACCTGAACCGCGCCGCGCAGCGCGAAGGCAAGGACCAGCTGGAGAAGACGCTCGAGCTGTGCACCGAGGTCGGCCGGCTGCTCTTTCACGCCGTCGAGCGCTTCTCGTCCGAGCAGCCCACCGCGGGCGACGGCCGGCTGCGCGAGGTGCTCGAGCGCTTCCACGCGCCCAACATCGTCGAGCGGCGCCTGGTCGAGATGCGCCAGCTGGGCGACGTTCCCGTCACCGTACTGGAGAAGCGCGAGGTGACCGTGCTGCTGGCCGACTTGGCCGGCTTCACCGCCTTCGCGCAGCGCGCGTCGCCCGAGCGGGTGACCGCGCTGCTCAACGAGTTCTACAAGCGCATGACCAGCATCGTCTTCAGCTTCGAAGGCACCGTCGACAAGTTCGTCGGCGACGCGATGATGGCCATGTTCGGGGCGCCGTGGGCGCGCGGCAACGACGCCTTGCGCGCGGTGCGGGCCGCGCTCGCGCTGAGGGCCGAGTGGGCGCGGGCCATGGCCGAGCGGCCTGAAGCCGAGCAGCTCGAGCTGAAGCTCGCCCTGTGTACGGGCCCGGTGCTGGTGGGCACTGTCGGCAGCCCGGCGCGGCTTGACTACACGGCCTTCGGGGAGACGGTGAACCTCACGTCGTGGCTGGCGTCCGCCGCGCAACCCGGCCAAATCCTGGTCACCAAGCCCACCTTGATGGCCACCGGCGGCAAGTTCGAGGTCGTCCCCCGCGGGGAGCGGATGCTGGGCGGCCGGACTTCGCCGGTGCCGGTGTTCGAGGTGGTCGAAGAAGACGCCGGCCATGTCACCGACCCCGGCTCGAAATCCAGCTGAACAACGCTGGCGTCCGTCGTCGCCTTCGGGTGAACATTCCTCGCCCGCCTCCGGGCAGCGATGACGAGCCCCAGCCCCAACCGCCTGCGGCCCTTCCACCCGACGCCGTTCGGCCGGTACACGCTCTTGTTGCCGCTCTCGTCGGGCGGCATGGGCGAGCTGTTCATCGCGCGGCTGGAGGGCACGCGGGGGTTCGGCAAGCTGTGCGTCGTCAAGCGGGTGCGGCCCGCGTTGGCGCGGGACCCGGGCTTTCTGAACCGCTTCGTCGACGAGGCGAAGACGCTGGTGCAGCTGCAGCACGGCGCCATCGCGCAGGTGCTCGACGTCGGCATGGTGGACGGCGAGCCGTATTTGGCGCTCGAGTACGTGGACGGGAAGGACCTGCGCAGGCTGCTCAACCGCGCGCGCGAGCTCTCCACCCCGCCCAAGCTCGAGGTGTCGGTGCACCTGGTGATGCGGGTGCTCGAGGCGCTGGCGTACGTGCACCGAAAGCGCGACGAGCAGGACCGCGAGCTGGGCCTCGTCCACCGCGACATCTCGCCGCAGAACATCCTCGTCTCGTACGAAGGCGAGGTGAAGGTCATCGACTTCGGGCTCGCCAAGAGCGCGCTCAACGCCGCGAAGACCAACCCCAGCATCGTGATGGGCAAGTTCCTCTACATGTCGCCCGAGCAGGCGCGGCAGGCGCAGGTCGACGCGCGCAGCGACTTGTACTCGGTGGGGGTGGTGCTCTTCGAGCTCGTCGCCGGGCGCAACCCGTTCGAGGACACCCCCACGCCGCAGCTGCTCCCCGAGGTCGGGCGCGGCGCGCTCCGGCCTCTGCGCGAGCTCAAGCCCGACTGCCCGGCCTCGCTGGAGGCGGTGCTGAACAAGGCGCTGGCGGTCGAGCCGTCCGAGCGCTTTCAGACCGCCGATGCGTTTCGCGCGCAGCTGCTCCAGTGCCAAGTCGAGCTGGGCCTCACCGGCGGCGCGGAGAAGGCCGGCCAGTGCATGCGGCAGATGTTCGAGACCGAGTTTCAGCAGGAGCGAAGGCTGCTCAGCTCGCTCAAGTCGCCGTCGCGCAGCGGGCAGTCGCAGCCGCCGTTGCGGCCCGTCGCCACGCTCGACGAGGCGGTGCCCGGCCGCGACGAGACCATCCCGGGGAGCCTGCTCGAGCAGCCCACCCAGCTCGCGCCGGTGGTGGCGGAGCCGATGGAGACGACCGCGGCGGACAGCGTGCCGTGGGCCAGCGCGGAGATTCTTCCCCCGGCGTCGCTCGAGAAGACCTCGCCGGGCGAGCCCGAGGACACCGACCCCGGCGGGAGCGGGCCGCACGGCCGCAAGACCCTCGACGCGCCGCCGCGGGAGTCGCAGACCGACCCCGACGAGTGGACCGGGCCGGTGCGGGCGCCGCGCGCGGTGCCGCGCTGGGCGTGGTTCGTCGGGGCGGCGTTGATTTCGTTCGCGCTCGTCGCGGGGGCGGTTCTCTTCCTGCGCCCGCCCGCGCCCGCGCCGGCGGTGGCGGTGCGCATCGAGCCGGTGGAGCCGGAGTCGGCGATGCCCGACATCCCCGCCGACGCGCTGGAGCCCGACGACTCTTTCGCGGCGCCCGACGACGAGGCGTTGGAGGCCGAGGACGACGAGCTCACCTTGGCGCCGCTGCAGGCCCCCGCGCCTTCCAAGCCCAGGCCCGCGGCCAAGCCCGTCCGCAAGACCGTCCCGGTGGCGCAGCTCGAGCGCGAGTACGAGCGCATGCGGGCGGCGTATGACCAGGTTCGCCGCCGGTACAACTGCGATGTGATCAAGACGCTGTGCCAGCGGTACTCGAACCTGACCGACAGCTACTACGAGGCGGTGGCGCGGCCCGACCAGGGGCCTGGGTTCCTCAAGGCCGCCGAGGCGCTGCGGCGCGACCTCGAAGCGAAGGCGCTCAAGAAGTGAGCGGGTTGGTCGTCGAGGGCATGAGCGCGGGCTACGGCGCGCGCCCGGTGCTCGAGTGCATCGCGCTCCGCGTGGCTCCCGGCCGGATGACTGCGGTGCTGGGGCCCAACGGCGCGGGCAAGAGCACGCTCCTGCGCGTGTTGATGGGGCTCGTGGCGCCCTCGGCGGGGAAGGTCGAGTGGAAGGGCCAGGCGGTGGGCGCGTACGGCCGCGCCGCGCTGGCGCGCGACTTCGCCTGGGTGCCGCAGACCATCGACGAGGGCGCGGGCTTCACCGGGCTCGAGCTGGTGCTGATGGGGCTTTCGCCCCGCCTGGGCCCGTGGGGGCTGCCGTCGGGCGGCGACGAGGCGAAGGCGCGCGCGCGGCTCGAGGCGCTGGGCATCGGCGCGTTGGCCGAGCGGCCCGCGACGCAGATGTCGGGGGGCGAGAAGCGGCTGGTGCTGCTCGCGCGCGCGCTGATGCAGGCGCCGAAGGTGCTGTTCCTCGACGAGCCGACGGCGTTCCTGGACTTGAAGCACCAGGTGGCCTCGCTCGAGCGGGTGCGGGCGCACGTGGCGACCGGGGCGAGCGCGGTGGCGGTGCTGCACGACGTGAACTTGGCGACGGCGTTCGCCGACGAGGTCGTCTTGCTCCGGGAGGGCCGGGTGCTGGCGCAAGGCGCGCCCGCCGAGGTGCTCACCCGCGAGCGGCTGGAGGCGCTCTACGGCCTGCCGATGGAGCGCGCCGAGCTGTCGGGCGGGAGGGTGTTCTTCGTCCCCTCGCTCCACCGCGGCTCGGAAAACCGCTAGAAGCGGCGGGGCCTATGGGGCTGCCGCTGTCTCCGAAGCGCCGCGCTGGGACCATCGCGCTCGCGGTGTCGGTGGGGGTGCATGCGGCGGTGCTGGCGCTGGCGGTCTCGTCTCGGCCGAGGCGCTTGCCGGCCGAACCGCCGGCGCCGCAGCAGACGTCTCTTCGCGTCGGGCTGGTCTCCTCCGGCGCGCCCGCTGCTCCCGCGGAGCCGAAAGGCACGCGCCCGCCGCGCGCCCGGGGAGCGCCCGCGCGGATGGCCACGTCGCGGGGGGTGCCGGTCGATGACGCGGCGGGGGAGGGCTCGGTCGACGTGGGCGCGGGTGAAGAAGGGGGAGGCTCGGCGAACGCAGGCGCAGGCGCGGGCGGTGGGGCCGGGGCCGGAGTCGACGGGTCCGCCCTGCACGCGCGCCTCGCCGCCGCAGCCCTTCGCTGCTACCCCAAGGCGGCGCAGCGCTATGGGCTCACGGGTGAGGCAGCCGTTCGATTGTGCTTGACCCACGAAGGCACCGCGGCCGGCGTCGAGCTGGTGCACAGCTCGGGCTCGACCCTGTTGGACCAGGCCGCGCTCGACTGCGTGATTCCAGGCGCGCTGCCGCTGCCGCGCGGAAGCGAGTGCTTCCGGCTGCCGGTTCGGTTTCAGCGCTGAGGCGCCTCACCCCGCGTCGGGCGGAGACAGCGCCGGGTTGCCGGGTGGGCCGCTGCCGCCGGTGCCTTCCGTCTCTTCCGGCTGGCGCGTCATCTCGAACGGCCCCCGCTCGGTGGTGCTCTGCGACGGCCGCGCCGGCTCGTTCTCCTGCGCCCGCGCCGCGCGCTGCGCCTCGCTCGGCTTGCCGGCGGTGGACGGCGCGTTCACGCAGCCCACCACCGGCAGCACCCCCGCGAGCAGCATCGTCCAATGGCTCGCGCGCATGACGTCACGGCTGTTGCGGCGGCTGAGGCTCGGCGCTGTCGTGGTACGGCATGCCCTGGTCGTCGAAGCCCGCGCCGCCCATTCCGGCGTCCATCTTCATCCCGCCGTCGGCCTGCGCGGCCTTGCCGGCCATGCCCGCGCCGCCGACCCCTTCCTCGACGGGCCGCTCGAGCACGTCGCCTTCTTCACCTGACCACGTGGGGGCCTGGGTTGGATCCGTCGACGGGTTCTCCACCGTCTGCTCCGACGGCATCGGGACCTCGGAGCCCGGCGGGTTCATCCCCTCGTCTTGCGTCGCGTTCATCGACACCTGCGGCTCAGGCACGGTGCGGTCCGCGTCTCGACATGCGAGGACCCCCAGCGCGCCCGCGCCGACCAACCCCATCGCCACCCACCGCTTCGCCTTGCTCGCCATACCGTTGACGCCCCCTTTCATGTGGACCCGGCAAAGGTAGGGACGGCCCACCGCGCGCGACGATGGGCAGGGCCGCTCGCCCGGCCGCAGCCCGAGCCTGCGGGCGTTGAACCCTCGCGCCCGTTGGCCTAAGCGCAGCGCATGGCCTTGCCGCTCATCGCCCTCGCCGTGCTGGCCGCGCTCGCCCTCGGCTACCACTTCTATGGAGGGTTCATCGCGCGACAGTGGCGACTTTCCGCCGACGCGCCGACGCCGGCCGTCACCGTGAACGACGGCGTCGACTTCGTGCCCACGCGCCCGTTCTACTTATTGGGTCAGCACTTCGCCGCCATCGCCGCGGCCGGCCCCATCGCGGGGCCCATCCTCGCCGCGCAGCAGTTCGGTTGGTTGCCCGCGCTGTTGTGGATTGCCTTGGGCGTCGTCTTCATCGGCGCGGTGCACGACTTGTCCGCGCTCATCGCGTCGGTGCGCCACGAAGGCAAGTCGATCGCCGAAGTCGTCAAGGCGCACCTAGGTCCCGGCGCGGGCACGGCGATGCTGATCTTCATCTGGGTCGCGCTCATCTACGTCATCGTCGCGTTCACCCAGGTGACGGTGAGCACCTTCGTCGCGGGCGACCCGGACTTGAAGGGCCTCACCTTTTCGTTTCACCAAGGCGGCGCGGTGGCGATGGCGTCGATTCTCTACCTGCTGCTCGCCCTGGTGATGGGCGTGGTGGAGAAGGTGCTGAAGCCACCCTTGTGGCTGCAGACCGTCCTCTTCGTGCCGGCGACGCTCGGCGCGGTGTGGGCCGGCACGCAGCTGTCGCACGTCTTCAGCTTTGGCCCCGCCATTTGGGGCGTGCTGATCCTCGCGTACTGCTTCGTCGCGTCCTTGGCGCCGGCGTGGGTGCTCTTGCAGCCGCGCGGCTACTTGGGCGGCTTCGTCCTGTATTTGGCGCTGGCCATCGGCGTGGTGGGCCTGTTCTTCGGCGGCTTCGATATTCAGCAGCCCGCCTTCACGGGCTTCACCGCGCCGGGGGCCGCGGGAGCGCTCTTTCCTTTCCTCTTCGTCACCATCGCGTGCGGCGCGTGCTCGGGCTTCCACGGGCTGGTCTGCTCTGGCACCACCTCCAAGCAGATTGCCAAGGAGACGCACTGCAAGTCCGTCGGCTACGGCGCGATGTTGCTCGAAGGCTTCGTCGCGCTCATCGCGCTCGCCACGGTGATGGTCCTCAGCCAGTCCGAGCTCGCCGGCAAGGCGCCAGGCACCATCTACAGCTTGGGGCTGGGCCGTTTCCTCGCCACCCTCATCGGCGAGCAGCACCTGCCGTTCGCCATCACCTTCGGCGCGATGGCCTTCTCCACCTTCGTGTTTGACACGCTCGACGTCTCGACGCGGCTCGGCCGCTTCGTGCTGCAGGAGCTCTTCGGTTGGAAGAGCCGGGCGCTGGCCGCGCTGGCGACCTTCTTGACCGTCGCGGTGCCGCTCGCCTTCGTCCTGCTCGCGCCTCCCGACGGCTGGCGCGCGTTCTGGACGCTGTTCGGGACCAGCAACCAGCTGCTCGCCGCGCTGTCGTTGCTCGGCATCACCGTTTGGCTCAAGCGCGCGGGCAAGCGCTACTGGTTCACGCTCGTGCCGATGGTGTTCGTCTCGCTGGTCACCGTGAGCTCGCTGTGGATGCAGATCCGCGCCGCGTTCTGGATGTCCGGCCCGGTCGAGGTGGTCCAGCGCATCAACGGCGTGGTGTGTCTGGTGCTGCTCGGGCTGGCGTTGGCGCTCTTCGCGTTCGCGGCGCGCGTCTGGAACGCCGGCGCGCCGAAGAACGCGCCCGCCGCCTGAGCGGCTCGACCGATTTCAGTGCGGTCTTGGGCGGTAGCGGGTCGCCAGGCGCAGCGTCGTTTCCTTCGCGAGGTGATCGCTCACCTCGAGCGCCTCGGGCGCACCCGGGAGCGACTCGAACTGCTCCGCGTAGTAGCGCGTCTTCTCGGGGATGAAGCCGCGCGCGAGCACCCAATCCAAATCGCGGCGGCGCGGGGTGGGGAGCGGCATGAGGCTCATCTCGGTCAGGCCGTACGCGCCGACGAGCCGCTCCATCGCCTTGTCCGACGGCAGCTGCCGGTGCGGCGTGTTCGGAATCACCGCGTTCAGGTCCCCCGCGAGAATCACAGGGGCCTCGCGCTGCGCCCGGCCCACCTTCGAGAGCAGCTGCTCGGCCTGCTCCACCTTGAGCGGCGGATGACCCGACAGGTGCGCGTTGAACACGCTGAAGCCGCGCCCTGACATTCGGTCGACCAGACGCACCTGTAGATAGGGCCGCATTTCGATCCACTGCCCGAGCTCGTCGCGATCCGGCAGCTTCAGGCGGGACGCCGCGCGCCAGACCGACCGCAGCACGCCGTTGACCTGCGCGCGCTTCAAGGAACCGCCGCGCGCGTCTTCGGCCCGCAGCTCGAAGCGCTTGGGCACCAGCAACACCAGTGGTCCGCTTCGCACCACGCCGAACTGGCGCGTGCGCGCGGCCTCGCGGAGCAGCGCGTTGGCCTGCGCGCCGCTTACTTCCTGCAGCGCGACGATGGGCGCGTCCGGTCGACCGGAGATCACCTCGCGGTAGAACGGGAGCTTCAAGTAGTCGCGCGCGGCGGTTCGAATCGCGCGGTTGCCTTCACCGGTGTTGAAGGTCACCACCCGAATCGGCGGCGGCTTTTGCAGGCACTGGTTGAAGTGTTTTGGATTTCTCGAGGTCCTGACCAACATCTCTAGGCATTGTCTGGAGATGGGGTCGACGAGTTGTTGGAGAGGCGAGCCGATGGAGGGAGCTCGTCGTTAGAAGCCGTTCACGTCGCCGACGCCGTCCACGTCCACGTCCACGTCCACGACTACGTCGACGTAGTCGTTGTCGTTGTCGTGAACGGCGACGGCGACGGCTTCAGCCCGCTCAACCCGGCGGCCACCCCAGCTGCCGCCCGCCCAGCAAATGCAAATGAATGTGAAACACCGTCTGTCCGGCGTCGCGGTTGGTGTTCATCACCAGCCGGTAGCCGCTCTCCGAGTGGCCGCGCTGTTTCGCCACCTTCGCGGCGGCCAGGTAGAGCTGTCCGACCACCTCACGGTCCTCCGCGGTCAGGTCGTTCACCGTCTCGATGTGGCGGTGGGGGATGAAGAGCACGTGCGTCGGCGCCTGCGCCTTGATGTCCTCGAACCCCAGGCACAGCTCATCGCGGTGAACGATTTTCGCTGGAATTTGCCCGTCGCGAATCTTGCAAAAAAGACAGTCAGCCATGCGCCGCCATTGTAGTGACGCAGCGCTTCATGACTAGGAGAAACAACCGCCTCAAGGCAGCCGCCAGGAGTAGCTCAAGTCCGGCTTGCAGGGGCCAGGCGAGAGCCGAACGAGCGCGATGGCGGGGTTCCTCACGTCGCGCGCGATCACCTCTCCCGGATACGCGGGGCCGACCGCCGCGAGGACGTAGTTGAAGGTCCCGGCGGAGAACGGCGGCTGACCCAAATGGTAGAGCGGCACCCGCCGGTGCAGATACGTGTGGCCCCCGGTCCAGGCCAGGTGGGCGACGTCGATGCGCAGCCCGCACAGGTCCGCCTGTTCGTGCGCGGCGAGCAGCAGCCGATTCACCGGGCCGAAGTCGTCGAGCGCGCTCGCCTGCGGCCGCTCGGGGTACTGACCCAAGTCGCCGAACGTCAGCCGCGAGACCCCGAGCCCCGAGACGAGCGCCACCACGACCACCGCCGCCGCCGCGGAGCGCGTGAAGCGGCGCGGCAGCTGCGCGAGCCCGATGCCCGCGAGCGCGCACACCAGCGGCAGCGCGGGCAACACGAAGCGCAGCTCTTTGTGCGGCACGAACGCGTGCAGCACGATGAAACCGAACGCGGCGATGAACAGGCCCCACGCGCGCCGCACCGCGAGCAGGCTGAGCACCAGGAGCGCGAGGGTGACGAGCGGCATCGAGCGGTACAGGTGCTCGGCGTAGAAGCTCCAGGGCGCCGTGCCCCAGCCGCTCGCCTTGCCCTCGATGAGATTGAAGTTCACGTACTGCACCGCGGAGTGGAACCAGCCGCCCCAGGTCAGCCGGTCCATCGCGCCGAACACCAGCGCCCAGACCGTGAGCGTCCACGTCGCGCGCGCGGCGTTCTTCCATTGCCGGCGGCGCAAGAGAATGATCACCAGGCCGAGCGCGAAGACGCCCGCCTGGAGCCGCAGCAACACGCCCAGGCCGACCAGCGAGGCGCCCAGCGTGATGCGCGGGTTTCGGCGCAGCGCGAGCGCGAAGCCCGCCGCGACGGGGAGCGCGCAGGCGGTCTCGCTCATCACCCGCGGGCCGAAGTAGATCATCGGCCCGGCCAGCGCGAAGAGCGCGGCGCCCACGGCCGACGGCAGCTCTTTGACGTTGTGCGCCCGCGCGAGCACGTAGACCGCCCAGGCGGTGAGCGCGCCGGTCAGCCCGAAGAACACCTTCACCGCGCGCACGTAGAACGCCGGCTGGTCGAGCCCCAGCAGCGCGCAGAGCTTCAAGAGCAGCGCGACGATCCCCGGCAGCGTCCAGTTGCGCGCGCCGTCGATGAACTCCCAGGGGATGAGCCCGTAGCCGAAGACCGCGCGGTGGGCGGGCTCGAAGCTTTGGAAAATCTCGTCGGGCCAGAAGATGCCGTCGTCGGTCAGCGCGAGCTGAATGCGCAGCGCCGCGCCCAACACGACGGAGAGGGCGAGCAGCCACAGCCCCGCCCGGCGCTCGAGCAGCTCGGTGGCCGGGCCGCTGGCCGGCGCGGACGCCGCCGCTGGCTCACCCGTCGGAGTCTGCGGCTCGCTCGCCGCGCTGCCCTGGCCCGGAACGCTCATCGCCTCCGCCTTGTACGTGATATCCCCTCCACTTGGCATGACGTCGATTCGAGTCGCGCGGCTCCTGCAAGATACCGACTACGACCTGCAGCTCCAGCTGGTGGCGGGGCAGGAAGGCCTGGACCGACGCATCAGCTCGTCGCGGATTCAGAAGCCAGGCCTGGCGCTCACCGGCTTCACCGAGCACCTGCACGCCGAGAGGGTGCAGGTCTTTGGCAACACCGAGGTCTCGTACCTGAGCACGCTGCCCGACGCCCGCCAGCGCGAGGTGCTCTCGAAGCTGTTCAACGCCGACCTGGCCTGCGTGGTGGTCACCAAGAACCTGGACGTGCCGCCCGCGCTCGTCGACGCGTGCAACGCCGCCAAGCTGGCGCTGATGCGCACGCCGCTGCTCTCGAGCGTCTTCATCCAGTCGGTGCAGAGCTTCCTGGAAGAGGCGCTCACCGCCTCCGACAGCCTGCACGGCGTGCTGATGGACGTGTTCGGCGTCGGCATCCTCCTGCTCGGCAAGAGCGGCATCGGCAAGAGCGAGATCGCGCTCGACCTGGTGATGCGCGGCCATCGCCTGGTCGCCGACGACATCGTCGACGTCACGCGCCGCAAGCCGGGCGCGGTGTACGGGGCCGGCAACGCGATCATCAAGCACCACATGGAGATCCGCGGCCTGGGCATCATCAACATCAAGGACCTGTTCGGCGTCGCCTCGGTGCGCGAGCGCAAGAAGATCGAGCTGGTGGTCGAGCTGGTCGAGTGGGATCCGCACCGCGAGTACGACCGGCTGGGCGTCGAGGAGCAGAAGCTCAAGCTGGTGGGCGTGGACGTGCCGCTGTCGGTGGTGCCGGTGCGGCCGGGCCGAAACCTGACCACCCTCATCGAGGTGGCGGCGCGCAACCACCTGCTCAAGCTGCAGGGGCACCACTCGGCGCGCGAGTTCGCCGATAAGCTGAACCGCGCCATCGCCCAGGGCACCATCCGCCCCACCTTCGGAGAAGAGGTCGAGTGAGCGCCGAGCGCCAAATCGTGGTCATCACCGGCATGTCGGGCTCGGGGAAGTCGACCGCCATCCGCGCGCTGGAAGACGCCGGCTTCTTCTGTATCGACAACCTGCCGGTGCTCCTGTTGCCGAAGCTGACCGAGCTGGTCGGCTGGTCGGGCGCGCACGGCCGGCTCGCGCTGGTGGTCGACGCGCGGGAAGGCGCGTTCCTGAAAGACGCGCCGCGGGTCATCGACGAGGCGCGCCGCGCGGGGCACCAGGTCGAGGTGCTCTTCCTCGACTCGAGCGACGACTCGCTGATCCGCCGCTTCTCCGAGACGCGCCGCCGCCACCCGCTCGCGCCCGACGGGAGCGTGGCCCAGGGCATCCAGCGCGAGCGCGAGGCGCTGCGCGACCTGCGCGAGCTGTCGGATCAGGTCATCGACACCTCGGCGCTCAACGTGCACGACCTGAAGCGGCTGGTGCAGGCGCGCTTCTCCACCGAGCCCGCCAACGCGCCCAGCCTCTCGGTGCTCTCGTTCGGCTACCGCTACGGCGTGCCGCCGCAGGCGGACTTGGTCTTCGACGTCCGCTTCCTGCCCAACCCCTACTTCGTGCCCGAGATGCGCGGGCTCACCGGGCAGGACCCGAAGGTCGCCGCGTACGTGCTCGAGCGGCCCGACACGCAGGATTTCCTGGACCGCATCGTCGACCTCTGCGGGTTCCTCTTTCCGCGGTACCAAAAGGAAGGAAAGGCCTACCTGACGGTCGCCCTGGGCTGCACCGGCGGCAAGCACCGGTCGGTCGCGATCGCCGAGGCGCTCAGTCGGCGCTTAAGTGGGCCAACGGGGCGGGTGCAGGTGTGGCACCGAGATCTCGACAAGGAGTGATAGAGACGGCTGTTTTCCAAGCCCTGGTCCCAAAGGTTGCGCGGGTAGGGGAACGGGGATACTTGGGCGGAGAAGGGAATGTCTCTCCGGGGGGCAGGAGGACGGAGCATGGTCGGCATCGTCGTCGCCACCCATGGAAGGCTCGCGGACGAGCTGGTCTCGACCGCGGAGCAGATCGTCGGAAAAATGCCCTCGGTCGCGACCTGCCACGTCGCGCCCGGCGCCTCCGCCGAGTTCATCCGCGATGAGGTCAGGAAGGCCGTGCAGGCCGTGTCGACCGGTGACGGCGTCATCCTCCTCGCCGACCTCATCGGGGGAACGCCCTGCAACCAGTCGCTCGCGCTGTGCGACAACCTCCCGCTCGAGGTGCTGACCGGCGTCAACCTGCCGATGCTGCTCAAGGCCAACGCCCTGCGCAGCGAGTCGTTGCCGCTGCCCCAGCTCGCCCAGGAGCTGATGCAGTACGCCCAGAAGAACATCTGTTGCGCCTCGGCCATGCTCCGGGACGCGACCCCACCGCGCTCACACCCGTCGAAAAGGCGTTCCTCGTGATCTCTCTCGTGCGCGTCGACAACCGGCTGATCCACGGACAGGTGGTGGAGGCGTGGCTGCCCCACTTGAAGGTGGCGCGGGTGGTGGTGGTGGACGACGAGGCCGCGCAGAGCCCGCTCATCCGCGCCGCGATGGGGCTGGCGGTCCCTTCCAGCGTGCGGGTGTCCCTGCTCAAGGTGGGCGACGCCGACTTCTCGGAGCTCGCCGCCGACTCGGAGAAGACGCTCTTGCTCGTCAAAGACCTGGCGAGCCTCACCGCGGCGGTGCAGCGCGGCCTCAAGCTCTCTCAGGTCAACTTGGGCAACGTGCACTTCGGGACCGGGAAGAAGCAGGTGTCGCCGTCGGTGTTCCTCTCGCCCGACGAGATGGAGTCGCTCAAGCGGATGAAAGAAGAGGGCGCGCAGGTCGAGGCCCGCGCGGTGCCGAGCGACCGGCCGATCGACTTGAGCGAGATGCAGAACCGGTTCGAGCGGGCGTGAAGGGAAGGCCCACCCTTTCCTCGCCAGCGCTCCCCATTGCGCACAAGATAGCCCGCGATGGTCATCTGGGCTCACGTCGCCTTGGCCGGCGTCTGGGGCGGCCTGCTGTCGCTCGAGCGGCGCGCGTTCCTGCAGGCCATGTTCTCGCGCCCGCTGGTGGCCGCCACCGGAATGGGCCTTCTGCTCGAGGACGTCGAATCCGGCCTCTACATCGGCCTGCTGCTCGAGTTGTTCCACCTGGGCGTCGCGAGCCTGGGCGCGGTGCTGCCGGACAACGACACCGTCGCGGCGACCTCGAGCGCCGCCTTCGCCGCGGCGATGTCCAACGTCGCCGGAGGCGGCACGCCCGCCATCTGGTCGCTCGCGATTCTCTTGTTCCTCCCCGCCGGCCAGCTGGGCCGAAGGTTGGAGCGCTGGCTCGAGCGCTACACCGCGCACCTGGGCAGCCAGGCCATCGCGTCGGTGGGCCGCGGGGACTTGAAGCACGCGCTCCGGCTCAACCTCTTCGGCATGTGGCCGCACTTCGTCGTCTTCGGCTGCCTGAGCGCGCTCGCCGCCGGCTTGGGCTACCTGCTCGCGCCGTACGAGGCGCGGCTGCCTGGGGTGCTCTTGCGCGGCCTCGCGTGGGCCTACCCCGCGATGGCGTCGGTGGCGGCGGCGCTGGCGGTGCGGGGCTCGCACGCGCAGCACGCGGGCCGGTTCGCGCTGGCCGCCGCCGGGCTGGTGGCGGGCCTGAGCGTGCTGCAGTGGAACACCGGAGGCACCCTGTGGTGAGCGCGCGCCGCACGCTGCCGCGCTTGCTGTTGCTGCGCGTCTTCATGCGGTCGCTCTTTCTGCAGGCGGCGTGGAACCCGCGCGACATGCAGAGCCTGGGGCTCGCGTACGCCGTGTACCCGGCGCTGAAGGTCATCTACCCAAGCCCCGAGGCGCAGCAGCGCGCGGTGGCCAGGCACCTGACCTTCTTCAACACCCACCCCTACGCGGCGGCGGCCATCGTCGGCGGCGTGCTGTTCCACGAGGTGCGCATCGCGCGCGGGGAGGAAGGGCCCGAGCGCGTGGCGGCGTTCAAGGCGGCGTTGATGGGGCCGCTGGCGGCGCTGGGCGACGGCTTCTTCTGGCTCTCGCTCAAGCCCGCGGTCGGCGCGCTGTGCGCGGCGCTCACGCCTTTCTTGGGCGCCTGGGCCGCGCTGCTCTTCCTGGCGCTCTACAACACCGTTCACTTCTGGATGCGCGCGCGGCTCTTCTCCCTGGGCCTGCGGCTCGGCGATCGGCTGGTGGAGGTCCTGCCCAAGGCGGAGCTGCCCAAGCGGGGCGCCCGGCTGCGGTCGCTGGCGGCCACCTGCGCGGGGGGACTGGCGGCGTACCTGGCGGTGTTGTTCGGGCGGAACGAGGGCGGGCGGATCATCGGCCCCGCGCTGGCGTTCGGTTGCTTGGCGCTGGGCGCGCTGAGCTACTACTTGGTCGGTCGCGGGGTGAGCCGCTATGCGCTGATATACCTAGCGGCCTTGTTGGCGGGGGTGGCCGGAGCGTTTCTGTAGCGGGGGCAATGGCATGGGCAACGTCGCGGAGGGGGAGTACGACATCATCAATGCCTTGGGCCTGCACGCCCGGGCGGCCGCCCAGCTGGTGAAGGTCGCCAACCAGTACAAGTGCGACGTGCAGGTGGCGTGCGATGGTCAGAAGGTCAACGGCAAGTCCATCATGGGCGTGCTGATGCTCGCGGCCGCCCAGGGCATGCGGGTGACGATTCGGTGCGAAGGCGACGACGCGAAGGCCTGCTTGCAGGATCTGGCCGCGTTGATCGCCAACCGCTTCGGCGAGCCGAGCTAGCGGCATGAGCATACAAGCGACCCCCACCCTGTCGTTTCAAGGCATCGGCGCCAGCCCCGGCGTCGCGGTGGGCCGCGCGTTCGTCATCGACCGCAAGCGCGTCCGCACGCCCAAGCTGCGGCTCACCGACGAAGAGGCGACGCAGGAGCTGGCGCGGTTTCAGACCGCCCTCGAGCTGTCGGACACGCAGCTGGTCGACATCAAGGACCGGCTCGCCTCGGGCGACGGGCACGACCACGCGCTCATCCTCGAGGCGCACCGGCTCATGCTGCACGACCCGATGTTCGTCGAAGAGGTGAAGAAGCTCATCTCGCGCGACCACATCAACTCCGAGTGGGCCGTGCGCCGCGTGGCGCGCAAGATCAAGCACATGTTCGACAACATCCCGGACGAGTACTTCCGGGAGCGGCGGGCCGACGTCGACTTCGTGGCCGACCGCGTGGTGCGCAACCTGATGGGCCAGGCGGTCGACGTGGAGGTCGAGGTGCCCGTCGACTCGGTGGTGGTCGCGCACGAGCTGTCGCCGGCCGACGCGGCGGTGCTGGTGAAGACCGGGCGGGTGCGCGGCTTCGTCACCGACCTGGGCGGGCAGACCAGCCACACCGCCATCGTGGCGCGGGCGCGGGAGACGCCGGCGGTGGTGGGCGCCGGTCGCGCGTCCGAGCAGATCTCCCCGGGCGACCTGGTCGCGCTCGACGGCACCCGGGGCCTGGTGTTGATCAACCCCACCGAGGAGCAGCTCGCGCTCTTCCGCGAGACGATGCGCCAGCACCAGGCGTTCGAGGAGATCGCCCTCAAGACGCGCGACATGCCCGCCGTGTCGCTCGACGGCTTTCGCCTCCAGCTCAACGGCAACATCGAGTTCGCGGAGGAGATCCCCTCGCTGCTTGCCCACGGCGCCGAGGGGATCGGCCTGTTCCGCACCGAGTTCCTCTTCCTCGACCGCCCGGTGGCGCCGACCGAGGAGGAGCAGTACCGCTACTACCGGCAGGTGCTCGAGATGGTGGGCGACCGGCCGGTGACCATCCGCACGCTCGACCTGGGCGGCGACAAAATCCCGGGCAAGAAGGGCGAGAAGGAGCCGAACCCGGCGCTCGGCCTCCGCGCGATTCGCTACTGCCTGCACCACCGCGAGCTGTTCCGCATTCAGCTGCGGGCGCTCCTGCGCGCCTCGGCGCACGGGCAGCTGCGCATCATGTTCCCGCTCATCTCGGGGCTGTCGGAGCTGCGCGAGGCGCGCAGCGAGGTCGAGCACTGCCGCAGCGAGCTGGGCCGGGCGGGCGTGCCGATCGGCAAGCGCTTCCCCATCGGCATCATGGTCGAGACCCCGTCCGCCGCCTGGGTGGCGGACCGCCTGGCGCTCGAGGCGGACTTCTTCTCGGTCGGCACCAACGACCTCTTGCAGTACTCGTTGGCCATCGACCGGCAGAACCGGGACGTGGCGTACCTGTACAAGCCGCTCCACCTTTCGATTCTCAGGACGCTGCAGCACATCGTCTCGGCCGCGAAGGCCGCGCGCATCCCGGTCGCGATGTGCGGCGAGGTCGCCGGCGATCCCATCTACTCCCTGGTGCTCCTGGCGATGGGGTTCGAGGAGCTGTCGATGACGTCGGGGCAGATCCCGGTGGTGAAGCAGATCATCCGCCGCGTCACGCGCACCCAGGCGGTCGAGCTGCTCACCCAGGCCATGCAGTTTTCGACCGCCGAAGAGATCGAGCGGTTCATCCGAACCGAGATGGAGCACATGCTGCTCGAGCAGTGAGCCGACACCACGCGCCGGAGTTCCCATGAACGCCCATGAACGAGTGCAGCTGATCCACCACGCGGACCGACCGGTGGTGCTGGTCGACTTGAGCAACGTGCAGGAGCGCCAGGACGTCGAGGGCTGCCTCGAGCAGTACGTCGCGCTGGTGAAGTCGCAGCCGCCCGGCCAGGGGCTCACGCTCACCGACTTGACCAACGCGCACTACGACCGGGAGCTGGGCAACCGCTGGCGCGACGCCGGCAACGCGCTGGATCCGCACGTGCGCAAGGCGGCGCTGGTGGGCCTCGACGGCATCATGCGGATGGTGGTGTCGAGCGCGATCGCCATCGCCGAGCTTCGCGGCAGCGGCGCGCGCGGCAAGACCCGGACGTTCGGCACGCGCGCCGAGGCGCTCGACTGGTTGGTGGCGCCGTGACCGACGCGAGGCCAGCGACCGGTCGCTTCTCGACCGCGAAGCTGCCTCGCGCCTGGTTCATCGCGTGCGCCTCCGCGCAGCTGGGAAGAGAGCCGCTCGCCCGAACGGTGCAGGGCGAGCCGCTGGTGCTCTTTCGCGACGCGTCCGGCGCGCCGGTGGCGTTCTTGGACCGCTGCCCGCACCGGAACGTGCCGTTGTCGCTCGGCGCCGTGCGCCAGGGCGAGCTCGAGTGCGCGTACCACGGCTGGCGCTTCGGCCCCGACGGCGCCTGCCGCGCGGTGCCGGGGTTGACCTCGGAGGCGGCCGGCAAGGCGCGCCGCGCGACCCGGTACGCGACGCGCGAGCAGGAAGGCTTCGTCTGGGTCTACTCGACGCCGGAGGAGGCGCCGGCGAACGAGCCGTACCGCTTTCCGCACCTCGGCGACGCCGACTACTCCAGCGTGCGGCGAACGCTGACCGCCGAGAGCACGATGCACGCGTTCGTGGAGAACGCGCTCGACGTGCCGCACACCGCGTTTCTGCACGGCGGCCTCTTCCGCACCCGGGAGAAGAAGAACGACATCGAGGTGGTGGTGCGGAGGCGGCCGACCGAGGTCGAGGCCGAGTACGTCGGCGAGCCGCGCCCGGGCGGGCTGGTGGGGAAGATATTGGCTCCGCAGGGCGGCACCGTGACGCACTACGACCGGTTCCTGCTGCCGTGCATCGCCCAGGTGGAGTACCGGCTGGGCCAAGCGCACCTCATCACCACGTCGGCCATCACGCCGATCGACGACTTTTCGCTGCGGGTGTTCGCGGTGGTGACCTTCCGGCTGCCGCTGCCGCACTTCTTGGTGAAGCCGTTCGTGATGCCGGTGGCGATGCGCATCCTGCGGCAGGACGTGTGGATTCTGAAGGCGCAGACCCAGACCGTGCGGCGCTTCGGCGGAGAGCACTACGCGTCGACGGAGATTGACGTCTTGGGGCCCGCGGTGTGGCGGCTCATCGACCACGCCAGCCGCGGGTTGCCGCCGCCGCACGAGGACGAGCGCCGGTTCCGCATGCGCACGTGAGCGACGAAAGCGCCTCGGGTTGCGAGAAATTTTGATGGAGCCGGGAGGGTGAGCCCAACGGGACTCGCGTAGGTTCATCCGACGGGAGTTCGGGCATGCGACTGCAGGCGTTCTGTGTGGGATTGATGTGCATCACCCAAGCCTGTGACACCACCTTGCCGCTCGGCAGCACCGACGGCGGCGCCTTGGCGAAGGGCAGCTACGTCCCCGGCTCATCCGAGGTGGTGAACGCCGCCAGCGTCGTCGGCCAGGCCTACTGCGCGCGCCTGTTCAGCGACTGTCAGAGCGAGTGCACACCGGGCTGGTGCGGCAGCACCCAGCAGAAGTGCGTCGAGGACTGGGCGAACACCCGCGCGAGCTACATGGACTACCCGATGGCCAACCTGGCGCTCGCGCAGACGTGCGCGCAGCAGATGAGCGCCGCCGCGTGTGCGACGCTCCCGACCAACACGCTCGAGTGTCAGTCGTACCTGGTCGACGGGTGCCCGACGGATGTGGACGGGTATGGCGCGCCGTACAGCATCTTCACCGCCGCCCCGCTGCCCATGAGCCCCACCTCTTTCAAGCCCATGCTCTGCAACAACGTCGAGGAGTTCTTCGAGGTGGCGCTCCAAGCGAAGGATCAGCTCCTCATCGACTGGGCCAAGCCCGACGCCGGCGGCTTCGCGAAGCCGCCCACCGTGAGGCTCCGCCTCCATCGGTATGAGCCGGTGACCGGAAAGCTCGAGGAGATGGCGTCTGTCTCGAGCCTCC
This sequence comes from uncultured Myxococcaceae bacterium, assembly GCA_964511185.1. Classification (GTDB taxonomy): domain Bacteria; phylum Myxococcota; class Myxococcia; order Myxococcales; family Myxococcaceae; genus CAZEDU01. Next base: position 30,484 of record CAZEDU010000001.1, on the reverse strand, counting down.
AGTTTCCCACGACGGTCGGGCCCGCCATCGTCGACGGCGCGTACTACCTCGAGGTCGAGCTGGCGACCACGTCGGGTCGCAACGAAGCCGAGCTCGTGGTGAATCGCCAGAGCCAGTAGCCGCCGGACCCAGCGGTCCTCGTTCGAGGAATAGTCGACAGCCCAGGCGCATCTTCGAAGCGTGGGCTTGGCGCGGTGTGTATCTGGCGCGCATGCGCTCCGTGCTCTTCGTTCCCGTGCTGTTGTGCTCGTCCGCGTCCGTCGCGCAGACCGGGGCGCCGAACGTGCCGGAGTTCGCGCCCGCCTTCGCGGGCCAGACGCGCGCGCCCGAGGTCCAGTCGAAGACGCCGCTCGAGGTGACGACCCTCGCGTCCGGCTTCGACAAGCCGTGGGCGATCGCCTTCCTGCCCGACCGGCGCATGCTGGTGACGGAGAAGCCGACCGGCCGGCTCTTCATCGTGGGCCCGGACGGGAAGAAGTCCGCGCCGGTCGCGGGGTTGCCCAAGGTCGACGGGCGCAACCAGGGCGGGCTGCTCGACGTCGAGGTGGCCCAGGACTTCGCCGACAGCCGCCGCATCTATTGGACCTATTACGAGCCGCGCGAAGGCGGGAACGGACTGGCGGTCGCGCGCGCCCGACTGGTCGATGGCGCCAAGCCGCGCGTGGAGGACGTCGAGGTCATCTTCCGGATGCAGCCCACGCTCGAGTCCACGCTGCACGCCGGCGGCAGAATGGTCTTCACGCCCGACGGCTTTCTCTTCGTCACGTTGGGCGAGCGGTCGGTCCTCGCGGGGCGCGTTCAAGCGCGGGACTTGAAGAGCCACTTCGGGAAAATCGTTCGAATTCGCCCCGACGGCTCGGTGCCGAAGGACAACCCGTTCGTCGGCCGCGGCGGCGCCAAGCCGGAGATTTGGACGTTGGGGCACCGCAACATCCTGTCCGCGGTGTTGGATGACAAAGGCAGGCTCTGGGTCGCGGAGATGGGGCCGAAGGGCGGCGACGAGCTGAACCTCATCGAGAAAGGGAAAGACTACGGCTGGCCCACCATCGGCTACGGCGAGGAGTACTCCGGAGAGGCGATTCACGCGTCGCCGCGCGGGCCCGGGATGGAGCAGCCCGTGTACTACTGGGACCCGGTCATCTCGCCATCCGGGATGGTCTTCTACACGGGCGCGCTCTTCCCCGAGTGGCGCGGGAGCTTCTTCATCGGCGGCCTCTCCAGCCAGGCGCTGGTCCGTCTGGCGATGAAGGACGACCGAGTCGTGGGGGAGGAGCGGCTGCTCACCGAGCGCCAGGCGCGCATTCGCGAGGTGGTGCAGGGGCCCGACGGCGCGCTCTACCTGCTCACCGATGAATCGAACGGGAAGTTGCTGCGCGTGGCGCCGCGTCGAGACGCGGCAGGGCCCTGAAGAGGGGCGTCCAAGGGCTTTTGACGCTTCGTTCGGGCGAGCGCCCGCCAGCGGTGCCGAGGCGCGCACGGGGGAATCGACTGCATTTGGGTTGGCTTTGAAGCGTCTGACGTGTCCTGCCACCGCCTTCCTCTGGGCAAGTCCGCGCTCGAGCTCGAGACGAGCTACTCCCCCAGCTCAATCTTCTCGTCCACGTCCTGCTCGTTCAGCTTCGGCTGAGGCAGCGTATCGAGCATCGGCCGGAGCAGATGGAACGCGGGGGCCACGTAGGGCTGCACCTCTCCGCCCAGCTCGGCGACGTACTGAGAGGTGACCTCCTTGAGCCGGCCGTCGGCGGACTCGAACGACCCGCCCACCTTGGCCGCCCACACCTCTTCGCCGTCGCGGCAGCGCAGCAGCTGCGCGTCGACTTCGCCCTCGACGCCGTCGCCCTTCTTCTGGACCGCCGGCTTGAGCCACAGCACGCCCTCGAGGCCCTCGCCGCAGACGCCCTTCACGTCGACCGGCTCCGCCTGCGCGCGGTGGTCCTTCACGATGAAGTCGCGCTTCTGATTGACGTAGCGGCGCGCGACCAAGCTGAACAGCTCGCCGGCCTTCTGCTGTCCGTCGGGCAGCGGCTGGGTGACGACGACCAGGCGCTTGGTCTGGGTCTGATCCGCCTGCGCGTAGTCAGGGCGGACGCGGTGCATCTTCACCACCGAACAGCCGGTCGACAGAAGCAGCGCGGCGGCCGCGAGGCTCACGGGTCTCATGCGCGAAGTCTCGCGAGCGGGCCGGCACGGTCGCAAGTGTTTTGAGCTCTACGCGGCGGACTTGGCGGGCGGCTCTTCGGGCTTCTTCGGCTTGTCCCGCTGGTCGTGGATGATCTGCATCACCGCGGCGAGCACGGTGAACGACACCAGGAGGGTGGTGAGCAAGCCCAGGCACGCCACCAGCCCCATCGACTGCAGGCCGTTGTGGCTCGCGGCGAACAGCGCGGCGAAGCCCGTCACCGCGGTCAGGGTGGACGAGGCCACCGCGGCGCCGACCGAGCGCAGCGCGACCACCGGCGAGGTCCCTTCGAGGAAGCGGTGCAGCAGGTACAAACCGTGGCTCACCCCGAACCCGAGCAGGATGGGCAGGATGATGATGTTCATGAAGTTCAGCCGCACGTTCGTCATCGACATGATGCCGAGCATCACCACCAGGCCGACGCCGAGCGGAATCACCGAGGCCGCCGCCAGCTTCACCGAGCGGAAGTCCAGGTAGTGCATGACGAGGATCCACAGCGTGGCGAGCAGCACGGTCAGCTTCCCGTCCCACAGCACGATGCGCGCGAGCTTGGCGTACAGGATGGGCAACCCGGCCGACATGAACTTCTTGCCGCTCGCGGTGGTGATGGTGTGCGTCTCATCGGCGAACGCGAGCATCTTCTTGCCGTCCCACAGGTCGACGCCCGGGTAGATGAACGTCAGCCAACCCTTGTTCTGCGAGGTCGGCAGGTTCTGGAAGAGCGAGCGGTAGACGTCGGGGACGCCGTCGACGTCGAACGGGCGCACGGAGAGGATGTCCATGAAGCGCTCGGCGTTGTCCTGGACCTCCGGCGGCAGCGACTTGACGTCGAGGTCCTTCAGCTCTTCCTGCCACTGCTCGAGGATCTTCGCGTTGGCGGCCGCGGTCTCGGCGGGGGGGACGAACGAGTAGACCGAGACCACCTGCCGAATCGACGGGTACTTGCTCGGGTTCTGCGTCAGCTCGTCGAAGACCTCGCGCGCCTCCGCCAGGTCCTTGGTGTAGACGGCGATCGGATCCGAGGAGATCTTGAACCGCTCGTTGATCTCGTCCTGGAGCTTGATCGACGGCTGATCCTCCGCGATGAGCGCGCGCGTGTTGTAGTTGAATCGCACGCCCGACTTGAGCCGCTCGAGCAACGTCGGCACGCGGTCGTTCGCGAAGTCCTGGGGCGCCCACGGAATCGCGAACGCGCAGGTGACGGCGACCGCCGCGACGCACAGGCTGAGCATCAGCTTGGGGCGCGGGATGCGAATCTCGCCGCCCTCGTTGATGCTCTTCGCCGGCGGCATGGTGCCGATGAGCTTCTTGGGCAGCTCCGGCCAGCGCCGGCCGAGCAGCACCAGCACCGCGGGCGCGAACGAGAAGCAGGTGGCGCCGATGATGATGGTGCCGAAGCCCGCCAAAAGGCCGAACTGCGAGAAGCCGCGGAACTCGGAGACGAGCAGCACCATGAACGAGCCCGCGGTCACCACCGCCGCCACCATCGCGGGACGGCCGGCGTTCACCAAGGCGTCGCGGATGGCTTGGTCGAACGGCTTGCCCAAGCCCAGCTCGATGCGCGTTCGGAAGGTGAAGTGGATGCCGTAGTCGACGCCGAAGCCCATCAAGATGCCGCCCAGCACGCTGGTCACCATGTTGAGCTGGCCCACCGTGAAGTAGGTGAAGCCCATGGTGAGCAGCGTGCCCAGCGCCATGCCGGTGATGACGATGACGCTGGGGGCGAGCTTCCGGAAGAAGATGATGGTGATGAGCGCGATGCCGATGAACGCCCACCACGACACGCGCGGCAGCGACTCGTCGATGGAGTACGAGTCGTCGACGGCGGTCTTGTACGAGCCGGTGAACCCGAAATAGATGGTCTTGTCGTCGCCGATCTTCGCGTAGTCCTCGACCAGCGCGACGCCGGAGCGCTCCTTGAACTGCGCGAGCTGGGCCCGGAGCTTCTCGAGATAGTCCTTGGTGCGCGGAAGCTCGGTGCTGTTCCACATGGGCTTGATCAGCATCAAGATCATCTTCCGGTCGTTCGAGATGTAGTAGTCGTCTCGAATGCTCTTGTCGCCGACCTGGCTGTACTTATCGATCAGGTCCTGCAGCTCGAGCTTCACCGGCTCGGTCTTCTTGATCTCGATGAAGAACGGGTTGTTGCGGCGCAGCTGGTCTTTCAAGAACGCGCTGATGCGCTTCTTCGCCTCGAGCAGGTCCTCCGTCTTCACGAAGAGGACCATGTTGCGCTGAATGAAATCGACCGGAACTTTGTACGTGATGAACCGCACGTGCTCCTTGTCGGCGATCAACATCTCGTACAGCTCGTCCGACGTCTTCTTCAGCGTCGCTTCATCCCCGCCGCGCAGCCCGAGCGTCAGGTAGCCGGCGCCGCCCACCATGTCGATGACGCGCTTGACCTCCTTCACCTCGGGCAGCTCCTGCGAGATGAGGTCGAGCTGGTTCGACTCGATGGTCAGCTTCGTGGTGCCCCAGAACGCGACGACGCCCAGGGCGAGCAAGGCGATGAGGACCAGACCGGGATGGCCGACGATGATTCGGGCGTACCAAGTCGTGGCGCGGGTCAAAAACGCAGATTTGTCGGCGCTCATGTCGGTGGGTCGAACGCTAGTCAGAATCCGGCGAGTTCCACAGCAATTGAACATCCGCCCGGCGGGGCGCTTGCCCCACTACCGCGTCGAGCTGGCGCAATTGTAGGACACTTGGGTGAGCGGCTGCAGGCAGCCGAACACCGCCAGGTTGAACGAGAACTCCTGCCCCTTCACGCAGGTCGGCACGTTGTCGAGGCACTGCGCGTAGGCCTCCAGCTGCTCGAGGTCGTCCGGGCTGCACTTCGAGAGCCCCTCTTCGCAGCGCTGCGCGGGCCACGCCTCGAGCGGCTTGGAGTCGCAGGCTTGTCCTTTGCGGTTGACGTTGTCGATGGCGGCGTTGACCCGGGCGCACGGGCTGCTGCAGCCGCTCGCGACCAGGGCCAGGGGGACGAGCAAGAGGAGCGCGGGAGCAAGGTGCATGGCCTGTTAGTTTACCGCGTGCGCGTCACCTTCCGAAGCCCGCTCGGCTCGGCCGGGTTCACCCCACGCGCCCGGGCGGCCTCGAAGGCGAGCCACTGGCCCAAGACCAGCGCGCCCATCGCGGCGTGCGGCTCGGGCACGTCGCACGCGACCGTGAGGCTCAAGTCGCCGGCGGCGGCGGGGGGCGGCGCCTCCAAGCGTCCGAAGCGCAGCCACAGCGGCGCTCCTCCGCGCGCGCGCACCTCGTCGGCGGCGAGCGCGGCGGACGGGCTCGAGTGGCCGCCCACGTCGACGAGCACCACCGGGTGCCCGCGCTGCGAGAGTGCGACCGGGCCGTGGAAGAAGTCGGCCGCGGAGAACGGCTCGGCGCGCAGGCGGGCCATCTCCTTGAGCTTGAGCGCCAGCTCCAGCGCCACCGGGTACGCGAAGCCCCGGCCCACCACCGACGCAGCGTCCTCGGCGGCGTTGTCGGCCAGCGCACGCGCGAGCGGGACGGCCAGCGCGCGGGAGGCGACGGCCTGCCGCACCGCGTCCGGCAGGGCGTCGAGGGGCGCCGCGCCGCCGTCGAGCAGCGAGGACAGCTGGACGAGGAGCGTGAGCTGCGCGAGCACGGTCTTGGTCGCCGGCACCGATTGCTCTGGCCCCGCCTGGAGGTCGAGCACGTGCTCGGCCTCGGCGGCGAGCGGCGACGACAGGTCGTTGACCAGCGCGGCGGTGAGCGCTCCTTCGCGGCGGGCGCGCTGGAGGTACTCGATGACGTCGGGCCCTTGCCCGGACTGCGACAGCGCCAGCACGCAGGTGCCGCGCAGCTGGGGGCCGCGCCCGTACAGGGTGACCGTCGACGGCGCGGCGAGCGAGGTGAGCAGGCCGTTGCGCGCCTCGAAGAGGTAGCGCCCGAAGACGGCCGCGTGGTCCGAGCTGCCGCGCGCGACCAAAACCACCGCGCGCGGCGCCGCGCCTCTCATCGCCCGCGCCAGCTTCTCCACCGCCGCCGCGTCGGCGAGCAGCCGCTCGACGACGAGAGGCTGCGCCTCTATCTCCGACTGGAGGGTCTCTTCGGCCGTCACCGCGCTGATCAGCGGACCGGGTTCTCTTTCAGCTCTTTCTGCTTGTCCTTCATCAGCTTGAGCAGGTTGTCCCAGCCGCCTTCCTTCATGATGGGGATGATCTGATCCTCCCGGATGCCGGTGAGCATCGAGTCGCCCAGCACCGACACGTCGATCACCTTCCACGCGGCGCCGTCTTTGATCAGCTGGTAGCGGACCTTGAGCTCCTGCTTCTTCATCGGGTGGTTGATGAGGATGGTCGAGCCGATCTCCGCGCGGCCGCCATCGACCTTCGGGTCCTCGTACAGCACGGTGTCGAGGTGCTCGAAGTTCTTGCGAATCTTCGGGAACGCCATGCGCGCGAACAGGTCGTGGAAGAGCGCGACGAACTCCTTGCGCTGCGCGTCGGTGCCCTTGCCCCACGCATCGCCGAGCAGGCGCTTGCCTTGCTCCTCACCCGCGAAGCTCTTGATGGCGAGCGGGTCCTTGCCGAACCGCACCGCCTGGATGACCGTCTTGAGGGGCTTGCTCACCTCGTCCTTGGGCGAGGCGGCGAGCGCCGCGCTGGAGGCGAGCAACGTCACTGCGAGCAAGGTGGGGCGGTGCATTCGGGCTCCTGAAAAGGGGAAGGGGAGACGGGTGGCGAATAACCGAACGACCCCGGCCGCGCCCAGCAAATTCACCTGGATGTCCGAGGAGCGGGTTTGACACTGAGTTTGGGGCATCGTTAGGTTGCGCCGCCTTCGAAACACCCCGGTGGCTCACTTTTTTCCTTAGGGATCTTTTACCCCATGCCCAGTGACTTTTTGTTTACCTCCGAGTCGGTGACCGAGGGTCACCCGGACAAGATCGCTGATCAGATCTCCGACGGCGTGTTGGACGCCATCATCGAGCAGGATCCGCACGGCCGCGTGGCGGTCGAGACCTTGGTGAAGACGGGGCTCGCCATCGTCGCTGGCGAGGTCACCACCTCGGTCTACGTCGACATCCCGAAGATCGTCCGCAACACCATCACCCGCATTGGCTACACCGACAGCGCCATGGGCTACGACGGCCACACCTGCGGCGTGATGGTCGCCATCGAAGGCCAGTCGCAGGACATCGCCCGCGGCGTCGACTCGAAGCCGAGGAAGGACCAGGGCGCCGGCGACCAGGGCATGATGTTCGGCTACGCGTGCGACGAGACGCCCGAGCTGATGCCGGCGCCCATCTCGTACGCGCACCTGCTCACCCGCCGCCTCGCCGAGGTCCGCCGCAAGCAGCACCCGTGGATGCGCCCGGACGGCAAGAGCCAGGTCACCGTCGAGTACAAGGAAGGCCGCCCCGCGCGCATCGACGCGGTGGTCGTCTCGACCCAGCACTCGGAGGACGTCACCAACAAGAAGATCCACGACGCGGTGATGGACGACGTCATCTTGAAGGCGCTGCCCAAGAAGCTCATCGACCGGCGCACCAAGTTCTTCATCAACCCGACCGGCCGCTTCGTCATCGGCGGTCCGATGGGCGACTCGGGGCTCACCGGCCGGAAGATCATCGTCGACACCTACGGCGGCATGGGCCGTCACGGCGGCGGCGCCTTCTCGGGCAAGGACCCCTCGAAGGTCGACCGCTCGGCCGCGTACATGGGCCGCTACATCGCCAAGAACGTGGTGGCGGCCGGCCTGGCGCGGCGCTGCGAGGTGCAGGTCTCCTACGCCATCGGCGTCGCCGAGCCGGTCAGCGTGCTGGTGGACACCTTCGGCACCGCGCTGGTGAACGAAGACCGCATCGCGCAGGCGGTGCGTCAGACGTTCGGCTTGAGGCCGCGCGAGATCATCGAGCACCTCGACCTGCTGCGGCCCATCTACCAGAAGACCGCCGCGTACGGTCACTTCGGCCGCACCGACAAGGACTTCACCTGGGAGCGCACCGACAAGAAGGATGCGCTGCGCGAGGCGATTGGCGCCAAGGTGCGTCTTCGGGCCCTCCCGTAACGTCGTCCCACTTTCCAGGCGGCGGTCGAGGTAGGCTCCTTTCCCAAGGTGTCTGACCGTCGACCGCCACTGCCCGGCGCCCGCCGCCGCTACCCGCGCACCGAGCTGAAGGTGAAGGCCCGGCTGTCGCTCTCCGGCCACCCGAAGCGCCAGTTCGACGCCGTGCTCCCGACCGCCAACATCAGCGTCGGGGGCTGCTTCTTCGAGAGCACCTACTTCCTCAAGCTGGGCACCGCGGTCGACGTCGAGCTCGAGCTGCCGCCCGAGCGCCGCGTGGTCAAGGCGCACGGCAAGGTGGTGCGCCACGAGCAGCCCAACGCCAAGGGCCGCGGCCGCAGCGGGTTCGCGGTGCAGTTCACCAGCTACGCGGGCGACAGCCAGCTGCGGCTCGCCAGCTACTTCCTGGCGCCGGTGGCGCGCGAGTTCCTCGACCGCTACGCCCGCGCCCAGCAGATGCGGATGACCGCCGAGTCGGTCGCGCTGTTGTCCGATGTCCTCGCCGCGTGGGAGCTGGAGAAGTCGAGCCTCACGCACAGCCCGCTGTTCGCCGGCACACAGGCCGAGCCCAAGAAAGCGAACCCGCGATGAACCCACCCGTGCCGACGTACTCCGCCGCCATCGGCGCGGCGGACCTGCACTACAACACCGCGGCTTCGGTGCTCGAGGGCAGCGCGAAGCTCGCGGGCTTGAACCGCGCGGCGCAGGGGCAGAGCGCGCGCGAGCTGGAGATGGAGCTGGTGGAGTACGAAGGCCGCGGCACCTGGCTGTTCCTGTCGGTGCCGGGCGCGTCGGGCGAGGTGCTGCCGGGGATGATCGCCGTGCCCATGGCGAAGGCGCTCAAGCGCGCCTTGACCGTGGTGGTGGTGGGCCCATCGGGCGCCAGGACGCAAGAGGTGCTGCCGGGCGGGAAGAAAGGCGAGTCGGGGGTCGACCTGTCGAAGAAGGGGGAGACGGCCCTCGAGCGGCTGGGGCTTACCGACGTGGCGGTGCTGCACCGGCAGAAGCGGCGCTACTTCTACAAGCCGACCACCGGCAACGCGCGGCTCGACCGGTTCATCGAGTCGGTGCGCACGGCGGAGTCGGTCGACATTCAGAAGGAACCCGACGGCCGCTTCTGCATTCGCTTGATGCTCCCGGGCGGCATCAAGCAGATGAGCTTCTTCTCCGCGGAAGAGACCGAGTGGGTGAAGAAGGCGCAGGCGGGCGAAGGGCCTTAAAGCCCACGTCAGGCGAGCAGCCGCTGCACCTGCGCGGCGAACAGCGAGCGCTGGGCTTCCTTGCCGAAGATGAAGCGCACCGCCATGCCGGGGTTGTGGTGCGCCTCCACCCGAATCACCTCGGCGGCCAGCTCCATGGGCACCTCGTCGCCGGGGAAGGTGACGTTGAACACGTGCCGGCTGCCCAGCGGCTTGAGCTTCACCGTGCGGATGAACATGCCGCCGACCGAGATGTCGCGCGTGCAGGCGGGCGGCTCGCCGTCCTCGGCGCGCTTGTCGAGCACCGGAAGCTCGACCACGGCGCGCGGGTACTTTCGTTCATGCACGAACGGCGGCATTGGCTTTCGATAGTCCGCCCCGCTCGGCCTGTAAAGAAGCCAGCCCGCGGTTCGGAAAATGTGACGGCCTTCCGCCTCCCGCGGATGGGGCCTGCTCGACACTGGGAGGCGCCTCCCGCGTGATGACGGGGCCTTCGGCGCGGCCGCTGGCCTTGGCACACGCGCTGCTTTGCCTAAAGGGCGTGGGGGGGTGAAGCAAGACCGCTCGGCTCGCTTGGGGGAAGGGCCGCGTCGAGGGGGAGGCGAGGGCGTGTGAGGCGGGTCTTGGAAGGCGGGCACCGCAGACGAACGCGGTGCTCGCCTCTTTTTTTTGTCTGAAATAAAGCTCAGCGCCCATGAGCTGGGTGGAGGCGGTGGTCTTAGGGTTGGTGCAGGGACTCACCGAGTTTTTGCCGGTGAGCTCGACCGCGCATCTGCGCATCGCTCCCGAGCTGTTCGGCTGGAAGGACCCGGGCGCGGCGTACTCGGCGGTCATTCAGCTCGGCACGGTGGCGGCGGTCATCCTGTACTTCTGGAGGGACCTGTGGCGGCTGACCCAGGCGTGGGTGCGGGGGCTTTGGCGGCGCGCGCCGTTCGCCGAGCTCGACGCGCGGCTCGCCTGGTGCGTGCTCCTGGGCACGCTCCCCATCGGCGTCGCAGGGCTGCTCCTCAAGAAGTCGATTGAGACTTCGTTTCGCTCGCTCTACGTCATCGCCGCGTCGCTGATGGGCTTGGCGGTGGTGCTGTTCCTGGCCGAGCGGTTCGCCCGGCACCGGCGCACCATCGAAGACGTGCGGCTGCGCGACGGCATCATCATCGGGCTGTGGCAGGCGCTGGCGTTGATTCCCGGCTCGTCGCGCTCGGGCACCACGCTGACCGGCGGGTTGACGCTGGGCTTTCGGCGTGACGACGCCGCGCGGTTCTCGTTTCTGCTCTCGGTGCCGGCCACCGCGCTCGCGGGGGTGTTCGAGCTCAAGCACCTGCTCGAGGCGCACGACCGGCCGTCGACGATGGCGCTCGTCTTGGGCACCAGCGTCTCGTTCCTCACCGGCATGGCCGCGATCGCCGCGCTCTTGCGCTACCTGCGCACCCGCACCACGCTGGTCTTCGTGGTGTACCGGTTGGCGCTGGGCGCGCTGCTCTTCGCGCTGCTCGGGGCCGGCGTGCTCCAGCCTCACACCGGCGTCGCCGAGCCGGTGAGCGCGGTGGGGCGGCGTTGAAGCCGGTGCCGTACGGCGCGCTCCAGGCGCGGCTCAGCGCGCGGGCGCCCAAGTCGCTCCAGCTCCCGGGGGACGGGTGGCGCGAGGCCGCGGTGCTGGTGCCGCTGTTCACGCGCGACGGGGTGCCGCACGTGCTGTTCACCCAGCGGCCCGAGAGCCTGCGGCAGCACGCGGGGCAAATCGCCTTTCCGGGGGGCGCGCGCGACCCCGAGGACTTGACGCCGCTGCACACCGCGCTGCGCGAGACGCACGAGGAGCTGGGCATTCCGCCCGAGCAGGTCCAGGTGCTGGGGATGCTGGACGAGATCGCGACCATCACGCACTTTCGGGTCGCGCCGTTCGTCGGGGTCATCCCGCCCGCATTCCCTTACGTCCCCAGCCCCGACGAGGTGGCGTCGGTGCTCGAGGTGCCGCTGCCGAGCTTGCTCGACCCCGCGCGGCGCCGCACCGAGCGGCGGCGCATCTTCGACAGAGACCTGGACGTGTACTTCTACGAGCACGGGCCGCACACCATCTGGGGCGCCACCGCGCACATCTTGAGGGACTTGCTCGCCGAAATCGAAGCGGTGGACGAGCGCTGACGAGCGCGCTACCACGTCCGAACGAGTCGGAGCGCTCGACCGCACAGCGTCAGGTCGTTGGCGCTCAACGCCGACCCGACTTTGCTCGAGCCGTCGCCGTAGAACATCGGATTCCCGCCGAGTTTGTCGGTGTTGTACGCGCCGTACGTCGCGAGCGACCGCCACAGCGCCTTGCCCGCCACGGACAGCCCTGACGGCATGGGCGTGCCCGGTGGAATCACCATCAAGCCGCCTTGCGGAATCGGGCCGGGGCCACCACCGACGTCATTGGCCACCGCCGGCAAGACTTGAGGCTTGCCCGACGTGCCCGCGCCCCCCGAGTGCATGTAGTCGAACGCCATGGAGATGGCGTGGCCGAAGTCGAGCGCGCCGCCGTTCACCGCGTCGATGTCGCGCGCGAGGATGACGCCGCCGGCCTGCGGGCTGCCGATCGCGGTGGTGCCAGCGGCCTGCAGCGTCTGCGGATTTCCGAAGCCGCTGCCGGTGATGCCGTTCGAGCGGCCATAGAACTGCGCGCTCCAGCTCGTCCCTCCGCCCGAGACTCCGTAGAGGTCGAACAGCGTGCCGTCTGGTTGGAGGACGCTCATGACCGCGTCCGAGCCCGACGCCTGGCGGGCGCCGCTCGGGAGCCGAATCTGAACGGTCGCCGCGGGAAAGCCCCAGCCCGCCCCCAACCGGAAGGTCACCAGCGGGTCGTTCGCGGTCGCGAAGTAGACCGGGCGCGAGAACGCGCCGTTGTTGAGCCCGTACGAGAGCGACGAGAGCAGCTTGTCGGCGCCGGTCGCGAAGGTGAGCGACTGACTCGATTTGTCGGTGTTCCACAGGGACGACGCCGCGAAGAGCCGCGGGTGCGAAGCGGGCGCGGGCTGCGTCGGCGCGGGTTGTGTCGGCGCCGGCTCGGTTGGGCTTGGCGCGGTGCCGGGGTCGCCGTTCCGGGACGTGTGAATGCGGATCAGGTCCACCCAAATGTTGCGGTCGCAGGTACGGCTCCGGTAGCGGTCGTTGTCGAACGAGACGCTGAGCTCGCGGTTGCCGGCCGCGCCGGACACCGAAGCCCGAAAGGTCGTGTAGCCGTTCGAGGCCGCCGCCGCGAGCACCGCGCGCCCGTCGAGCCGTACGGTGAAGCGCGCGGGGCCTTCGCAGCTCGAGCCGCGCACGCGCACTGTCAGCTCTTGAAAGGCGCTCGGCGAAGAGAGCGTGCCTCGCGCGGTGCCGTTCGCCCAAATCAACAGCGCGCGCTCACCGCTCGCCGCGGGGTCGAGCTCCACGCGCCCGAGCGCGTCGGGCAGGCGCATGTCTTCTCCCGGAGCGTGGCGAGAGTGAGCGCTTGATCCAACGCTGCTTCTGTTCCCAGGCCTTCTTCGCTCCACTCGCTCTCGGGCCCGCATGCAGCGAGCAGCAGGACTCCACCCAAGGTGATCAATCGGCTCAGCATGTTGGACGCGCTCCGCGAGAGATTCAGCGCATCGAAGCAACTCCTGTTCCTAAGCCAAGGTCGCGGAATTGGCTTGGTCCGCCCAGAAGTGTGAACGCGAGTTGGCGCCAGACCGGTACTGGCTGGTACCAGTCGCCTCGGGTAGCGTGCGCGTCAGCCGACAGCCGGGGTGACGGATGAAGCAGGCGAAGGGCGAAGCAGCTTTGTATCCAGTCATCATCGCCGGCGGCTCCGGCACGCGGTTCTGGCCGCTCTCGCGGTCGAGCCGGCCGAAGCAGTTCTTGCCGCTCACCTCGTCGTCGCCGCTCATCGTCGAGACGGCCGCGCGGCTGGCGGGCCTGGCCGACCGCCGGCGCACGTACGTCGTCTGCGGCAAGGCGCACGCCGGCGCGGTGAGGCGGCACTTGAAAGGCCTGCCGCCGAAGAACGTGCTGGTCGAGCCGGTGGCGCGCAACACCGCGCCCGCCATCGCGCTCGCGGTGGCGCACGTGGCGGCCAAGGACCCGGAAGGTGTCTTGGTGGTGCTGCCGGCGGATCAGCACGTCGCCGACGTGCCCGGCTTCCAGGCCGCGCTGCAGGTCGCGGCGAAGGCCGCGCGCGGCGGCGACATCGTGACGCTCGGGATTCAGCCCACGCGACCGGAGACCGGCTACGGCTACATCCGGGTGGGCGACAAGCGGCCCGACGGTGCGCGCGTGGTGCAGGCGTTCGTCGAGAAGCCGGACTTGGAGACCGCGCGCCGCTACCTCTCGTCGGGGGAGTACCTGTGGAACGCGGGCATCTTCGTGTTCCGCGCGGACGTGATGCTGGAGGCGTTCGCGCGCCACATGCCCGAGCTGATGCCGGGCTTGGAGAAGATCCGCGCGGCGGTCGGCAAGCCGAGCTACGCGAAGACGCTGGCGAAGGTGTTCCCCACGCTGCCGGCCATCTCCATCGACTACGCGGTGGCCGAGCGCGCGCAGAACATCGCGGTGGTGCCGGGGTCGTTCGGCTGGTCGGACGTGGGCTCGTTCAATGCGCTGCCCGAGGTGCGGCCGGCCGACGCGCGCGGCAACGTGGTGAGCGGCGACGGCGCGATTCTCATCGACTCCGACGGTTGCGTGGTGCTCGCCAACAAGCGGCCGCTCGCGGTGGTGGGCATGAGGGACGCGGTGGTGGTGGACGCCGGCGACGCGGTCCTGGTGCTGCCCAAGGACAAGAGCCAGGACGTGCGCAAGGTGGTCGACGCCCTCAAGGTGCTCAAGCGGCAGAAGTACTTGTGAAGGCGGCGGGGACTGTCCCTGCCAGGGACCGTCCCCGGGGTTGACGAGCCGCGAGGTCGGCTCGGAAGTCTTCTGCGGGATGGCGCTTGGAAAATCCGGGGACAGTCCCGTTGGGGACGGTCCCCCTTCCACCGTTTAGCGCGACAGCGCGCCTGGCGCGCCGGTGGCCGGCGGGTTCACCACCACCGCCTTCGGGTCGACGGTGAGCTTGGCGAGCTTGGCCTTGATTTCGGGCGAGACGCTCTCTTGCACCCGACCGCGCAGGTGTTGGTGCAAGAACCGCTCGATGGCGACGGTCATCGCCACGCGGTTGTCGCGGCCGCGGTAGCCGTGGCCTTCATCGGTCGCCACCAGGTACTCGACCGGGAGGTTCAAGTCGCGCAAGGCGGCGACGATCTGATCGCTCTCGTGCTGCTTCACCCGCGGGTCGTTCGCGCCCTGAATCACGAGCAGCGGCGCCTGGATCTGCTTGGCCGAGTGGAGCGGAGACTGCGCCTTGAGCAGCTCGAGCTCCTCGGGCTTGTCCATGTCGCCCACCCGAATCGCGAACATCTTCTTCATCGGCGCCCAGTACGGCGGGATGGAGTTGAGCAGCGTGATGATGTTCGACGGCCCCACGATGTCGACGCCCGCCGCGTAGACGTCGGGGGTGAAGGCCAGTCCGGCGAGCGTGGCGTAGCCGCCGTAGCTGCCGCCCATGATCGCCACCTGCTTGGGGTTCGCGATGCCCTGCTCGACGAGCCACTTCACGCCGTCGGTCAGGTCGTGCTGCATCGCGCCGGTGCCCCACTGCTTGTTGCCCGCGTTGAGGAACTTCTTCCCGTAGCCGCTCGAGCCGCGGAAGTTGGGCTGCAGCACCGCGTAGCCGCGGTTGGCGAGCAGCTGCGCGTACGGGTTGTAGCCCCACACATCGCGCGCCCACGGGCCGCCGTGCACGAGCAACACCGCCGCCAAGTTCTTCGCCTCCACGTTCTTGGGCACGGTGAGATAGGCGGGAATGGTGAAGCCGTCGCGCGCGGGGTACGCCACCGGTTGCATCGGCGCGAGCGAGGCGATGGGCAGGTTCGGGTAGGGACGGAAGAGCAGCTCGGCCTTCTGGGTGTCGCGCCGGTAGAGGTAGGTCGCGCCCGGGTCGACGTCGCTGGTGACCTGGAGAATCCACAGCTTGTCGTCTCGCGTGCTGTCGGCGAAGGAGAGGTCGCCGTCGGGAATCGCGGCGCGGATGGCGCGCAGGTCCTTCTCGAACGCCGGGTGCTTCGCGTAGATGCGGACCCGCGCGTCGGTGTACGCGGTGGCGATCAGCTCATCGGTCGCCTCGCTGAACTGGGCGAACCCGAAGTCCACCTTCCGCTCGGGGTCGCGGTCGACCAGCGTCTCCTTGCCGGTCTTGACGTCGAGCAGCACCAGCTCTTGCAGGTCGCGCTCGCCTTTGTTGGTGCTCAGGTAGAGGCGCTTGCCGTCCTTGTGGAAGCGAATCGGGTAGCAGCTCTCGTCGGCGGTGCAGGTGTAGACGGGTCGGGCGCCGAGCTTGTTCCCCGCGACCGGCAGCAGCTCGGTGCCGCCGTCGGCGGTCATGCGGACCGCCAAGCGGACTTGCCCGCTCAGGTCGGCCAGCCAGCTCGCGACGTTCGCGTCGTTCTGGAGGACGAGCTTGCGCTCCCCCGACTTGAGGTCGAGCCGGTAGACGTCGTGCAGCTGCGGGTCTCTGTCGTTGAGCGCGATGAGCGCGCGCGTCGGATCCTTCTTCGGCAGTGCGATGACGCCGACGCGCACGTTCGGCAGCGGCGTCAGGTCGCGCGAGCGGGGCACGCCCAGGGTCTCGTCCGGCTTGGCGCGCGGGTCGACCGCGTAGAGGTGGAAGTTCTCGTCGCCGCCCTTGTCCTGCACGTAGAGCACGTGCTTCCCGTCGCGGCTCCAGAAGTACTGCGAGATGGGGCGCTGATCATCGGCGGTGATGGGCCACGCCGCGGTGAACGGCTGCGCCAGCTCCTTCACCCAGAGGTTCATCACGCCCTTGTGCGGCTTGCGGAACGAGATGAGCTTGCCGTCGGGAGAGATTCGGCCGGTGGCGATTTCCGGGTCGTCGAAGAACACCTCGCGCTCGACGAGCGGCGGCAGCTGCGAGAGGTAGGGCAGCGCGGCGGGCGCGGCCGGCTGCGGCGCGGCCACCGCGGGCTGGGCGCGGGTCTCGGCCTTCTTTCCGGCGCACCCGGCCAAGGCCAAGGCGAGCGCCAGCGTGGCGATGGGCAAACGGTTCATGCGGTGGCTCCCGACAACGAGTGGATGGGCCTTCCTAGCGCAAAGCAGGGCCGAGCCGCTGCGACGAAGTTCTCTTGAGGTGCCCTGGCGTGGTCACCCTGGTGCGTCCCAATCGCGCTCTCTTCGAGTGGAAAACCACGGCGGTCCGCGCGCTTCCGTACGGCACGCTTGGTGCTCCAGGACAGCGCCGTGAACACCCGACACTCCTTCCCAGGTGTGACTTTCGTCGCGGCGGCGTTTCTCTTCGCCGCGTGCGACGGCTCCAGCGTTCTCGACCTCACCGCGACGCGCCCAGGTCCAACGGGCGCCGCCGCGGGTGAAGAGGGGCCGAGCGCGGGCATTGACATCGATGGCGATGGCACCATCGACATCGGCCCCGCGACGCCGGGGAGCGCGCCGCTGCGTCGAATCACGTACGAGCAGCTCGAGAACACCGTTCAGTCGCTCTTGGGCCTGTCGGTTTCGACGTCGGGCCTTCCCAAGGAGTACGTCGACAACGGGTACACCAATCAGGCGATCGCGCAGGCGACGGACCGGCTCTTGGTCGATGCGTACAGCGAGCTCGCCAAGGCGGTGGCGGATCAATGGTACGGCTCGACCGCCGCCCGCAACCGGTTGGTGTCCTGTACGCCCAGCGGCGCGAACGACGCCAGCTGCATGCGGACCTTCGTCAGCGCCTTTGGGCGGCTGGCGTTTCGCCGGCCGCTGTCGAGCGAGCAGCTGGAGCACTACACGCAAGCGGCGCTGGCAGCGGCCGCCAAGGCCAACGACTTCTGGGCGGGCGCGCGGCTGGTCATCGAGGGGCTGCTCCAGTCGCCCTCGTTCCTCTACCGCGTCGAGCAGGCGAGCCCGAGCGTCGCGCGGGCCGACCTGCTCAAGCTCGACGGCTACAGCATCGCGTCGCGGCTGTCGTTCTTGCTGATCAACGCCGCTCCGGACGATGCGTTGCTCACCCTGGCGGAGCAAGGCGGGCTCGAGACCCGAGAGCAGGTGCGGGCAGCGTCCGAAGCGCTGCTGCGCGACCCGCGCGCGCGAAAGGCGACCCAGCGGTTCTACGACGAGTGGCTCCTGGTGACCGACCTGCCGTCGGTGAAGAAGGACCCCGCGACGTTCCCGACCTTCACGGGCACGCTGGCGAGCGCGATGGTGGAAGAGACGCGCCGGCTCATCGAAGACGTGGTCTGGAGTCGGAACGCCGACCTCTTCGGCATCTTCGACGCCGACTACACCTTCGTGAACGCCGAGCTGGCCAAGCTCTACGGCCTCCAACCGCCCGGGAGCGGCTTCGCTCGGGTGCAGCTGCCGGCCACGCGGCGGGGCGTCATCGGCCACGGCAGCGTGCTGGCGAACGGGCATCGAACCGATGGGACGTCGCCCACCTTTCGCGGCCTCTTCGTGCGCAAGCGCATGTTGTGCCAGACGGTTCCGGAGCCGCCCCCCGACGTCGACACCACGCTCGAGCCGTCCGGCGGCCAGGCCGTCACGACGCGGCAGCTCTACTCGCAGCACGCGACGAACGCGGCGTGCTCCGGCTGTCACAAGCTGATGGACAACATCGGCTTCGGGCTCGAGTCCTTCGACGGCGTCGGGGCGTTTCGCACCACCGAGAACGGCGCGCCGGTCGACGACAGCGGCGTCCTGGTGAACGGGAACACCGAGACGCCCTTCCGCGGTGTCGCCGAGCTCGGGGCCGTGCTCATGCAGACGCCCACCACCGGCGACTGCTTCGTTCGGCACGCGCTGCAGTGGGCGCTCGGCCGAGGGTTCGAGAGCGCGGACGAGAACACGGTCTTGGGGCTGGGCGTCGCCCTCGAGAAGAACGAGCGGCGCTTTCAGAGCCTGCTCGTCGAGCTCGCCAGCCATGACGCGTTTCGCTTTCGCTCGAACTGAACCGGCTTTCTCATGTCTAGGAGCACGCTCGTGAAGAAGAAGCTTCAGCTCAGCCGACGGACCGTGCTTCGCGGGCTCACCCGCGCAGGTGTCGCCGTCGGGCTCTGCCCGCTCGAGGCGATGTTCGACGTCAATGGAGAGGCGCTCGCCCAGAGCGGCGCGCTGCCCAAGCGGTACGTGCAGTTCTACATGGGCAACGGCGCGCCTCTGACGGGGTACTCGAAGCTGCCGGGCACTTGGAACCCTTCGAAGGTCGGGGCGGGCTACGCGCTCTCGGATGCCCTGTCTTCGCTCGCGTCGGTGAAGAAGCACGTGCGCGTGGTGACGGGGCTCAACAACCCGGCTCCGGGAATCATCAGCGGCGGCAAGACGCACGCGGGCAATTTCAGCGGAGCGATGACCGGGCTCAGCAACAACAACAGCGCGTCGCGCACCGGTGGGCCGACCGCGGACTTCGTCGCGGCCAAGCACCTGGGCAACGACACGCGGTTCCGCTCGATGCAGCTGGGCGTCTGTCGGGCCGCGGGCGCCGGCGACATCATCTACAACTCGGCCACCTTCACGGATGCGGGGACCGGCGTCTCGTATCAGTTCAGCCCGCAGGCGGTCTTCAACCAGCTCTTCACCGGCTTCACCCCGAGCGGGGGCGGCACTCCGGCTCCGGCGGGTCCCGACCCGGTGGTCGAGCGCAAGCGCTCCGTGCTCGATCTCGTCCTGTGGGACGCGAACCGGCTCAAGCCTCAGCTGAGCGCGCAGGATCAGCTCGCCCTCGACGCGCACCTCACCGCGATTCGCGAGGTCGAGAAGTCCCTTCAGGCGCAGCCGTCGACGCCGCCCGCCTCATCGGGTTGCGTCAAGCCGAACCAGCCCGCCTCCACGTCGGACGCGCCGACCGTCGCTCGGCAAATGGCCGACCTGGTGAAGATCGCCTTCGCGTGTGATCAGACCCGCGTCATCGGCTACATGCTGACGAAGAACAACAGCCAAGAGGTGATGCCCTGGCTCGGCTTCAGCCGCACGTACCATGACATGTCCCATACGGTGGGGAGCGGCAACGATGCGGGCGTCATCGCCAACATGACCAAGTACGCCAGGTGGCACGTCGAGATTTATGCCTACCTGGTGCAAGCGCTGGCGAGCGTTCCGGAAGGCGCGGGGACTTTGCTCGACCACACGCTGGTCGTGCTCTGCAGTGAGAATGGCAACTCGCACTACCACGATGATCGCGACATGCCGCACTTGGTGGCCGGCGGACCCTCGCTCGTGACGGGCGACTTCCACTGGCGCGGGAACGGAGAGAGCAACTCGAGGCTGTGGCTCGGCTTGCTGCAGGCGCTGGGCGTCCCCGTCACCAAGTTTGGTCAAGCGACGACCGCGCTCGCGCTGAAATAAGCAGCGTCGGCCCAAGACATCTCGAGCCTGGCCACTCCTCAACAGGGAAGGTGCGTGCTAAGCCCCGCGGCCGTAGGTCCCCCTTCGGAGCGACGCGATGAACCCGCACATCTTCCGCGAGTACGACATTCGAGGTTTGGTCGACAAAGACCTCACGGCCGACGTGGTCTTGAAGCTCGGCAAGGGCTTGGGCACGACGGTGAGGCGCGCGGGCGGGAAGACCATCGTGGTCGGTCGCGACTGCCGCGAGAGCTCGACGCGCTTTCGCCACGCGCTCATCGAGGGAATCACCTCGACCGGCTTGAACGCCATCGACATCGGCGTGGTGCCGACGCCGCTCACCTACTTCGCCGCGAACACGCTGCCGGTCGATGGCCTGGCGATGATCACCGGCAGCCACAACCCACCCGAGTACAACGGCTTCAAGACGGGCGTGGGCAAGACCACCTTCCACGGCCACGAGATTCAGGCGCTGCGGAAGATGATTGAAGCGGGTGATTTCGACAAAGGCCCGACGGGCAAGGTCACCGAGTTCGACATCATCACCCCTTACAACCACTTCATCCGCCAGACGGTGAAGGTGGGAAGGAAGGGCATGCGCATCGTCATCGACGCCGGCAATGGCACGGGTGGCGCGGTGGCGGTGCCGCTGTTCCAGTCGATGGGCTTCGACGTGGTGCCGCTGTTCTGCGAGATGGACGCCACGTTCCCCAACCACCACCCGGATCCGACGGTGATGGAGAACCTGGAGGATTTGATCGCCGCGGTGAAGAAGGAGCGCGCGGAGGTCGGCATCGCGTACGACGGCGACTCGGACCGCATCGGCGTCATCGACGACAAGGGCAACGTGCTGTGGGGAGATCAGCTGATGATCCTCTTCTCTCGCTACGTGCTGAAGGACTCGCCCGGCGCGGCGATCGTCGGCGAGGTGAAGTGCTCGTACACGCTCTACGACGACATCGCCGCCAAGGGCGGCAAGCCGGTGATGTGGAAGGCGGGCCACTCGCTGATCAAGGCGAAGATGAAGGAGGAGCACGCCGAGCTCGCAGGCGAGATGAGCGGCCACATCTTCTTCAAGAACCGTTACTTCGGGTTCGACGACGCGATTTATTCATCGGCCCGGCTGCTCGAGATTCTCACCCACGAGCCGAAGAAGCTGTCGGACCTGCTGTCCGACGTGCCGAAGACCTTCGCCTCGCCCGAGCTGCGCGTGGACACGAAGGAAGAGAAGAAGTTCGAGCTGGTCCAGCGCGCCACCGAGCACCTGCGCCAGGCGGGCCACAAGCTGATCGACGTCGACGGCGTGCGCGTCACCTTCCCGGACGGTTGGGGGTTGATCCGCGCGTCGAACACGCAGCCGATTCTGGTGCTGCGCTTCGAGGCGAAGACGCAGGAGCGGCTGAAGGAGATTCAGGCGCTCATCGAGGGGACGGTCGACCGGGTGAAGAAGGAGCTGGGCGCGTAGCTCGCCGTGTTTCGCCCAAAGGGCAGGTGCTGACTGATCTCGGGCCGGTTGACGCCCGGATGGTTCGAGCATCTGCCAAGACGCGGCCGCCGCACGGCGCGCTGTGCTGGAAAACGGCGACTTTGAAGCAATCGACGTGGCAGGACACGTCAGACGCTTCAAGGTTGGCGAATGGCTGTCAGTCCCCCCGTTCGTGGCTCGGCACGGCTGAGGGGCT
Organism: uncultured Myxococcaceae bacterium; assembly: GCA_964511185.1. Lineage (GTDB taxonomy): Bacteria > Myxococcota > Myxococcia > Myxococcales > Myxococcaceae > CAZEDU01. Next base: position 9,014 of record CAZEDU010000001.1, on the reverse strand, counting down.
TTCGTTCGGACGGCCGATGAAGATCTTCCGCTTTCCGTTTCAGGGCCTTGCCGCGCGGCATTCAGCCCGTGCGCTTCGCGCTCACTCCGCCTCGGCTTCCAGCGGGTTGCCGACGGCGCCGGGCGGGTTGGTCCAACGCACGCGCGTCATCCCGTCGGACAGCGTCAACCCGAGCAGCAGCACGACGAACACCAGGCTCAGCCCGAACACCATGCGGTTGGCCACCGAGTGGTCTTTGAGGTGCATGAAGATGAGCACCACCAGCGCGGCTTTGGTCGTCGCGATGGTGAGGGCCACGGGCATGTGCCACGCGCCGATCGGCGCCTTGGCCAAGAGGTACGTCGCGGCGGTCAACACCAACAGCAGCGCCCACACGATGACGTAGGGCACGGCGGAGTGGCTCTCGTGTTCCTCGCGCGCCATGTCTCTCCTCAGGCCAAATACAAGAGCGGGAAGAGGTAAATCCAAACCAGGTCGACCAGGTGCCAGTACATGCCGGAGAGCTCGATGGGCGTGTAGTACGCGCTCGAGTAGGAGCCCTTCCACGCGCGCCACGCGGCCCACGCGAGGATGCTCATGCCGATGACGACGTGGATGGCGTGCAGCCCGGTCGCGAGGAAGTACAGCGAGAAGAAGAGGCCGCCGTACGGGGCTTGGAAGCCTTCGAGGTGGAAGAACGGCCCGGGCAGCGCGCCGTCGTGGATGTGGTGCCCGTACTCGACGGCCTTGATGCCCAAGAACGCGAAGCCCATGGCGATGGACAAGAGGAGCATCCACGCGGTCAGCCGCGGGCGGTCGGTGCGCGCGTAGTGCACGGCCATCGCCACGGTGAGGCTGGAGGTGATCAGCACCACGGTGTTCACCGCGCCATAGGCGGTGTGCAGGTGGTGGCTGCCTTCGATGAACGTGGCGGGGAAGAAGTAGCGGTACAGGCCGTAGGCGACGAAGAGGCCCGCGAAGAGCAAGATTTCCGTCGTCAGGAACAGCCACATGCCGAACCGGGCGGCGGTCTGTTGTGTCTCGAGCGAGTCGAAGTGATGCGCCAGCGGTGCGTCAGCGCGCATGGGCCACCTCCGACATCTCCCCGTAGTCGTGCGGCGGCCGGTCGAACGCGGGCGGTCGTTCGAAGTTGTGGGTGGGCGGCGGCGACGACGTCTGCCACTCGTATCCGGCGCTCAGGAACGGGTTGGGGCCCGAGACCTTCCCGTACCGCAGCGACAGCGCGAGGTAGATGGCGATGAGGACGAAGCCGAACGCGAGCAGCGAGGCGCCCGCGGTCGACGCGACGTTCAGCGCCTGGAAGTGGTCGGGGTACGAGTAGTAGCGCCGCGGCATGCCGAAGTTGCCGAGCAGGAACTGCGGAATGAAGGTGGCGTTGAACCCCAGGATGATCAACACCGCCGACACCAAGCCCCAGCCTTCGGGGTAGCAGCGGCCGAACATCTTCGGGAACCAGTAGTGCAGCCCGGCGAGGAACGCCATCAGCACGGCGCCGACCATGATGAAGTGGAAGTGCGCCACGACGAAGTAGGTGTCGTGCCAGTGGACGTCGAGCGACACGGTGGCGACGGCGACGCCGGTCATGCCGCCGAAGACGAGGAAGAAGAGGAAGCCGCAGACGTAAGCGAACGGCGTGCTGAAGCGCACCGCGCCTTTGTAGAGCGTGGCGGTCCAGTTGAAGACCTTGATGGCGGTGAACACGCCGACGAACATCGACAGCACGCCGAACGCCCCGGCGTTGAAGGTCGACTGGCCGGCGACGAACATGTGGTGTCCCCAGACGAAGAAGCCGACCACGGCGATGCCGATGCTGGAGAGCGCGACCAGGCGGTAGCCGAAGACGAGGCGGCGCGCGAAGCAGGAGATGACCTCGCTCACCACCCCCATCGCGGGCAGCACCATGATGTAGACGGCGGGGTGCGAGTAGAACCAGAACAGGTGCTGCATCAGGAGCGGGTCGCCGCCGCGCGCGGGGTCGAACAGGCCGAAGCCGAAGACGTGCTCGACCGCGATGAGCAGCAGCACCAGCCCGAGCACGGGCGTGGCGAGCAGCTGAATGATGCTGGTGCCGTAGAGCGACCAGACGAAGAGCGGCAGCTGCATGAAGCGCAGCCCGGGCGCGCGCAAGGTGTGAATGGTCACGATGAAGTTGAGCCCGGTGAGGATGCTCGAGAAGCCGATGATGAACGCCCCGAGCAGCACGGGCGCGACGCGCGTCGGCGTCACCACGCTGTAGGGCGTGTAGAAGGTCCAGCCGGTGTCGGTGCCGCCGTGAATCATCGCCCAGATGGCGAGCAGCGCCCCCGCCAGGTACAGGTAGACCGAGAGCAGGTTGAGCTTGGGGAAGGCCAGGTCCTTCGCCCCGAGCATCAGCGGCAGCATGAAGTTGCCGAAGGCGGCGGGGATGGCGGGGATCATGAACAGGAAGATCATGATCACCCCGTGCAGCGTGAACGCCCGGTTGTAGGCGTTGGCGCTCATGAGGGTGGGCCCGGGCGTCAAGAGCTCGAGCCGCAAGAGCATCGCGAACAGGCCGCCGACGAAGAAGAACAGCACCACCAGCACCAGGTACATGAGCCCGATGCGCTTGTGGTCGATGGTGAGGAGCCAGGACCGGACGGTGGTGCCGTCCGTCAAGTAGCTCGCGTGCGTCGGGCTATCGGCGGACGGGTTCATACAAGGGCTCCTGAGGGCCAATGCGCACGGCGTCCGTGCTCTGCAGCGACTTGATCAGCTCGACCAGCGCCGCGGCCTCGGGGCCGGCGAGCTTGCCTTGGAAGCTCGGCATCACGGGCTGGTAGCCGCGCACCATCTTGGCGAGCGGATCCATCATCGACTCGGTGAGGTAGGCCTCGTCGGCCACGATGGTGCGGCCGTCCTGCAGCGGGGTGCGCCGCAGGTACAGGTTCAGGAAGCTGGGCCCGATGTGCGCGGTGCCGTCGAGCGTGTGGCACTTGAGGCAGCCGTGGACGTTCGCGGCGCGCAGGCCCTGCGCGACGAGGCCTTCGGTGCGCGCCTCGTCCTCTTCGAACGAGCGGGCGCTGTCCTGCGCCGCGACCAGCCCCTGGCGGACCTTCTGCCACCAGGCGTCGTACGCCTCGGGGGCCATCACCTCGACCGCGCCGCGCATCATCGAGTGGTTGGTGCCGCAGTACTCGGCGCAGAGCACCTGGTAGCGGCCAGGCTTGGTCGCGGTGAACCAGATCTCGGTGTAGCGGCCGGGGATCGCGTCCTGCTTGATGCGGAACTCGGGCACGAAGAAGGAGTGGATGACGTCGCGCGAGGTGATGAGCAGCCGCACCGGCCGGCCTTCGGGCACGCGCAGCACGTCGACGGCGCTCGGCCCGTCGGGGTAGCTGAACTTCCACATCCACTGCTTGCCCATCACGTAGACGTCCATCGCGTCGGGCGGCGGTGCGCGCAGCGCGGCGAACTGCCGGTAGCCGATGGCGAACCAGCCGACGAAGAAGACGAGCGGCACGCCGATGAAGAGCGCTTCGATCCACCAGCGCGGGTAGATGGGCGGCGTGGACTGCATCGGGTCGCGCCGGCGGAACCGCACGAACAGCCCGAGCGCGGTCAGGCCGATGGCGGTCGACGCGATCATCGTGGTGATGATGACGAAGTAATGCAGGCCATCGAGCTCGCGCGCGAAGTGGCTCGCCTGCTCGGGCAGAAACAGGACGCGGCGGAGCAGCTCGTTCATGGCGCGCGCTCCTTGCGCAGCTCCCGCCGCCAGAACACGCCCAGCGCCACGGCCAGCGCGGCGAACACCAAGAGCCCACCGACTTGCAGGTAGGCCCGCACGAACGGCAGGTAACCGCGCGCCTTCGGGTCGTAGCGGTAGCAGCGCAACAGCACGCGGTCGAGCGTGGTGCCGACGCGGCCCTCTCCCGCCTCGAGGAGCGCGAGCTTCAGGTCGCGCGGATCGAGCTGGATGCCGTACAGGTAGCGGACGACGCGGCCTTCCGGCGAGAGCAGCACCACGACCGACGGGTGCGCGTACTGGTCGCTCTGGGCGTCGTAGACGTAGCGAATGCCCACCGCGTCGGCGAGCGCGTCGATGCGCTCGCGGGTGCCGGTCCAGAAAGGCCAAGCGGCGGTGGCCTCCGGCCGGCCGAGCGCCTGCAGGTGGCCGCGCTGGCGCTTCGCCGCGCTCTCGGGCGTCTCGCGCGGGTCGAGGCTCACCGTGAGCGCCAGGTAGTCCTTCTCGAGCGAGAGGAAGGTGCGCTTGAGCGAGCCCACCAGGCCGTTGAGGGTGAGCCCGCACAGCGACGGGCAGCGGCCGTAGGTGAGCAGCAGCAGGATGGGCTTGTCGCGGCCGTAGAGCGAGTCGAGCCGCACCGGCCCTTCCGGCCCCACGAAGGTGAGGCCGCCCGGGACCTGGGCGCCGAGCTGTTCAATCACGTCGACGTCGTTCAGCACGGCTTCAGGAGGAGGCGCGGGGCTCGACGCGAGCGCGAGCGCGAGGACGAAGGCGGTCATGGGCCGAGCTCCTCCACCGCGCGCTCCATCGCGCGCTCGATGGGCACGTGCACGGTGCCGCGCGCGCGGTCCACCCAGCCGTAGGTCGACAGGCGCTGGCGCTGCGCCTGACGGGTCTGCTCGGCGCGCGTGTCTTGCTCGAAGAGCTCCTGGTTGACGATGCCGATCTCCGGCTGTCCCAGCTTCGCCGGGCGCGGCGTCACGTCGCGCGGCCCGGGCTTGATGGGCTGGTGGAGGAGCAGCTCGGTGGCGAGCACGATGAAGGCGAACAGGCCGAGCGTCATCAGCCCGCCGGCGAGCACCTCGCGCGCTGGAATCTCGCGCGCCACGGGGCCGGTCGCGTCGAGGTTGTTGGGATCTCGCTCGGTGAGCTGACTCATGGCTGCACGTAGTGGAGGGAGTCGGCGAGGAACGGATCGCGAATGGGCGCGGTGTACTGGCCGCGCAGGCGCCAGGTGCAGAAGGCGACGCAGACGCCGCCGACGCCGATGAAGGCGGCCAGGTCCATCCACGACGGGCGCGGCCCATCCGGGTGGAGCGTCGGCAGCACCAGCCAGTAGAGGTCGAGCGCGTGGACGACGAGCAGCCACGTCGAGATGAGCGCCAGCGCGCGCGCCCGCAGCTTCACGCGCCGCGAGAGCAGGACGATGAAGGGGATGACGAAGTGCACCACCACCAGCGCGACGCTGTAGGACCGCCACCCGCCGCGCGTGCGCTCGAGGAACCAGACCACCTCCTCGGGGAGGTTGGCGATCCAGATGAGCATGTACTGCGAGAACGCGATGTAGGCCCAGAACGAGACGAACGCGAGCTGGAACTTCCCCAGGTTGTGCCAGTGCGCCGGCGTGACGAGCGCGCTGTAGAGGTTCGGGCCGCGCGCGAGCAGCGTCACCAAGGTGAGCACCGAGACGGCGCCCAGGAACGCGCCCGCGAAGTAGTAGACGCCGAAGAGGGTGGAGAACCAGTTGGGGTGCAGCGACATCAGCCAGTCGAACGCGGCGAAGGTCAGCGTGATGGCCAGGAAAGGCAGCGCGCCCGCGCCGAGGCGCCGCTGGCGCTGGGTGGCGATCAGCTCGCCGTGCTCGTCTTGCCGCGCGGAGAGCCGATGCAGGAGCACGCCCACGGCGATCCACACCGCGAAGTAGAGGGCGGCGCGCGCGAGGAAGCCCGGCACGTTCAGGTAGCCGTGCTTCTCGTGAAGGAGGTGCAGCGCGTGGCCGCTGAAGCGCGCCTCGGGGTTCACCCAGCTGTAGAGGTGCGGAAGCCCCAGGCCGATGGGCACGAAGAGCACGGCGAGCGGAATCAACCCGAGCGCGAGGGTCTCGATCATCCGCCGCAGCACCACCGGCCAGCGCGCCTTCGACGCGTGGAAGATGGCGAGCAGGAAGAGCGCCCCGAGCGCGAGCGAGACCCAGAACACGAACGAGAACAGGTAGGCGAAGAGCGCGCGCGCCGGCTCGCGCCACAGCCCCAGGCCCCAGAGCCCCAGGCCGAGCAGCGCCGCCCCCGCGCTGAACCGCATCAGCCGCGCGCCGCCGGTGAAGCGTTCGAGGGGCGCGTTCATCGGCCGCCTCCTTCGAGCCGCTGACGCTCCTCGCGCGGCACCGCGTCGAGCGAGGCGTTCTGGCTGCGCTGCAGCACCCGCACGTACGCCGCGACCGCCCAGCGCTCCTCGGGGGTGAGGAACGGACCGAACGGCGGCATCACGCCGTAGCCGTCGGCCACCACTTCGTAGAGGTAGCCCAAGCTGAAGCGCGTGGGGTCGCGCCCCTCGGTGCCGCCGTCCGCCGCCGGGGCGATGAGCGAAGGTGGCCGCCGGATCGCCATGTTCTCCGAGGCCAGGCTGTGGCCGCTGCCGTCGAGGCCGTGGCAGGCGGCGCAATAGATGTCGAAGTGCTTGCGCCCGGTCTGGAGCAGCGGCATCGACCAGGGCACCGGCAGCTGGTCGACGTAGCCGGCGTCGGGCCCCGCGGCGCGGCCGTTGGGGAGCAGCCCGCCGCGCGCGACCCACTGGCGCGACACGGTGTCGGGCGGCGGCGGCCGCATCACCCGCCCGTCGGCGAACACCTCGCTCGCCTCGTACCAGAGCCCCTTGGGCTGGTCCTGCATGCGGTGCAGCGCCTGGTCCTGGCATTGGCAGCCCAGGAGCAGCGCGGCCCAGGCGACGGCGCAGCGCCTCACGGCGTCACCTCCACCACCGAGACCTGATCCGCGCCCGCCTCGGAGAGGAGCCGCTTCGCCTCGTCGAGCCGGGTCGGCTCGGTCGCGACCGACAGCCACAGCTCGTGGGTGAGCGCGCGGCGGAAGGCGTCGACCTCGAACACCGGGTGGTGCGGCCGCGGCAGCCGCATGCGCCAGAGCAGCACTCCGAAGAGAGTGAGCGCGGTGAAGAGGATGCCCACCTCGAAGGTGATGGGAATGAAGGTGGGCGGCGAGTGCTGCGGGCGGCCGCCGACGTTCAGCGGGTAGTCGTAGACGTTGGCGTAGTACTGCAGCGCGTAGCCGCTCAGCACGCCGAGCAACGCGGCCAGGCCCGCGAAGAACGGCACCGGCGAGCGCTTGAGGCCGAGCGCGTCCTCCACGCCGTGCACCGGGTACGGCGAGTGGAGGTCCACCTCGCCGAGCTTCGCCTCGGTGAGCCGGCGCGCGGCCTTCAGCCAGGCGTCGGCGTGGGCGAACTGTCCGAGCACGTAGGCGCTCATTGCGGCGCCTCCGCGGCGGTGGCGCGCGCGCCGTGCTGGAGCTCGTGGTTCAGCTCCTTCACCTCGCTCGCGGCGACCGATGGCACGAAGCGCAGGAAGAGCAGCGTCATCATGAAGAAGAAGCCCAAGGTGCCGACGAAGATGCACACGTCCACCCAGGTGGGCAGGTACACGGCCCAGGACGAAGGGATGAAGTCGTGCGCGAGCGACGTGACGATGATGACGAAGCGCTCGCACCACATGCCGACGTTCACCAGGATGCAGGCGACGACGAGGGCGACGGGCGAGGTGCGCGCGCGGCGCCACCAGAAGACCTGCGGCACCACCACGTTGCAGAACAACATCAGCCAGTAGACCGGCGCGTAGAAGCCGGTCATGCGGTTGAAGAAGATGGCGCGCTCGTACGCGCTGCCGCTGTACCAGGCGATGAAGTGCTCGCAGAGGTAGCCGTACGAGACCATCAGGCCGGTGGCGAGCGTCAGCTTCGCCATGTTGTCGAGGTGCCGCGGGGTGATGACGTTCTCGAGCCCGAAGTACTTGCGCGCCGGCACCAGCACCGTCAGCACCATCGCCATGCCCTGGAACACGGCGCCGGCGACGAAGTACGGCGGGAAGATGGTCGCGTGCCAGCCCGGAATCACCGAGGTGGCGAAGTCGAAGCTGATCACGCTGTGCACCGACAGCACGAGCGGCGTCGAGATGCCGGCGAGGAGCAGGTAGCCGATCTTCCAGTCGGCCCAGTGGCGGCCCGAGCCGCGCCAGCCGAGCGCGAAGATGCCGTAGACGATGCGGTGCGCGCGCTTGGTCGCGGTGTCGCGCAGCGCGGCCAAGTCGGGGATGAGGCCCAGGTACCAGAAGAGGAGCGAGGTGATGAAGTACGTCGCGATCGCGAACACGTCCCACGTCAGGGCGCTCTTGAACTGCGGCCACACCGCGAGCGTGCTCGGGTAGGGCATCGCCCAGTAGGCGAACCACGGGCGGCCCAGGTGCAGCACCGGGAAGAGCGCGGCGCACATCACCGCGAACAGCGTCATCGCCTCGGCGAAGCGGTTGATGGACGTGCGCCAGCGCTGCTGGAAGAGCAGGAGGATGGCGGAGATGAGCGTGCCGGCGTGGCCGATGCCGATCCACCAGACCAGGTGGATGATGCCGAACGCCCAGCCCACCGGCACGTTGTTGCCCCACGCGCCGATGCCCTTCGCGAGCGTGACGGTGATGCCGAGCACCAGCAGGCCGGTGCCGAAGAGCGAGAGCAGGAACAGCCCCCACCACGCGCGCGTGACCTGGCGCGGGAAGGTCGACACCAGCTCGACGTTGATGCTGCGGTCCGTCGCGCCGGGGGCGATGTACGGGTGCGCTTCGAGCAGCTCGGTTCGCGCGGGGCTCACGGCGTCACCAGGTCGGGGTGCGGGTTGCGGACGCGCGCGAGGTAGACGGTGCGCGGCTGGGTGCCGAGCTCGTGCAGCAGGTCGTAGCGGCGCAGATCCTTGTGCCGCTTGGCGACCGCAGAGCCCTCGTCGTTCAAGTCTCCGAACTCGATGGCGCGCGAAGGGCACGCCTGTTGGCAGGCGGTCTTCACCTCGCCGGGCGCGAAGTCGCGCCCTTCGATGCGCGCGTCGATGCGGGCGCGCTCGATGCGCTGCACGCAGTAGGTGCACTTCTCCATCACCCCGCGCGCGCGCACCGTCACGTCGGGGTTGGCCATCAGCTTTTGAACCGCCGCGCGGTGGCCGGTGTAGTTCAGGTAGTTGAACCGGCGGACCTTGTACGGGCAGTTGTTCGAGCAGAACCGCGTGCCGACGCAGCGGTTGTAGACCATCTCGTTCA